>DATLAW010000198.1:0-6928 GCA_035527255.1 Thermohalobaculum sp. | reverse complement strand
CAAGGCTGCCGCCCGAACAAAGGAGGCGCTCTGGAACAAGGTCGGTGAGATCCTCGGCGCCTTCACCCCGGACGAATGCAAAAACTACTTCACCGCCGCAGGATATGAGCCGGAATAGATGGATAACGCTCTAACGCTCGGCAAACGATACAATGAAACCGACAACCTTTAACAGCTTGACTCGGCGTACCTCAGGGAAATATCTCGCCCGTAAAATCGGCGGCCAGATTAAACCGTTTGCGCTAGGCGAGCTGAAACCAGGGGGCGCATCTGTAGCGGTGTGTGATCTCGGCGTGTGGCGTGATTGGGCGAAGTGCGACAAGCTCGGCGATCCAGCCTACGTTCTCGCTTTGCGCAAACCGCACGGATGCATTCGGGTCGTCCGAGTGGTTGGCGAGGCTGACCAGTCCCAACAACAACAGCCCTTCTTCCGCGTTCATCGGATGGCGGAAGTAATAGTCGCCGAGTGGCAGGATGCCTTCGAGCGCATCGCATTGCGCACTGGTGAGCGGGATTGTACAGACGCGGTCGATGACGTCCCCAGCGGCGATCGGCGCGGTGGCGAACAGGCCTCGGCCGCGTCCGGGCGAGGTTCCGGGCGCGATTTTGGGCGGCGGAGCGGACCAATTGACCTCAAGCATTTCGACTGGCGGCGCCGAGGCCGCTGCGTTGTTCATTTTGAAACTTCCTTGACCAGGATGACCTTGCTGTCGCCCGCGCCGTAGAAATCCGGCAGTTCCGCCACCTTGCGAAAGCCGGATCTGCGGTAGAAGTTCCGTGTCGGTGCGTATTTCTCGGAACCCGAGGTATCGACATAGAGCCGCGCCCCGCCAATCAACCGGACGGCCGCCTCGGTCCGGGCCAGTATTTCGCGGCCAAAACCCCGGCCCTGATAGTCGGCGCCGACGACGATCCAATAGAGATCGATGGTACCCTTTGTTGCCGGGGTAGCGCCGTAACAACTGTATCCGATCATCCGGCCATCTTCCTCGGCGACGACGAATTCGTAGCCGGAGTCGCGGCCTTTGGCGACGCGCTCCTCGACCAACTCGACCGCGATATCGACCTCGGCTGCCGAGAACATTCCGGTGCCGGCAACGAGACGGCGTACGCGCGCCGCGTCCTCCGAAGTGACCGCCTCGCGCCAGTTCAGCGCAGCGGCGGTCGCTCCCGGCCGTGGCGCGGGCCGCTTGCGGGACGCGGGCTGCGCCGCGGCGACACCATCGGCAAGGCCCGCGAAGAAATTGCGGGCATTGGTTCCCAGCGTCCGCACCCGGTAGCCGCCCTCCTGAACCACCACAGTCGGATATCCCGCAGCGCCGATCAGCCGGCCGAGCCTGCGGAAATCAGCCGCGGTGTTCGACCAGGTCCCGGTCGGGTCGCCCTTGCCGGTATCGTAGCCGATGGCGACCACCAGATAGGCCGGCTCATGCCGGGCAATGCGGCGCAATCCCCGCACGACCGCCGCATGATGCTCGTCGGGCGTGATCTTTTCCGGCAACGGGATGTTCAGGTTGAAACCGGCCCCAGCGCCCCGGCCCTTTTCATCGCGAAAGCCGGTGAAATACGGATAGGCGAAGCTCGGGTCACCATGCACCGACACGGTCAGCACATCGCGGCGCTCGTAGAAAATGTCCTGCTGGCCGTTGCCGTGGTGATAGTCAATATCGAGAATCGCCACCCGGCCATGTTTCGACAGGTAGTTCGCGGCGATCGCGGCATTGCAGAAATAGCAGAACCCGCCAAAAGTGCGGCGCTCGGCATGGTGTCCGGGCGGCCGTACCAGCGCATAGGCGACCGGCGCGCCAGCCAGAACCTTGTCGGCTGCGGTCAGAGCGCAATCGACCGCGTGGCGCGCCGCTGGGAACGCATTGCGGTTGATCGGGGTAAAGGTGTCGATGCACCAGTAGCCCGCCAGCACCGAGCGTTCCTTCGGCTGGCGCGCGGCGTTGCGGACGGGAAAGACGTAGGGGTAGATCGACTTTTTCTCCGGCGCCTCGGCGCAGGCCCGGCGCAGATACTCGACAAGCCCGCCGTCATGCACCTCGCGGATCCAACGGTCGGAGAATTGCCGGGCCGGGATGGTCTCAAATAAATCCGTTCGGGCGAGCTCCTTGAGGATGGCGCCGACTCGCACCGGCGATTCTACATAGCCGCGCTCGCGGACGTGGTGGATCAAATGCCGGTCGTTGACCACCAGCGGGATCTTCAGGGCGTCGCACGGGGTCGGTGTCACGGTCGCCTCGACCAGACGCGGCGGCCGCAGTCTCGGCGTGCCGGCGCGGGCCGAGGCGACGACCTTCCGGATGTATTCCTCCGGGCACACATCACCGTATTTGCGCTGGAGAATAGCTTCGATGATCGCGGCCAGTTCGGCCGGTTTCGGCAGTTCGTGCTGACCGAGACCATCGAACACCAGATACGGGCTGTCAGTGTCGCCGGCGTTGACCGGTGTCTCGTACAGCGTGCCGATGATCGGCCGGGCGCCGTAGCGCTCGTAAAACTTCAGCCGCGACTCGTTCTGGCGCCGGATCTTGGGGTCGGGGCTCAGCGCCGGGTCGTCCGGCAGGCACTCGAAAAACAACCGGTTGGCGCCCAACTCCCGTGCCTCGTCGCGCAGTTCTTGGTAAAGCGCCGCGCCAATACCGCCACCGGTACGCCCCGGCGCGGTGGAGATCGTCTCGAGATAGGCAAAACGCAGGTCGGGGAAATACAACATCACGGCGAACGCCCGCATCGCTCCCTCGCCGGTCTCGGCGACGAAGATCTCCGAGACGAACCCATGCTTCAGCGGATCCTCCAGCTGCGACGGCAGCTTGGCGATGTCGGCTGCGCTGATGCCCGGAAACTGCACCCGCAGGATCTCCTGAACCTCGGCCACAGTCGCCCGGTCAGCCGGGACACGCATGTCCCGGATCTTTCGAATTCGCAGCATGTCAAGCAACCTTTGCTGTTCTGATCCTTGCGGCACTGACGACCCGCGCAATCACGTCATCATAGACGATCCCTGCCGCGGCGGCAGTGGCAACAAACCCGGCGTCCGGCGCAAGACAAGGATTGGTGTTGATCTCGAGCACGGTGGGGCGGCCCAGGCAGTCGACCCTGAAATCAACCCGCGCATAGCCGCTTAACCCGGCAACGTGCCAGCACCCAAGGGCCAGACGCGCAAGCTCGGCGGCAAGAACCGGTTCGCGACCTTCGACACCGAAGCGACGCGGCGTGTTGTTGTAGGCGTGGCTTGCCGGGTCCCATTTTGCCTCGTAGTCGACGATGTGTGGCCGCCCGGCAGGCAGGTCATCAAACAGGATTTCCGGGATCGGCAGCACCAACGGCGCACCATCGTGCTCGATCAGCGCCACATTGAATTCCCGTCCCTCAATATACTCCTCGGCGAAGAAATGCCCCCCGAAACGCAGCTCGCGGCGGGCAATCTCGCCGCTGGCATCGCGACCGTCGACGACGGAGTCTGCGTCAATTCCAAGCGATGCGTGCTCGCGTTCGGGCTTGACGATCACCCTGATCCCGGCGGGCACGTCGCCGACGTCATTCCACCAGCGCGGCGTCGGTACGCCGAGCTCGGCAATAACTGTCTTAGTATGGAGCTTCGAACTGGTCAGTTCGCAGGCGTCGGCACTGGCGCCAGTATAGCTCAGCCCAAGCTGCTCCATCACCCGGACCGGCAGATGTGCCAGCGATCCGTCGCCGCCAATCGCTTCAACAAGGTTGAACACGGCGTGGGGTCGGATGACCGCGAGCTGATCCAGCGGCGCGAAGTCGGAACCGATGTCAATGATCTCGGGAGAAAAACCCAACCGCCTCAATGCCGCAGTGACCGCAGCGGCGGTGTCAAGCGTGTCCTGCTCATCGGGCCGGTCCGGAATGGCCGAATGGATCACCGGCACGAAGTTCTTTGGCATCGATCAGGCCGCCACGGAAATTAGCATCGCCCGGTCAAGTCCAAGCCGCCCCGCCGCAGCGTCCAGAATTCCACCGATCAGCCAGTCGTAGCTATGCCCGGCCATCTCAGACAGCATCGGCAGGTCGGAATGGACCGGGTGCAAGCCGGCGATCGGGTTGACCTCAAGGAACTGCGGCACGCCAGCGGCGTCGGACCGCATGTCGACCCGCGCGGCATCGCGGCAATCGAGGGCGTGATAGGCGTCCAGCGCCAGTCGCCCGGCCAGTTGCGCCTCGGGATCATTCGCCAGGCTGTAGATCACCCGCGACTCGCACTCCTCCTTGTTGTCGAAGGAATAGACCCGGTCCTCGACCTCGGGCCGCAAGGTGATCTCGAGCACGCCGATGACCTCGGCCTGCGCTTCGTTGCCGATGATCCCCACGGTGAACTCCCGGCCCGGCAGGAACGGCTCGGCGATCGCCGGTTGGGTGAAGCGTCCGATCAGCCGCGCAGCGGCTTCTTCCAATTCCGCCCGGTCGTAGACGATCGAAGCTGCCTCGCAACCCTTGCCGGTGCCCTCGGCGACCGGTTTGACGAACAGCGGAAAGGCAAGGCCCACCGATTGCGCATCCCCGGGTCGCCTCAGCAGCGCGAAGTCCGCCGTCGGCACCCCCTGATCACGCACCAGCCGCTTGGCGACCACCTTGTCGAGAGTCGCTGCCATAGTCAGCGGATCGGAGAAGGCATAGGCTTGGTCGAACATCTCGCACAGCGCCGGCACCTGTGCCTCGCGCGCCCGGCCATGCACGCCCTCGGCAATCGAGAACACCAGATCCCAGCGATCGCCCGCAGCCAGCCGCCGGGCGAGGGCCTGCCCCCTCCCAACCCGCTCGACCGAAGCGCCGCACCGGCGCATCGCCGCCTCGATCTCCTCGATGGTCGAGGCGGTATCGAACTCGGCCACCTCAAGCTCGGAATAGCCCAGCGCCAGGTACTCGTCGCGGGCGTCGTAGACAAAACCAATGCGCATCGTCATGCCCTCCGATACTCGATTGGAACCACCCAATCAGCGCCCACTTTGTCGCCGGGGTCGGTGTAGCGGTAGATGTTGCCCTCGAAGTTCCGCAGCAGCAGGTCGTCGCCGTCGCGGCCAACGACATACTCTGGCAGGATCGGAATCTTGCCGCCGCCGCCCGGTGCATCGACAACGAACTGCGGCACCGCGTAGCCGGTGGTATGTCCGCGAAGTCCCTCGATGATCTCGACGCCTTTCGACACCGGCGTACGGAACTGGGCCGACCCAGTGATCGGATCGCACTGGTACAGGTAGTACGGCTTGACCCGGCGCATCAGCAGCCCGTGCATCAGCTGTTTCATCACCGGCACAGTGTCGTTGATGCCCTTCAGCAGCACTGTCTGGCTACCGAGCGGAATCCCTGCATCCGCCAACCGTGCCATCGCCTTGGTGACTTCGGGCGTCAACTCGGTGGGATGGGTGAAGTGGATGCTCATCCACAGCGGATGGTGCTTACGCAGCACCCGGACCAGCGAACGTGTCACCCGCATCGGCACCACCACCGGCACCTTGGTGCCGAGCCGGATGAACTCGACATGCTTGATCGCACGCAGCCGCCCGATCAGATAGTCGAGCTTATCATCCGCCAGCGTCAGCGGGTCGCCGCCGGATATCAGCACGTCTCGGATCTCAGGGTGCGCTGCGATATAGGCGAAGGCGGCCTCCCACTGCGACCGCGAGAAGCTGTAGTCCCCGCCCGCCTCGCCAACCATCCGCGAGCGGGTGCAGTAGCGGCAATAGGTCGAGCAGAAGCCGGTCGCCAGGAACAGGACGCGGTCCGGGTAGCGGTGAACCAGCCCCGGCACCGCTGCGTGGTGGTCCTCGCCCAGGGGGTCATCGGCCTCGCCCGGCGTGCGCAGGTACTCCTGCCCGACCGGAATATGGGTGCGCCGCAGCGGCTCGAAGGGATCGGTCCGGCCCATCAGGCTGGCGTAGTAGGGCGTGATGCCAACCGGCAGTGAGCCCTTGTGCCGGGACACCGCGTCGCGCTCGTCTTCAGAGAGCTCGAAGATCCGCTCGAGCTCAGCCTGGGTCTTGATCCGCGAACGGACCTGCCAGCGCCAATCGTTCCAATCTTCCGAGCTCACATGCGGAAAGAACGCCTTGCGAAACGCCCGTGCCTCGGGCCCGCTGGGAAAGCTTTCCCGCACCGGCCGAGGCAGTCGCAACAGTCGAGGCGTCGCCGTGGCGGGAACTGGAACGCGCGGCGTGTCAATGTTCAGGTTGATCGGAGAAACTATGAATGTCCCGTCGGGACTGGGAGGCTCTTCAGGCTCCGACGGAGCTGATGAACCTAGATCGGTTGCTGCCATTTCAGGAGCCATCTCCATCTCGAGAGGAGCCGTCGCGCGATAATCGTCGTTGCCGTCGCTGCGCTCTCGATAACTTCGCGAATATGGGCGCAATGATGATGAATGCAAGTGGGATTCTCGCCAGCATGGGCATGATCGGGAGAAAATTTCTCGATGTGTATCGCGGGCGCGTCATTCGGACTTTGTCAGCGAGACTTCACCGTGTCGCTTGTTAGAGACTCGCGGGCGGATGCAAATGAACTTGGAAACTCTACCGTATTGATTTAACTAGCATTTTAAGATTGTGCTTTGATTGGTAACCCGAATGCCAAGGAAGCATCCGATCCACGCCGGCGCCGCCGCGCAATCACTCCGACGAAATACAACCAATGGGTCCGCGAACACCGGATAAGTTTGGGGCGAGGCAGAGGCGGGGATCGGTGTGTCGGTCTGCCGCACCCATTTGCGCAGCGTCTCCCCCGTGCAGCCGGTCTTCGAGGCGATCGAGCCAATCACCGCCCATTGCGACGGGTAATCACTCTGATGTTCAAGCACCGTCCGAACGGCACGCGCGCACTTCCGGTGAATATTTCGCTGAGGTCCAGAACCGTAAAATGAAGTCGATCGAACTGTCTCCGAAACCGACCACATGGCAGACCGGGG
>DATLAW010000197.1:0-15204 GCA_035527255.1 Thermohalobaculum sp. | reverse complement strand
TGGCTGGGGATCGCCGCGATGGCGGCGGTAGCGACGATGTCGGTGTTGTACCTGCCACTGGTGCTGGCCGACGGCACCGCGCTGGAGGTGCCCGATCTGTACCGTACCGGTATCTCGGCGGCACTGGCGATCGCGGTGGCGTTCCTGTCGATCTATGCTCGCAAGGTGACGGTCGAAGGCTATGCGATGAGCCAGGCGCTGACCGCGACACAGATCGCCTTGTCGCGCGAGCAGCGGCTGGCGGCGATAGGCGGAATCGCGGCGGCGACGGCGCACGAATTGGGCACCCCGCTGGCCACCATCAAGCTGGTTGCGGGCGAACTGGCGCGTGAGTTGAAGGATCATCCCGAACTGGTCGAAGATGTTGCGCTGATCCGGCGCGAGGCCGACCGTTGCGGTGCGATCATGGCCGATCTCGGCCAGGGCGGGCGCGACGACAGCCAGATCAAGAATGCCCCAATCTCGGCCATCGTCGACGAGGCAGCGGAGCCGCACCGGAATCGCGGCAAGCGGATTCTGATCCGCGTCGATGGCGCCATCGCGGACGAGCGGCGCAAGGACGAGGCAATGGCGCAGCGCAGCCCGGAGCTGATTCACGGGTTGCGCAACGTGATCCAGAACGCTGTGGATTTCGCCAGCAGTACGGTTTGGGTCGATATCGACTTGGAGGGCGATGGGCTGCGCATTGCCATCGGCGACGATGGCCCCGGCTTCAGCGCCGATATCCTGCCGCGCCTTGGCGAGCCCTATGTCAGCACCCGCGGCCGCGTTGCTGAACGTTTATCGGACAGCGCCTCGGATCGCGAATCCGCCAGTGAATATGGCAGTGAATATGAAGGAATGGGCCTGGGCCTGTTCATCGCCCGGACCCTGCTGGAGCGGACCGGCGCTCAGGTCTCGTTCGCCAATGGCAGCGACGCCCGGCACCGTCGCAGTGTTGACCGGGAAACCCCGGCGGAATTGACTCTGCCGCCGGGAGCGATCATCGAGATGGTGTGGCCGACGTCGATATTGGTAACGCCGAAGGAAATCGCCCGCCGCGCCCTGGGACCAAACCAAAGATTTGGGGCGCGGCCTTAGCAATTTGTTAACCATATGGGGGAAGATTGATCGCTCTTGCGAATCGTGCCCCGCCACTTTGCGGGAAACAGTAACCTTTCGCTTCGATACCGGACCGTGCCATGACATTTGGCCAATCAGAACTGGTGACGGGTCTTGGCCTGTCGCTGGTCGTCGCGATCGCCGGATTGGTGGTTTTGGCCCTGTGGTGGCGCCGGGCGGTCAGCCTCAGGGCTAACACGTCGATGTTGAGCGACGGCGTGGTACTGATTGTCGAGGATGGCACGGTGATCGAGGTCAGCGCCCAGACTGAGGCGTTGCTCGGCCTGACGATCGGGCGGCAGGCTCGTACGATATTAAGCGAATTTCTCGGCTCACGCTCGGACGCCGCACTGGCAGCGCTTGAGCGCAGCGGCGATGCCATCCATTTGCTCACCACCGACGCCGCTGGGCGGGTTTTCGAACTCACGGGCACGGCGCGGGGAGGCCACATTCGGTTGGTATTGCGGGATGCGGGGCTGCTTGATGCGGAACGGAACCGCGCTTCGGTCGAGATTGCTGCGCGCGATCAAGCCGATTCCCAACGAGAGATCGAGAACAGAACGCTGTCAGGGTTGTTGGCCGACGCCCCGCTGGCCGCCTGGAGGCGGACGCCGGATGGACATCTCGCGTGGTCGGGCGGCCAAATTTCAACCAGCCACGGTATCGTCACCGCTGCCGAGGCGGCGACCATGGCCGCCGCCGTGAACCGCGCGTCCGCGGAAATACAAGGCGAACAACCGGCTCGGGCGGGAAGCGACGGCGCCCCAGGTCCGGTCGAGCGCTTCCGGCTCGAGATTGCCGGCGCCGCGGAAGGTACCACCATCACACTGGACGCAATCGAGACGACCGATGCGGACGGCGCGCGGCTCGGCCTGGCGATTGACGCATCCGGCGCCCAGTCGGTCGAACAGTCCCTTGCCCGCTTTGTCCAAACGATGACCGAAACCTTTGCTCATCTAAACATCGGTCTGGCGATATTCGATCGAAGCCAGACCCTGGCGCTGTTCAACCCGGCGCTGGTTCGGCTTTGGCAAGCCGACCCGGCCTGGCTGGCGAGACGGCCCAGTTTGCGCGAGATCATCGATAGTCTGCGCGCCAACCGACGCATTCCCGAGATGCCTGATTTCCACGCTTGGCGGCGGCAGCTGAACAATCTGTTCGAGAACACCGAGACGGCGGATTATGAGGAACTGTGGCATCTGGCCGACGGCTCCGACATCCATGTGCTGGCGCGGCCACATCCGCATGGCTCGCTGGCCTTCGTGTTCGAGGATGTGACCGATCGGTTGCGGCTGGAACAGCAGTTCCGCCATTCGATCGAGCTCCGGCGTGCTACGCTGGACCGGCTGGACGAAGGGCTGGCAGTGTTCGGACCGGACGGCCTGCTGCAACTGGTCAATGCCGCATTCCACGAGATCTGGGGCACCGATGCCAAGACCGTCCGGCCCTTGATGCACGCCAGCGAATTGCTGCCTCTGGTGCGCGGGTTAACGGTCGAGACAGACGTTTGGCAGGAATTGACAACCTACATCACCGGTGGGGACTCACGCCAGGCCTGGTCGGCGCGGCTGACGCTGGGAACCGGCCGCATTCTGGGGGCGCGCTTCGCCTCGCTTCCGGACGGATCAACCATGGCGGTCTTCGGCGACGTCACCGACAGCGAGCGGATCGCCACAGCCCTGCGCGAGCGAAACGAGGCATTGGAGGCGGCCGAGGAGATGCGCAGTGCGGTGATGGGCCATATCTCGCACCGGCTGCGCACGCCGCTCAACACAATCTTCGGCTTTGGTCAGCTCATTGCCGATAGCCGTTTCGGGGGCTTAACCGATGCCCAGCGCGGTTATGCCAATGCTATTCTGGAATCGGCGCGGCATCTACTTGCAACGATCGACGACGTCACCGAATTGGCCGGGCTGGAGATCGATCCGCTGCACGATCAGGAGTTGGGCTTGTCGTTGAGCAATACGCTTTTACTAACCGCGCGACTGCTGGAGAAACGCGCGACCGAGGAAGGCGTGGCATTGCGGATCATTTCACCGCCGAGCGGCTGTGAGCCAGCCTGTGACGCCGGACGGTTGCGTCAGATCGTGTTCAACATGACCACCGACGCGATCAATCGTTGCAGCGATGGCAGTACGATTGATCTGGGAGCCCGCGTTAGCCCGGACGGTGGGATCGAAATCTATACTCTGGAAGCATGTGGCGACGGTTTGGCTGCCGACCCGGCGCGGGCTGAGGCCGCCAGTCTGAACCTGCCGTTCCTGCACCGCCTGGTGGCGCGGGAAGGTGGTAGTTTCGAACTCCGCTCGGTTGCGGGAGCGGAGCCGGGGGAGACGAGCCTGAGTGCGGTTTGTCATTTGCGCCGGCTTGCGGCACTGGCAGAGTCCGCAAACCCTGAGCCCGCGAACCCCGCGGCGGCGGGCTGATCGGCGCCATTGAGGCCGGAATTATGCCGGCGAGCGTTCGATCGGGGTGCGAACGGGGGTATTTCGGTGGAGAAATTCGGGCTAACAGAGAGCGACCCGCAACCGGAGCGCCCGGCCCGAACAAGCATGCTTTTGCAAAACCTCTCCAAACGTTTCAATGTTCATCTGGCCGACGGCTGCCAAACTGACCGGCTTGGCGCCGCGTTGGCGCCGGTGCTGGAGCCCGGCGACACGGTATTATTGCGCGGCGGGCTCGGGGCTGGAAAATCGGCACTGGCGCGGGCAGTGATCCGGGCGGCGTTGGGCGACCCTGTGGCTGAGATCCCGTCACCGAGCTACACCCTGATAAATATCTACGAGACCGTACGCGGCGCGATCTGGCACGCCGATCTGTACCGCCTGTCGGGCGAGGCGGAGGAGTTGGAGCAGCTGGGGTTGGACGAGGCCATTGGCACCGCATTGGTCTTGGTCGAGTGGCCCGAGCGGTTGGGCATGGCGCTGCCGGAGAGGCGGTTGGAGATTGCGCTGTCGGCGCCGGACGCTGGCGGCCGGGATGCGGCCATCTGGCTGCACGGCGATGGGTGGGACGGTGTCGCCGCTTTTTTGGGGGCGTGGTTATGAACATCGCCGATCGGGCGGCGGAGATTGCCGCCTTTCTGAGCACCGCTGGCTGGCGCGCCGATGCGGCGCGGCCATTGGCGGGCGATGCCTCGAACCGGCGCTATTTGCGGCTCGCGCCGGAGGAAGGGTGCCTGGGGGCGGTGCTGATGGACGCGCCGCCTGCAAGCGGCGAGGACGTGCGGCCCTTCGTGGCGATGACCCATTGGCTGCGCCAACAGGGTCTGTCGGCCCCGGAGATCGCTGCCGCCGACACAGCGCGAGGTTTCCTGCTGCTGGAAGATTTGGGGGATGATCTATTCACCCGCCTGCTGGCGACGACGCTGGAGGGCGAGGCGGAATTGTATGGGGCCGCCGTCGATCTGCTGGCCGAGTTGGCGGTGATCCCGGCGCCCGGCGTGCTCGGACCCGAGGATTGCCGGGTTGAATTGGCGCCATATGATCGCGCCGTGCTGGCCCGCGAGGCAGCGCTGATCCGCGAGTGGTGGATGCCTGCCGCCACCGGAGTCATACCATCTCGGGATCTTGCCGCCGAGTTCGATGCGCTGGTTGCCGAGGCCACGGCAACGGTCGAACCGGTGCGCGATGTGCTGGTGCTGCGCGATTACCATGCGGACAATCTGGTCTGGCTGCCGCAGCGCGCGGGCAGTGCGCGCGTTGGGCTGCTCGACTATCAGGATGCACTGGCGGGGCATGGCGCCTACGACCTGGTGTCGCTGCTGGAAGATGCCCGACGCGATACTTCGGCAGAGCTGCGCGAGGCGATGATCGTGCGTTATCTGGAGCGACGCGCGGAGGTGGATGCGGCGGCGTTCAGGGCCGCCTATGCGGCACTGGGGGCGCAGCGCAACCTGAAGATCGTCGGCATTTTCGCCCGGCTGGCGATCCGCGACGGCAAGCCGCGCTATCTTGGCCTGATCCCGCGCGTCTGGGGGCATGTGATCCGTGATCTGTCGCACCCGGCACTGGCGACGCTGGCGGCATGGGTGGCCCGCCATGTGCCGGCGCCGGAGCCGCAGGTTCTAGCGAAGGTGGCCGCTGTGGCGGGGGCGGCGAAATGAAGGGCCCGGACACCGCGATGATCTTGGCCGCCGGGCTGGGCACCCGGATGCGGCCGCTGACGGATAATTGCCCGAAGCCGTTGCTGGCGATCAATGGCCGGCCGATGATCGATCTGGCACTGGACCATGCGGCGGCGGCCGGGGTGCGGCGGGCGGTGGTGAACCTGCATTATCTGGGCGGCATGATCCGCGATTATCTGGCAGGGCGGACAGTGCCGGAGATCGTGTTCTCGGACGAGCAGCCCGATGTTCTGGAAACCGGCGGCGGGATTGTGAAGGCGTTGCCGCTGCTGGGGACAGCGCCGTTCTACACCATCAACAGCGATGCGGTTTGGATCGGGCCGAACCCGCTGGAAGCTTTGGCCGCCGCCTGGGACCCGGCGCGGATGGACGCGTTGCTGCTGCTGGTGCCGCGCGAACGGGCCAGAGGTTTCACGCGGCCGGGGGATTTTTTCCTTTCCGGGGAAGGCGATACGCCTGTCTGGCGGGGTGACGCCGCGGCCGCGCCAATGGTCTATACCGGCGCGCTGATCGTCGCGCCGCAGGTCTTTGCCAATGCGCCGAAAGGGCGCTTTCCGTTGTGGGGCGCGTTGAGCCGGTGGGACTGGGTCGCGGCAGTGACTTATCCCGGCGGCTGGGTCGATGTCGGCACGCCGGCCGGGCTGGCCGAGGCGCAAGCGGCGCTGCGTGAGGCGGCTGGATGAGCGTGTTCGACAGCCCCGGCCCACGGCTGTTCGCGCTGCCGCCGGGGGTGGATTTCGCTGAAGCTTTCGCGCGCGGCCTGACGGCGCGGGTTGGCGCGGCGCCGCCGGAGATGACTGTGCCGCCGGAGGCGATGGCGCGGGTCGAGGTGATGGTCAATACGCGCCGGGGTTTGCGGGCGATCGAGGACGCATTGGTTGGTGCGGCTGGCGGTTCGGCCCTGCTGCCCCGCTTGTCGCTGCTGTCGGAACTGGGCGACGATCCGCTGGCAGCACCGGACCTGCCGCCAGCGATCGACCCGCTGCGGCGCCAGTTGCGGCTGACACGGTTGGTTGAGGCCTATCTGCAACGGGCGGAGGGCGCTCCGGTTACCGCCGCACCCGATCTGGCCGAGGCGCTGGGGCGTCTGCTGGACGAGTTGCAGGAGGAGGGCGTCGATGCCGCCGATCTTGACGGGTTGGTGGCGGGCGAGTTGCCGGAGCGGGCCGCCGCGCACTGGCAGGGGACGCTGGATTTCATCGATATCGTGCGCAAGGCGTGGCCGGCGATCCGGGCTGAGGCGGAAGCAGGCGCGCTGGACCCGAAGGCGCGCCAACGGCTGGTGATCGAGCGGCTGGTTGCGGATTGGGCTGCGGTGCCGCCCGCCCATCCGGTGATTGCGGCGGGGTCGACCGGCTCGGTGACCTCGACCGCCGAGTTGCTGGCGGCGATTGCCCGGTTGCCGCAGGGGGCGGTGGTGCTGCCGGGGTTCGACATTGGCATTGCGCCGGATATCTGGCGGGAAATGCCAAAAAGTCCGGAGCATCCGATGGCGCCGTTCCGGCGGTTGTTGGATATGTTGGGGATGGCACCCGAGGACGTGCGGCCGTGGGCCGACGGGATGCCGGAGACGCCACGGTTGCGGCTGCTGACCCAGGCATTGCGTCCGGCACCGGTGACCGATGCCTGGCAGCGTGAGGCCCCGGCACTGGTAGCGGAATCGCAAGCCGCGACTGCCGGGCTGACGCTGGTCGAAGCGGCAACGCCGCGCCATGAGGCCGCCGCCATTGCGCTGGCGATCCGCCGGGGGCTGGAGACGCCGGGCAAGCGCATCGCGCTGATTACCCCGGATGCCGCACTGGCCCGGCGGGTGACGGCGGAGTTGGGGCGCTACGCGATCGTGCCGGACGACTCGCTGGGCCAACCGCTGGCGCAAACTCCAGCCGGGGTGTTTTTGCGGCTGATCGTCGAAGTTGCGGCGGAGGGGGCAGCACCGGTACGGCTGGCAGCGTTGCTGCAGCACCCGCTGATGCGGCCGGGACTGGCGCGGGCCGAGCATCTGGCGCTGGCGCGGCGCTACGAGATGCGGATTTTGCGCGAGCGACCCCAACCGGGGCTGCCGGTGGGGCAGTTGCCCGACTGGCCGGAGGCGGCGGAGGCGGAGGCCGGTTGGCGCGAGCGGATCGAGGCGATGCTGGCCGGGCTGGCCCAACCGCTGAGTGCCGGGGCATCGCTAGCGGAGGTTGTGGCGGCGCATATCGCGGCGGCGGAGGCGTTGAGCCGGGACAGCGTCGATGCGGTGCCGGAGGTTTGGGAAAAGGCGGCGGGGGTGAAGTTGCTGGAGGTCATGCAGCGTCTGGCGCGCCATGCCGACGCCCATGGTGAGGGCGCGGCTGCGGGGTATCTGGCGTTACTGAGCAATCTGCTGAGCCGCGAGAACCTACCGCCCGAGGCTGCCACTCCGCACCCAAGGGTGATGATCTGGGGAACTCAGGAGGCGCGGGTTCAGGGTGCTGATCTGGTTATTCTGGGTGGGTTGAACGACGGTATCTGGCCACCGTCGCCGCAACCGGACCCATGGCTGAGCCGACCGATGCGCGAACGCCTGGGCTTGGCGAGCCCGGATCGCGATATCGGCCTGTCGGCGCATGATTTCCTGCAAGGGGTTGTGCGCGACGAGGTGATCCTGACCCGGGCGCGAAAGGTCGATGGAACGCCGACTGTCGCCTCGCGCTGGCTGATCCGGCTGGAGAACCTGCTGGGGGGGTTGGACGAAGGGGCCGCGCTGGCTGGGATGCGGGATCGTGGGGCCGAATTGCTGGGGCTGGTGGCGCTGGTGCATCAGCCGGCGGCGTCAGTTGACCGGGCGCCACGTCCGAGGCCAAGCCCGCCGATTGCAGCGCGGCCACGGCAACTATCGGTGACGCAGATAGAGACGCTGATCCGCGATGCCTATGCGATTTATGCCCTGAAGGTGCTGCGGCTGCGACCGCTCGACCCGTTGGGCCGCCCGCCGGATTTCCGCGAGCGGGGCATGATTGTTCACCGGATCATGGAGCGCTTTATCGGGGCAACGTTTGGCCAGCTGCCCGAGCCCGCAGCGGCGCGGGCACTGCTGCTGGAGGCCGCCGACTCGGTGCTGGCGACCGATGTGCCGTGGCCCGACACCCGCCGGGTCTGGCGGGCGCGGATTGGGCGGTTCGCCGGCTGGTTCCTGGCCGGTGAGGCGGCGCGCCGGGCGGCGGGACAGCCGGAGGGGCTGGAGGCCAAGGGCGCGTTGCCGCTGACCACTCCGGCGGGCGATTTCACCCTGACCGCGCGGGCCGACCGGATCGACCGGTTGGCTGGCGGTGGGGCGGCGATTTACGATTACAAGGCGGGAGCGCCGCCGAGCGAGAAGCAGATCACGCTTGGATTTAACCAGCAACTCCATTTGCAGGCGGCGATCCTGCTGGCGGGGGGCTTCGAGGGGATGGCGGCGCTGGAGGCGCGCGAGGGCGCCTATCTGGGGCTGACCGGGTCGAATGAGGGCGGCGTCGAGCGGCGGGTCGAGAACCTGCCAGAGGAGGTGGCCGCCCACATGGCGCGGCTGGAGGAACTGATCGCCGCCTATGACCGGGAGGAGACCGGCTATATCGCGCGCGGGCGGCCGGAAAAACAAAGTTTTGCCGGCGATTACGACCACTTGGCGCGGCGTGGCGAGTGGGAAGGCGAGGGCGACAAATGAAACCCGTGCAAGCCCCGACCGCCTCGCAGATCGCCGCCGCCGATCCGGCGGCCTCAGCCTGGGTCGGGGCTAATGCCGGATCGGGCAAGACCCATGTGCTGACCCAGCGGGTGGCGCGGCTGCTGCTGGCCGGGTCCGATCCGCAGCGCATCCTGTGCCTGACCTATACCAAGGCCGCCGCCGCCGAGATGCAGAACCGGCTGTTCAAGATACTGGGCGGCTGGGCGATGGCGCCGGATGATTTATTGGGGGTGGAACTGGCGGCCATCGCCGGGGACAGCGCGCCGATTGTGGACGGGTCGCGGCTGGCCGATGCCCGGCGGCTGTTCGCGCGGGCGCTGGAGACACCGGGCGGGCTGAAGATCCAGACCATCCACGCCTTTTGCGATGCCTTGCTGCGGCGGTTTCCGTTGGAGGCCGGGGTTTCGCCGCGCTTCGAGGTGCTGGACGACCGCCAGAGCGCCCTGATGATCGCGGCGATCCGGGCCGGCACGGCGGCGGACGCCGAGGCTGGCACTGACACCAGCTTCGACGGCGTGGCCGAGCGGCTGAACGAGGACGGCATCGATGGCCTGATCGATGCGGTGCTGGCCGGGCGGGCGGAGTTTGGCGGTGGTGCGATCGACGCCCGGCTGGAGGCGCATTTTGGCGAGACTGTGAAGGAAAGCCCGGCGGCGTTGGCGGCGGCGGCGCTGGGGCGGTTGGATTGGGAGCGGCTGGGGATATACGCGGGACAGATGGCCGAGGGTGGGGCCGCCGATACAGCCGCAGCGGCGGCGCTTGCCGAGGCACGCGGCTTGAAGAACTCCAGCCCGTTGGGAGCGGCGCGGCGGTTGGCCGGGGTCTTCACGACCGCCAAGGGTGAGCCGCGCAGCCGAGGCCGCTTCCCGGTCAAGAAGGTGATCGAAAACCATCCCGATGCCGATGCTTTCACCGACGCGATGATCGTCTGGTCATGTGGTTTGCTGGACACGCTGCACACCCGTGAATCCGCCGCCCGGGCGCGCGATCTCGATGCCTTTGCCAGTACCCTGCTGGCGCGGTACCGCCGGGCCAAGGACAATCGCGCACTGCTGGATTTCGATGATCTGGTGAGCCGGGCCTCGGAGCTGCTGACCCGCTCCGATATGGCGGCCTGGGCGCTGTACCGGCTGGATCAGGGAATCGACCATATCCTGGTCGACGAGGCGCAGGACACCTCGCCGGGGCAGTGGGCGGTGATCCGGGCGATTGCCCATGAGTTCAACACCGGCGAGGGCGCGCGGGCAGTGAATCGGACGCTGTTCGTCGTTGGCGACGAAAAGCAGTCGATTTACTCGTTCCAGGGGGCCGAGCCGCAGGCCTTTGGCGAGAACCGGCAGCATTTCGGCGACTGGCTTGAGGGGATGGACGGCAGGCTGGCGCGGCCGGACCTGATAACGTCGTTTCGCTCGGCGCCGGGGATATTGGCCTATGTGGATGCGGTTTTTGCCGGTGGCGCGGCGGCGGGCCTGACGGTGGACGGCGATCCAGTGGAACACTTGGCACACCGGGCGCAGGATGCCTCGCGGGTCGATCTGTGGCCGTTGGTCGAGCCAGACCCGGCGGAAGATCCACCCGACTGGTGGGAGCCGGTTGATACCCCGCCGCCGGGCAGTGCCAAGGCGCGGCTGGCGCGGATGCTGGCGGATGAGATTCAGCGGATGTTGGCCGAGGACCGGCTGCCAGCGAAGGCCGGACGGCCGGGGCGGCGGCTGCGGCCGGGCGATATTCTGGTGCTGGTCACCCGGCGCGATGCGCTGGCGCAGGGGCTGATCCGTGAGTTGAAAGCCAAGGGTTTGGCGGTTGCCGGGTCCGACCGGTTAAGCCTGGCCGAGGAGCTCACGGTCAAGGACCTGCTGGCTCTGGTCAAGGTGGCGACGACACCGGGGGACAATCTGAGCCTGGCGGCGTTGCTGCGCTCGCCGTTGTGCGATGTCAGCGAGGATGCGTTGTTTGCGCTGGCGCATGGGCGAAAGGGCACGCTGTGGCAGGCGGTGATGGACGCCGAAGCGGAACACCCGGAGACCGCGGCGATGCTGCGCGACATGGCCGGGCAGGCGGATTTCCTGCGGCCCTATGAGTTCTTGGAACGGGTATTGATCCGCCATGACGGGCGGCGGCGACTGCTGGCGCGCTTGGGCCATGAGGCGGAGGACCCGATTGACGAGCTGCTGGCTCAGGCGCTGGCCTACGAGGCGCGCGAGGCGCCTTCGCTGGCCGGGTTCATCGCCTGGATCGAGGCTGGCGACATCAAGGTCAAGCGCGAGATGGAGCGGGGCGCCAACGAGATCAGGGTGATGACGGTGCATGGCGCCAAGGGGCTGGAGGCGCCGGTGGTGATTTTGCCCGACACCATGTCGAAGGGTGGCGGGGGCGGCGGCAGGCCGACACTGCTGCCAGCGGCCAGCGGCACCAATCAGCCACGGCTGATGCTGTGGGCGGCTGCAAAGGCCGAGGATGACCCGGTAACCCGGAACGCGCGCGACAAGGCAGCGGCGCGCGACGCCGCCGAGCGAAAGCGCCTGTTGTATGTGGCGCTGACCCGGGCCGAGGATTGGCTGATCCTGTGCGGTGCCGGGCAAGACAGCAAGAAAACCAAAACCTGGTACGAACTGCTGGAACAGGGCGCGGATAAATTCGGCGGCTGGCTGGAGCTGCCTGGGCCGGCGGGGCCGGTACGGCGGCGTGAGGACAACCCGGTGGTGTTGACCGGTGCGGCGGAGGAAGGGGGTGTCGAGGGGGTAGCGGGTCCGTCGGTCCTGATGCGCCCGGCGTGGTTGGCAAAGGCGCGCCGCGAGGAGCGGGCGAAGCGGATCAGCCCGTCGAACCTGGGCGAACATGACGCGGATGGCGGCGCGGGGTTGGGCCGCGAGATGGCGCTGACCCGAGGTTCGGCGGTGCATTTGCTGCTGGAGCGGCTGGCGAATCGGCCCGCCGAATTGCGCCGCGAACTGGCCATGCGCCTGCTTGCCCACAGCTTTCCCGACCTGCCGGGCGAAATCGCTGCCGGAGTGGTGGCCGAAGCGCTGGCGGTGTTCGGCGCAGCCTTCGCCGATGAGGTATTTGGGCCGAATTCGCTGGCCGAGGTGGGGATGGCGCTGGCGTTGCCGGCGACCGCGGCAACCACGATGCTGGGGCGAATCGACCGGTTGGTGATCGGCCCGGCACGGGTGCAGGTTGTGGACTTCAAAACTGATGCCCAGCCTGCCAGCGGGCCGGGAGAGGCGCCGGAGGCATATCTTTTGCAGCTTGCCTGCTATCGTTCGGCGCTGGCGGCGCGCTACCCCCAACACCTTGTTGAGGCTGCGGTTCTTTGGACCGTCGGGCCGGTTCTGATGCCGATAGACTCGGGTGTGCTCGACCGTTCTCTTGCAGAATGGAATGCGCGTCGTCCTTGATTACCGTGGGTCACCCCACTAGGTTGTCGAACTTAAGGACCGCCCCGATCGGGGCTCTCAGGAAGGGAATATGCCGATGTCGACCATGGCCGTCACCGACAGTAGTTTTGAAGCCGATGTCCTGGGTGCAGATATACCGGTAGTCGTCGATTTCTGGGCCGAGTGGTGTGGACCCTGCAAGCAGATCGGCCCGGCGCTGGAGGAGATCGCCACCGAGATGGGCGGCAAGATCCGGATCGCCAAGGTGAATATCGACGACAATCCCAACGCGCCGTCGCGTTATGCGGTGCGCGGTATTCCGACGCTGCTGATCTTCAAGGACGGCGAGTTGGTTGACCGCAAGGTCGGCGCCGATTCGAAGCGTGGCATCGAAAGCTGGATCGCTGGCGCAATCTGAGCGGAGTTGGAGAGCTAAATCGAGAGCGGCCCTTGGGGCCGCTCTTTTGGTTCCTGGGGCTAGCCATCGCGCTCACGTGACCCATTTTCCTGTAATACCGCACCCGCGAGATATAGCGAGCCGCAGATCAGGACGCGCAACGGTGCTGTCGGCACATCGGCGATGATCATGTCGAGGGCCTGAGCGACGCTGTCGGCGGGGCGGGCGTCCAATCCGATGGAGCGGGCGCGGGCGGCCAAATCCTCGGCCGGGATTGCCGCCAGAGTGTCCGGGATGGTCACGGTCAACACGCCCGCTACATGGGGCGCCAAGGGACGCAGAAAATCCTCCGCCGCCTTGGTGTCGAGCATGCCGGTGATCAGCCACAGGGGGTCCGAAGCGCGGGTGGCAATATCCGCGACCACGGCGCTGAGGGCTTCACCGGCGGCGGCGTTATGGCCGCCGTCGAGCCAAAGGGTGGCGCCTTGGGGCATCCGCCCGGCCAGCGGGCCGTGGGTCAAGCGTTGCATCCGGGCGGGCCAGACGGCATCGGAAAGCGCCGCCCGGCATGCGGTCTCGCCGAAGCCGAGCGCGCGCAGCGCCGCCACCGCTGCCCCGGCGTTGTCGAATTGGTGCGCGCCGATCAGGGCCGGTGGGTCGAGATCAAGCAGCCCACGGGTATCCTCGTAGACCAGGCGCCCGTGCTCGGCGCGGACCATCCAGTCCTGGCCGTGGATGAACAAGGGCGCGCCCAGCTTGGCGGCGCGGGCCTCGATCACCTCGCGGGCTGCATCGAGTTGTGGGCCGACGATGCAGGGGACGCCCGGCTTCAGGATACCGGCCTTCTCGAAAGCGATCTCGGCCAGGGTGTCGCCGAGGTATTGCTGGTGATCGATGGAGATTGGCGTGATGACGGTCAATCTCGGGCGATCAATGACGTTGGTGGCGTCGAGGCGGCCACCGAGGCCAACCTCGAGCAGGGTGTAGTCAGCCTGGGCGCGGGCGAAGGCGACGTAGGCCGCGACCGTGGTGATCTCGAAGAAGGTGATCGGGCGGGTGCCATTGACCCGCTCGCATTCCGCCAATAGCGCCGCCAGCGCAGGTTCGGAGATCAGCTCGCCCGCGATGCGGATGCGTTCGTGGAATCGGGCAAGGTGGGGCGAGGTATAGGCGTGGGCGGTCTTGCCCGCCGCCGCCATTCCGGCCCGGATCATCGCCAGAGTCGAGCCCTTGCCGTTGGTGCCGGCGATATGCACCACCGGCGGCAGGGCGCGCTGCGGGTCGCCCATGTCGGCCAGCAGCTGCAAGACCCGGTCAAGCGTCAGGTCGATGATCTTTGGGTGGAGCGAGAGAAGCCGGTCGAGGATCGCGTCGCTTGGCCGAGTTCCAGGCGGTACGCCAGTTGGTGCGCCAGACGGCGGGTTGGCCACGATCAGGCGTCGCCAGCTTCGGCGGCGGGAACGGATTCTTCCAGCGCCGTCGGAGGCGGCAGATCGCCGATCACCATCGGCGGCTTACCCATCAACATGCGCAGGATCGTGCCCAGCTCGATGCGGATCTTGCCGCGGTCGATCACCCGGTCGATCATACCGTGGTCCAGCAGGTACTCCGAACGCTGGAAGCCCTCGGGCAGGGTTTCGCGGATGGTCTGCTCGATCACCCGTGGCCCGGCAAAGCAGATCAGCGCGTCCGGTTCGGCCAGATGGACGTCGCCGAGCATGGCGTAGGAGGCGGTGACGCCGCCGGTGGTCGGGTTGGTGAGTACCACGACGAAGGGCAGCCGGGCCTCGCGGACCATCTCGACGGCGATGGTGCAGCGTGGCATCTGCATCAGGCTGAGGATACCCTCCTGCATCCGCGCGCCGCCGGCGGCGGTGAACACCACCAGCGGGGCTTTGTGCTTGACTGCCGTCTCGGCGGCGGCGAGCAGGGCATTACCGACCGCCATACCCATCGAGCCGCCCATGAAGCTGAAATCCTGCCCGGCGCAGACGGTCTGCAAGCCGCAGATATCGCCATAAACGACGATCATCGCCTCGTGCTCGCCGGTCTTGCGGCGGGCGTCCTTCATCCGGTCGGTGTAGCGTTTCTCGTCGCGAAAATGCAGCGGATCGGCCAAGGCATCTGGCACCTTGATCTCGACGAAGATGCCACCGTCGAACAGGGTCTTGAAGCGGGCACGTGGCGCGATGGCCATGTGGAAATTGCAGCCCGGGCAGACGTTCAGGTTCTCCGCCAGCTCGCGGTGAAAGATCATCTGGCCGCAGCTATCGCATTTGGTCCACAGGTTCTCGGGCGTATCGCGCCGCTGGAACAGCGACTTGATTTTCGGCGGGACGTAATCGGTGATCCAGTTCATGCGCGCTCCGCTGCCTCGCGTTATCGGCGCTACATAACCTCCGGCGGGCGGCAGTGCAATGCGGGCGCTTCTGCCAAGGTTCATTGATATGAACCTATCCGCCTGCCCACCCCACCTCCCCGCCGGACCACCAAGCATACGTCCGGGATTAGGCTT
>DATLAW010000196.1:0-20630 GCA_035527255.1 Thermohalobaculum sp. | reverse complement strand
TGCCCGGTAGCCGACATTGGCCATGCCGAGGGGTACGCCCGCCGTTTGCAGCAATTCGAAGACATGGGCGCCGAATTCGGTGGGGATATGCAGCTCCCACCCCAGTTCGCCGACATAGCCGATGCGCACGGCCAGGACCGGCGCGGCACCGATGGTGATCTCGCGGGCAGTTGCGAAGGGGAAGGCGGCGTTGGTGATGTCGTCTTCGGAAATCGATTGCAGGATCTCGCGCGATCTCGGGCCGCAGAGGTTGAGGACGGCGCGCGATGAGGTGATCTCGTTCAGGATTGCGGTGCCGTCAGCGGGCAGGTTCTGGCGGATCCACGCGGCATCATGGACACCGAAGCCGCTGCCGGTGACGATGTAGAACCGTTCGGTCGCCAGCCGGGTGATGGTCAGATCAGCCTCGATGCCGCCGCGCTGGTCGCAAAGCTGGGTGTAGATCACCGCGCCGATGGGCTTGTCCATGTTCGAGACCGCGAGGTGCTGGAGGGCTGTCAGCGCACCGGGACCGGACAGCTCGAACTTGGAAAAACTGGTCTGGTCGATCAGCCCGGCCCGCTCGCGCACCGCCTTGTGTTCGGTCGCTGAATAGCGTTTCCAGCCGGGGTTTACGAAGGCCAGTTGGTCGACCGGTGGGACTCCCTCAGGTGCGAACCACAGCGGGCGTTCCCAACCGTTTTTCGAGCCGTAGACCGCGCCCTGCGATTTCAGCGCATCGTAGAACGGGCTGCGGCGGAGGCCACGGGCGACATCGCTTTCGGCGCCGGGATAGCGCATCTTGTAGTGGTGGGCGTAGTGCTCGACGGCGCGCGGGTACATGAAGGCGCGGGTGCCCTGATGGGCGCCGAAGCGGCGGTTGTCGAGCGGCCAGAGGTCGATGCTGGGGCGGCCTTCCAGCACCCATTCCGCGATCATCTCGCCAGCCCCGCCACCGGCGGCGATGCCATACAGGAACCCGGTGGCCAGCATCAGGTTCTGGAAATCCGGCGACGGACCCATGACGAAATCGCCGTCGGCGGAATAGGGGATTGGGCCGTTGATCACGGTGCGGATGCCGACCTGGTTGACCACCGGCGTCACTTGGCCCGCAAGCTCGGCCAACGGCATGAAGCGGTCGAGGTTCTCGGGCAGCAACTGGCGCTCGAATTTGCCGGGAATGCCGGTGTCGCCGAAGGGCAGGGTGCGCTCTTCGTAGCCGCCGATCAGCAGGCGGCCACCGGCCTCGGGCTTGTAGTAGACCAGCCGGTCGGGGTCGCGCAGCGAGGGCAGGTTGGCCGGGCAATCCGGGATCGCCTCGGTGACGATGTATTGGTGCTCGACGGCGCAGGCGGGGATCTTCAGGCCCAGCTTGGCGCCAAGCTCGCGGCTCCACATGCCGGCGGCGAGGATGACGTTCTGGGCCTGATAGATGCCGTCCGAGGTGATCACGCCGGTGATGCGGCGGCCATCGGTCTGGAAATCCAGCACCTTGACGCCCAGGCGGATATTGGCGCCGCCCATGCGGGCGCCCTTGGCGATGGCCTGGCACAGGCTGGCCGGATCGACATGGCCGTCGGTCGGGATGAAGGCGGCGCCATGGAGGCCATTGGTGTCGATCAGGGGGAACAGATCGAAGGCATCGGCGGGCGAGATCACCTGCATCTCGAGGCCGAAGCTGCGGGCCATGGTCGCCAGCCGCTTGGCCTCCATCATCCGGTCGGGCGAGGCAGCCAGGCGCAGGCTGCCGACCTTCTTCCAGTCGGTCGCCTGCCCGGTCTCGGTCCCGATACGGTCATAGAGCGCGACCGATTTTTGCAGCATCCGGGTGGTGTTGCGCGACGAGCGAAGCTGGCCGACCAACCCGGCGGCATGCCAGGTGGCGCCGTGGGTGAGGGCGGATTTCTCCAGCAGGAGAATGTCCATCTCGCCCGCCTGCGCCAAATGATAGGCAATCGAGCAGCCGATGATGCCGCCGCCGATGATCAGGTGTTTAACCGCGTGTTGTTCCATGCCGCCCCACATGCCTCAGCATTTGATCCGGGTCATCGCCGGGTCATATAGCGGCCCGAGCTGGACAGTGCAGGGGACCCGTTCGGTGGCGACCTCCAGCTCGTACTCGCCGATCACCACGTGTTCGGCGTCGACGCCGTCGCGGTTGCGGACGTAGCCATAGCCGATCCAGGCGCCGATGGTGTAGCCATATCCAGCGCTGGTCAGCCATCCCGCCCGGACCCCGTTGCGATAGATCGTCTCGCGGCCGGACAGCACGATTTTTGGGTCATCGACGACGAAGCAGGCCAGCAGCTTCTTGACCCCGTCGCGGTGTTGGGCCTCGATCGCCGCCCGGCCCTTGAAATCGATGTTCTTCTTCAGCTTGACCGCCCAGCCGAGGCCAGCCTCGATAGGTGTATGGTCGGGGCCGATGTCCGATCCCCAGGCGCGGTAGCCCTTCTCGAGCCGCAAGCTTTCGATGGCGCGGTAGCCGGCCGCCATCAGGCCGTGCTCGGCGCCTGCCGCCATCAGCGCTTCGAACACCGTTGTCGCGTATTCGACCGGCAGGTGCAGCTCCCATCCCAGTTCGCCGACATAGGTCACCCGCAGGGCGAGCACCGGGCAACCGGCGATGCCGATGGTGCGGGCCTGGCCGAAGGGGAATGCTGCATTGGTGAGATCGGCCCGGGTCACCGCTTCGAGGATGGTGCGCGACTTCGGCCCCATCAGCGACAGCACCGCGTTGGCCGAGGTGATGTCGAACAGCTGGGCATTCATGCCGTTGGGGAAGTTGCGCCGGATCCAGTCGAAATCATGGGTGGCGAAGCCGGTCCCGGTGACGATGTAGTATTCGTCGTGGGCGACGCGCGCCACGGTCAGGTCGCACTCGATGCCGCCCTTGTCGTTCAGCATCTGGGTGTAGACCAGGGAACCCACGGGCTTCGCCACATCATTGGCGGCGATCCAGCTCAGCGCCGCCTCGGCGTCCGGGCCCTTGAGGATGAACTTGGCGAACGAGGTTTGGTCGATCAGCACGGCGGCCTCGCGCGCCGCCTTGTGCTCGCGGCCAACCGCGTTGAACCAGTTCGGGCGGCCAAAGCTGTAGACATCGCGCGGGGTCTCGCCCGCGCCGAGGTCGGCAAACCAGTTCGGCCGCTCCCAGCCCAGTTTCTCGCCGAAACAGGCGCCGCGCGCCTTCAGGGCCTCATACAGCGGTGATTTGCGGCACGGGCGGCCGCTGTCATGCTCCTCATTCGGCCAAGCCATGGTGTAGTGCTTGCCATAGGCCTCCATTGTGCGGGTGCGCACCCAGTCGGTGTCGAAATGCGGGCGTCCGAAGCGGCGGATATCGACCGGCCACAGGTCGAACGGCGGCTCGCCCCTGGCGACCCATTCGGCCAGCGCCATGCCGGCCCCGCCACCAGCGGCGATGCCGAAGGCGTTGAACCCGGCGCCAACATAGAAATTCCGCAACTCCGGCGCCTCGCCGAGGATAAAATTGCCGTCGGGGGTGAAGCTTTCCGGGCCGTTGAGCAGTTGCCGGACCCCGGCGTGCTCAAGCGCGGGGACCCGGCCGAGCGCCTGATCGACGATTTGCTCGAAATGGTCGAAGTTCGACCCGAGCAGGGAGAAGTGGAAGTCGGCCGGGATGCCACCTGTCGCCCAGGGGATCGGGTTCGGCTCGTAGCCGCCCATGACCAGACCGCCGACTTCCTCCTTGTAGTAGGTCAGCCGGTCGGGGTCGCGCAGCGTCGGCAGGTCCGGAGTGACGCCATCGATGGGTTCGGTGATCATGTATTGGTGCTCGACGGATACCAGCGGCACGTTGACGCCAACGGTGGCGGCGAGGGCGCGGGTCCATTGACCGGCGCAGCAGATGACCGTCTCGCACTCGATGCGGCCCTTCTCGGTGATAACCGCGCTGATCCGGCCTTGCTCGACTTCGACCGACAGAACCGAGGTGTCCTCGAAGATCCGCGCCCCGGCCATCCGGGCACCCTTGGCCAGCGACAGGGTGATGTCGGAGGGGTTGGCCTGACCGTCGGTCGGCAGGAAAGCGGCGCCAACAACATCGTCGACGGTCATCAGCGGCCACAGATCCTGCGCCTCGCTCGGCGTCAGCAGCTGCATGTCGAGGCCAAAGGAATGCGCGGTGGTGGCCTGGCGCTTGACCTCGGTCCAGCGTTCGTGGTTGCAGGCAAGGCGCAGGCCGCCGTTCATCTTCCAGCCGGTGGCCTGGCCGGTTTCCGCCTCCAGGCGGTTATAAAGATCGACCGAATAGCCCAGCAGCTGGGTGATGTTGGCGCTGGAGCGCAGCTGCCCGACCAGCCCGGCGGCGTGGAAGGTGGTGCCGGAGGTCAGCTTCTTGCGCTCCAGCAAAACCACATCGGTCCAGCCCAGTTTGGCCAGGTGATAGGCGGTGGAACAGCCGACGATGCCGCCGCCGATGATCACTGCCTTCGCGGTTGTCGGGAAGTCGGTCATTTAAGCCTCACAGGGTCCGGAATGCATTGAAGGCGGCGTCGAAGCGGGCCAGGTTTTCGCGCGTGTAGGCGGCGAAATCGAAGTCGAGAGCGGAGTGAAATTCGGACACCATGCTCCACATCGTCTCGCGCAGCAGGGACGCGCATTTCATCGCCTGGTAGCGGTGCCACAGGGCGTCGGTCAACGCGGCCTCGAAATAGGTTTCCAGCAGCCAACGCTCCTGATCCTCCGACAGCCCGTTGTTCGAGGCGAGACCGCCGAGGTCGAACAGCGGCGAGTTGAACCCGGCATAGTCCCAGTCGATCAGCCACAGGCGGTCGCCGTCGTCGAGCAGGTTGGCGGGCAGCAGGTCGTTGTGACCGAAGACCACGTCGATGGGGCCGACGGCCTGTTGCAACTGGTCGGCCTGGGCGATCAATGCGGGGAGGCGGGGGAGATGGGGGCTGGCGGCGTCACGCAGCGCCGCCGCGTAGTCGCTGACCACATGGAAGACCCAGAACATCAGCACCGGGCCGCGTACATGCTGGGGGATGTCGTGGTGGCAGCGCCGGATCAGCGGGACGATGCGTAGGAGCATGGCGTTGTCGCGCACCGCCTTGTCGTTCAGCGTCACCGCATCGATGAAGTCGAGCACCAGCACGCCGGGTTGGTGATGGACGACGGCAGGCGAAATGCCGGCCGCGTGGGCGGCGCGGCTGGCGGCCAGTTCGTTGAAACGCATGACCTGATGCACCAGGATATCGTCGCCAATGCGCACGACGTAGCGCTTGCCCGCATCCTCGACGACAAAGTTCACGTTGGTGATGCCGCCGCCGAGCGGCTGGGGCGAGACTGGGCCGGTCCAGATCGCCAAGCTGGCGGCGCGGCTGAGGGCGGTTTCCATTGGCGTCTCCATCATTCCCGCCCCGGCAACCGGACCGACCATGATTCGATGAGAGGTATGCTCAGGTTTCCGCAAAACCCCACATATCTCAACAGAGAAGTGCATGATTTCACGTTGTTGTGGGGTTTTATGGTTTATCTGTTGAAATCTTGTGGATTTTGCAGTCCACTCTGGGCTGACCAATGTCCCGTCGGAGAACGCAATGAGGCCCGGCACCCACAGACCCGGCACCCACCGTGAGCGCGAGATTGTCCAGGCCCTGCGCCTTGGTGGCGGGTCTAGCCGGACTCATGCACTTGCGGCGCAACTGGGCGTTTCCGAGGAAACCATTCGGCGCAATGTCAAACGGCTTGTCGATGACGGTTTGGTGCGCAAGGTCCATGGCGGCGTCCATCTGCCCGACGCCGAAATCGAGCCGAATTTCCAACGCCGGATGGACGAGAACCCGGCGGCCAAACGGCGGGTCGCGGCACGGGTTGCCGCCATCGTCGCCAACGGCACGTCGCTGTTTCTCGATATCGGCTCGACCACGGCCTATATCGCCCAGGCGTTGCGCAACCATCGCGACCTGTTCGTGGTGACCAATTCGGTTTCGGTCGCCCACCTGCTGGCGGCGCGCAACAATAACCGGGTTTTCATGGCTGGCGGCGAATTGCGCGCCCATGACGGCGGCGCGTTTGGCGGCGAGGCGATCGACTTTGTGCGCCGGTTTCAGGTCGACTACGCGATTTGTTCGGCGACCGCGATCGACGCCGACCGTGGCTTCATGCTGTTCGATTTGCAGGAGGCGGAGTTCTCGCGTGAGATCATGCTGCGGGCCAAAACCCGTATCGTCGCCGCTGACAGCACCAAATTCGGCCGCGGCGGGCCGATTGTGATCTGCGAGCCAACGATGGTCGACATGCTGGTCACCGATGCAGTGCCGCCCCGCGACCTCAGTGCCGCGATGAAAGCCTGGTCGGTGGAAGTCATCGTTACCGAGGCTGATCTGTCGAGGGTTGCGTCAGGGTAGTTGGTAGATTGCGCTCTCAGACCATTCGAACCTTTCGATCAGCCCGCGAGTGGCTTTTGCGGTACTCTTGGCGCCGGCGAAATCCAGGTTGATTCAGGGATTATCGGTGGCCGCCGTTTACGGCCGTATTTTTTCGATGATGCATCTGAACCGACGCCATCGCTACCAGATAAAGCCAGCTCGTTGATCGACCCAAAATTGATAAAGTAGTAAATTCGCAACAAAACCTACCGCGCCTGGAAATATTCCAGATTGACAAACGACGATCACGAAACCGTGAACAAAAAAACCGATTACCGTCAATTCGCTCTCAATTACTCTCGATCAGAGTCGAATCCCGGCCCCGATAAATCGGTCAATCATCGCCGCACCCGCGCTACCGGCCTGAAATGGGGCGATTTTTCCCGAAACAGTTCGTAAAATGGACTAAAAAGATACTCTCCTTAATGGTGTAAACGTTAGTTTTCGCTTATGCTTCAGGGAGAGTTTCGATTCGCTTGAAGACGTGATGCCGACAGCGAATTAGCGATACGTGGGGTTCAGTTGATGCGCGGTGATAGATCATTCCTCCGAAACGAGACCGGTGCCGTAACGATCGAGTTTGTTACGCTTGTCCCGGCTTTTATCGCGATACTGGTCTTTTTCACTGATGCCAGCATCGTCTACCTGACCCGTACCGAGATGTGGAATACGGCGCGCGACATCGCTCGCCGGATGTCGACAGACGAGTTTACGACCGACACTCAGGTAATGGACTATGCGGCGTCGCATCTGCTTCTCGGCCAGCGTCAATATACTGTCGATCCAACCTTCGGCGGCGACATGCGGATCGACATCGCTGTGAGCATTCAGGACGCCGCGGTCTTCGGACTGTGGCTCAAGCCCATCATCGGGCAATCGTTATTGGCAAGTGTGACAATGCGCCGTGAGCCATTGGAGTGAGTAATCGGCCCGCCCGGCAAATCTGGAACGGTCGAATGACGTACCAAGGGAGACAGTCATGAGTATGGTAAGTTTTCGCAAGTTTCTCCGCGACGAGAGCGGCAGTTATACCATGTGGTCGCTGCTGTGGTTCTCGATCTATATTGGCATCGGCGGTTTGGCTGTTGATATGACCGATGCCTACCGCAACGAGACACTTTTGCAGGCGACCGCAGACGCCTCCGCCCTCGCGGGCGCCATGTCGTTGCCGAATCAGGCCGACGCTGTCACGCAGGCTCTCAGTTATTCGACCGACAATATGAACCCCGCCGTCAACGGAAACGGAAATGTGCTGTTGAATGCCGACGTCGTCGTCGGCAGTTGGAACTTTAATACCAGGACCTTCAGCACCGGTGGCGCGACGCCTGATGCGGTGCTGGTGCGCACCCGGCGTTCCAATCAGAACAACAACCCGCTGGCGACGAATTTCCTTCGGATCATGAATCTTTGGGGCGTTCCCGGCGACGTGTGGAACATCGCCACCGAAGCCATTGCCGTTAAATACGTCCCATCCTGTCTCAGGGGCGGATTCATCGCCGGGAACAGAACCAGCGTGAGCAGCGGCAACGATTTCATCAATGAAATCTGTATCCACGGTCAGAACGTCGAACTCGACACTGCGCACGGAGACCATGCGATGGAGTTGCAGAACGACAACTACTTCGAAACCGGCGTTCAGGTGAGTATGCCCAACCTGGGCGATCTCTTCGATCCGACCAATCTGGAAGGGGACGCGGGTTCGGGTCTGGTGGATGCATTGTTTGAGGGCGACTCCTGGCCGGCTGACGTTGCAAAAATCAGCGAAATCATCGCCGGTCTGGAAAGCGGAGACTCGCCCTATATTCCCAGCGATGTCTACAAAGCCGGTGGGGCACTGCCGGACCTGGTGCCGATCACCGATACCTACTCTGGGCCGTACCTGCCCAACACTGTATATGTCGCCAATTGCACTGGGGCGAACAAAACCCTCAACCTGCCGAAAGACACAGCGATCGTGAATGTCGTTATCGTTGCCAACTGCAATATCAGCGGGTCGTCGGGCATGTCGTTGACAGGCACCGTCCTGGCCACGAGTGCTGTCGGAAATGGTGCTAATCCGCTCGATCCGAGCACGATCCATTTCGCGTCGGATGCGAATCTCGGCTCCGCAGACTATTGCGCCAGCGGTGGCGTCGGCGGCGTTATGTTTGTCTCGGCGGCATCGACGCAACTTGCCGCCGGTGCTGTCGCCGAAGGCATCCGTGTCATCGCCGGTGGTAATTTCGAAATGACGTCCAACAATGACGTGACCGGCATCTCCGCGCAGGCGGGCAATGACATCACCGTCACCTCGAACAGCACATACGGGCTTTGCCCGAACGGAACCTTGCCGCCTGGTGTATATGCTTACCAACATCGTCTGGTGCTTTAGCAAACGAACCCAAGCGGACCATTGCAAAAGGCCGGCGGGCGCTTGACCCGCCGGCCTATTGTTTTTGGCGAGTGCGCCCGAAAGACCCCGCCTCGCCTCAATCCATCGGCGAGGCGCCACCCTCCGCTGTCCGCCGGGCAACAAAATCATCCAGCGCCTCGGCCACGCTAGGATCGACCGGGGGAGGCACAAATTCGGCCAGCTTGCGTTTCCACAACGCGTGCGCCCGCTCGGTCGTGGTCTTCGCCCCGGCCTCGGTCCACTGGCCAAAGTTTGACCAGTCCGACACCAGCGGCTCGTAGAACGCAGTCTGATAGCGCTCCATGGTCTGGGTCGCGGCGAAGAAATGCCCGCCCGGCTCGACCTCGGCGATGGCATCGAAGCCAATCTCGTCAGGCCCGCAACCCACCGGCTGCATGATCTCGGCGATGGTCTGCATCACCTCCATATCGGTGATGAACTTCTCCAGCGAATGGGTCAGCCCACCCTCCAGCCAGCCGCAGGCATGGAAAATCATGTTCGCCCCGCCCAGCACAGCCCCCCACAGCGCCAACTGCGTCTCGGCGGCGCCCTGTACGTCGGGCGCATTCGATGCGGTCCCCGCCGCCGAGCGCCACGGTAGGCCGATATGGCGCGCCAACTGTCCGGCGCCGAAATTGGACTGGATATGCTCCGGCGTGCCGAACGCCGGCGCACCGGACTTCATGTCGACATTCGAGGCGAACGAGCCATAAACCACCGGCGCACCGGGCCGCACGATCTGCGCCAGGGTTATCCCGGCCAGCGCTTCGGCATGGCTCAGCGTCAGGGCACCGGCGATGGTGATCGGCGCCATCGCCCCCAGCAGGCAAAACGGCGTGATCACCGTCGGCTGGCCCCATTCGGCGAAATCGATGATGCCCTGGGTCATCGGTCGGTCAAGCTGGCGCGGCGAGTTGGTGTTGATCACTGTGAAGGTATGCGGGGTCGCCCGGAAGGTATCGGCATCGACCCCGCGGGCGATCCGCAGCATCTCGAAGCTGTCCAGTGTCTGCCCCTGGCCGCGGGCCCAGACGAAGGGCACCTTGTCGGACAGGGTCAACTGGATCCGCATCGTCTCGAGGTGCCGAACCGCAACGGCCACATCCTGCGCCTCGATCGCCGGGGCCTGCTTTGGCAGAATGTCGAAGCTTTGCTGCAGCTTGGTGGTCTCGATGAAATCAGCCAGCGTCCCCGGCCTGCGCCCGCGCTCGATATCGGTGATGTTGGGGCAGCCGGCGCCGGCCGTGAACATTAGGCTGTTGCCGCCAACCGGGATATCGCGCCCCAGCCCGCCGCCCGCGATATCGAAGCGTAACGGCGCCGTCTTCAGCGCCGCGGCCACCAGCCTCCGGTCGATGCGGACCATCTGGCTGTCCTCATCCACCGTGGCGCCCGCCTCGCGAAACCGCCGCCGCCCCTCATCATGAAGCACCCGGATGCCCAGTTCCTCCAGCACCCGCAGCGCGGTGTCGTGGATCGAGGCGACCTGATCGGCCGAGAACACCTCCGGATGTGGCAGATTGTTGAAGATCGGATGATAGCTGGTCTGGCGCGCCGAAACCGAGGTGGCCGTCCGCCGCCCACGCCGTCCGGTCCTGTGGCCTGGCTCGCTCATATTGGGTTAGCCTTCGGTTTCATGGTGCCGTCCATCCTTCAAAAGGAACCGGACTTCCCCGGACTTGATCCGGGGCCCCGAGTCTCTGCCACCAGCGCTGCCCGCATCCGGTCGAGACCCCGGATCAAGTCCGGGGAAGTGAAGAACAGCGCCCCCTCATCCCCGCATCCGGACACCTGCCGGATCATAGGGCGACGGCGTCAGCACCCGCGCCGCCCGCTCGACCCCGACGATATGGACCGACAGCGCCGTCCCGGGCGCGGCCAAATCCGTCTCGACCAGCGCCATTGCCAGCGACTTGCCGAGGCAGTGGCCGTAGGCGCCCGAGGTAACGAAGCCAACCCTGCGGCCATCGTGCCAAACCGGCTCGTAGCCACCGGCATCTGCATCCGGCGCATTGACCTCCAGCGTCACCAACTTCTGCGCCGGGCCGGTCTCGCGCTCGGCCAACGCCGATTGCTTGCCGATGAAATCGCCCTTGTCCCAGGCGATCCAGCGGTCCATGCTGGTCTCAGCCGCGGTGTAGCCTTGGGTGAATTCCTTCGACCAGATGCCAAAGCTTTTCTCGATCCGCATCGACAGCATGGCGTTGAAACCAAGATCGACCGCATCGAACTCGGCCCCCGCCGCCTTCAGCGTCCGGTACAGGGTCACGTGCTCGGCAGCGCCGCAGTTCAGCTCGAACCCCAGCTCGCCACAAACCGACATCCGCCCGACCCGCGCGCGGATCAGCCCGATATCAACGCTGGTACAACCCATGAACGGCAGTCCAGCGTTCGAGACATCCTGATGGGTCAGGCTCGCCAGCAGATCGCGTGAGCGTGGCCCAACCAGCCCGAACCCGACAGTCGCATCCGAGATGTCGCGCACCGCAACATCGTCCTCGCCATGATCGGCAAACCAGCGCATGTGCCATTGCCGCAGGTAGTACGACCCCATGATCCACCAACTGCCGTCACCCCAGTTGAAGACCGTCAGGTCGCCCTTCAGCTTGCCGTTCGGCGCCAGCATCGGCGCCAGCCGGGCGCGGCCAGGGCTCGGCAACCGCCCGGCCATGACCCGGTCGAGCCACGCCTCGGCCCCGGGCCCGGTCACCTCGAACCGCGAGAACCCGGAGGTGTCGATGATACCGACCCCGTCGCGGGTCCGGCGGCATTCCTCGCCAACGATGTCATGGGCGTTCGAGCGTTTCAGCGTCGGTGTCTCCTCAAAGCCATCCGGCGCAAAGTAGATCGGCACCTCCAGCCCCCAGGAACAACCCCACCGGGCACCATCGCCGGTCATCGCATCATAGGCCGGCGCCTTTTTCAGCGGCCGCCCGGCCCACAGCTGCTCGTTCGGATAGCTCATCACGAAACGGCGCGAGTAGAACTGCCCGGTCATCTGGCGCAGATACTCGCGCTGCGAGGCGAAGGGGCCATAGCGGGCCACGTCCATGCCGTAGATATCCGCCTCGGGCTCGCCGTGGATCATCCACTCGGCCAGCGACTTGCCGACGCCGCCGCCTTGCAGGAAACCGGCCATCACGCCGCAGGCCGCCCAGTAGTTCGGCACTCCCGGCACCGGCCCGACCAGCGGGTTGCCATCGGGCGTGAAGGTGAACGCCCCGTTGACCCATTTCTTGATGCCCGCGTTGGCCAGGCACGGATACCGCGCAAAACCCATTTCCAGCTCGTCCGAGATGCGGTCGACATCCTCCTGGATCAGCTCGACGCCATAATCCCACGGCGCGCCGTCCATGTTCCAGTGCTTGTAGGCGGTCTCGTAGATGCCGAGCAGCATCCCCTTGCCCTCCTGACGCATGTAGGTATAGCCCTCGAGATCGATGCCGAACGGTATCTCGCGGTCCAGCGCGGCGATCTCCGGGATGGTCTCGGTCACCAGATAATGGTGCTCCATCGGCGTTACCGGCAGGTCGATCCCGACCATCCGCCCGCATTGCTTGGCCCACAACCCACCGGCGTTGACCACATGCTCGGCGATGATGGTGCCGTGCTCGGTCACCACATCCCAACTGCGGTCACCGCGCGGGCGCAGCTCCAGCACCCGGTTATGCTCGACCACGGTGGCGCCCGTTTTCTTGGCCGCGTTGGCATAGGCGTAGACCACGCCGTAGGTGTCGACATAGCCCTCCTTCTCGTCATAAAGGCCGCCGAGCACGCCCTCGATGTCGATCACCGGCAGCATTTCCTTGATCTCCTCCGGGCCGACCAGCCGGCAAGTGTCGATCCCCATGGTCTGGAACACCCGGTAGGAATGCTGCAACCACTCCCACCGCTCGGGGGCCGAGGCGAAATTGACCCCACCGGTCATGTGCAGCCCGATGTTCTGGCCCGATTCCGCCTCGATCTTCGGCAGAAGGTTGATGGTATAGGCCTGCAATGCCGCGATATTCGGGTCGGCGTTCAGGGCATGAATGCCACCCGCCGCGTGCCAGGACGACCCCGCCGTCAGGACGCTGCGCTCCATCAGCGCGATGTCGGCCCAGCCCAGCTTGGCCAGATGATACAGCACCGAAGTGCCAACCACGCCGCCGCCGATGACCACAACACGATACTGGGATTTCATCACCGCCTCCGATCGCCAGATTAACCCATTTACGGAAACTCTACGCAAAGCTGGGCAATGCGTCTAGACACTAATGTCCAGAAGATTTATGATAGCACCCATGGACGCCATTCCCGATATCCCGCCAAAAGGCGGCAACACCAAAGTCACCCGCGAGGACTGGCTGAAACTGGCCGGCGAGGTGCTGATCGAACGCGGCGTCAGCCAGGTCAAGGTGTTGACCCTCGCCAACCGCCTCGAGGTCTCGCGGTCGTCGTTCTACTGGTATTTCCGCAGCCGCAACGACCTGCTCGACCAGTTGCTGCACGGTTGGGAGGGCCAGAACACCCGCGCTGTGATCGACCACGCGGCCCGGCCTGCCGGGAATATCTGCCGGGCGGTGATGCATCTGTTCGAATGCTTCATCGACCCCAGCCAATTCGACCCCCGGCTCGATTTTGCCGTGCGCGAATGGGCCCGGCGCTCGCCCGCGGTGCGTGCCCGGCTGGACGCCGCCGATGCCGCCCGCGCCAACGCCATCCGTGACATGTTTCTGCGCCACGGCTTCGCCGAGCCCGAGGCCTTCACCCGCGCCCGCATCATCTACTTCATGCAGATCGGCTACTATGCGCTGGTCGAGAATGAACCATTCGAGACCCGGTTCTCGATGCTGCAACCCTATCTCGTCGCCTTCACCAGCGAACAGCCGGACCCGACCGAGATGTGGCAATTCCTGGAAGTGGCGCGGGAGTTATTGGGTCGGTAGGGCAAAACGCCTAAATTTTAGGGATCGAAATCGCATCCCAGACAGGCTGAGATGCGATGTCAGGCCTCAAGCGCTATGTTTTGCTTGCTTGATTTGCTCGCGTCTGGCGCCGACCCGGTCAAACACTGTGGCCGTATCGCGGTCGTCGGCGACGAAGCCGACTGCACCCAGCAGCGCGTACATTTCGTCGTCTGCCTGGGGCCGCGAAAGGTTGCCGCCAGGGTTGACAAGGATACGCTCAACTGACCAGGAACCCTCGAGTGCCATCAACAGCGTCGAAGCATTCGGAATCTCGCAGACAACCAGGGTGATCTGTTCCTCACTCAGGATCAAGTTCAAATCCATGCAGGGGATCAGCATCAACTGGTCCCAGGCACCGTCGTCCGGCACCAAGGAGGAGTCACGCAAATCATGCCTGGCGAAGAACGGCACCCGGGCCCGGAATTTTTCGCCAAGCACGGCGTTGACGGTCTCGACCCAAGGTACTCCATTCAGTGCGTGAACGCGCTTGAGATACGGATACAATATGGAATTCGCTTCAACTGCGATAACTCTCTCGGCCCGGTTGCTTTTGGCGATCAATGTCGACGCCACTCCGAGGCCGGCGCCAATCACCAAAACGCGGTCGCCATTTTGCACCAGATCGGGCAGGTTCATGATCGTATTGGCGCTATACGAACCGGCGCAAATCGCGCTTCTGACCTCGGGGACGATGAGATCCGCATGTGAAGTATCGTCAAACGGCAACATTACGCCAGCCGGATGCGACAAAAATTTCAGGGAATTTGGCGCATGGCGCCGACTGGAAAGGTCAACTACACAGGACATGGCAACTCCACCATTTTACAGACGCACACTCGAACTCACACGCGAAGCATTAGACGCTAGATTGATTTATTAATTTCTCTAATATTATGAAAACACTTCACGACGGGAATCCTTTCAAAAAATATTGCCTCCCCCATTTTGGCGCGTGAACTTGGCGAGGTGGCGACGAAATTGCGGTGGAATTGTTCAATTGTGGGGCTTTTTTTATTCAGCAATTCCGGTTGGCCACCGCTCTTGTGCCGGTGCGAAATTGCGCTGTATTAGGTGCGCATGACCGAGGATGCGACCGGGATCGGATGGATCGGGAGCGGGGCGGAACCCCTGGCGGCCGAGACACATGGTGCGAAGGCGGCCTGGCTGAGCCGGGCGGCGGAGCTTGGCCTGCCCGTGCCCACGGCTTTTGTCATTCCGGTATCACTGATCGCCAATCCCGGCGCCGCCCGCCCAGCCATTGACGCGGCGCTGGCCCGGTTGGGCGTTCATGCTAGTGCGCGCCTTGGCGATGCTGAGGCCCCGCTTCTGGTTTCGGTCCGCCCCTCGGCTCCTGGTGGTGGTGGTGGCGCGGCGCCATCGATCCTGAACATCGGTGTCAGCGAGGCGACTCTGCCCGCGTTGGCCGCGCGCCATGGCGAGCATGTCGCCCATGACCTCTACCGTCGCCTGATACAATCCTACGGCGCCGGGGCGCTGGGGATCGAGGGCGAGGATTTTGAATACGCCCTGTACGATGCGATGAAAGATGCCGGGGTCGAGAGCGAGACCGAGCTCTCGACTGCCAATCTGGACGAACTTGCACGCGCCAGCCTGACCCTGATCGAGGACGAAGGCGGCGTGTTCCCGCAGGACGCCCGTGCCCAGCTTTACGGGGCGATCGGCGCCATGGCGGCGGCGTGGAACGGCCCCCGGGCCAAGCTGCGCCGGACCGCGCTGGGCCATGGCGAGGAGGCCGGCCTGTCGCTGATCGTGCAGGCGATGGTGCTGGGGCTTGGGCGCGAACCGAGCGGCGCCGGGATCGCCCACCCGCGTGACGAGGCCACCGGTGAGCGGCGGCTGTCCGGGCGATACCTCGCTTCGGCCCAGGGCGAGGAGGCGCTGATGGGGCTGCGCACCCCCACCGTGCTGACGATCGCCGAGCGTGAGGCGGAGGGGCTGTCCGAGCCGTCGCTGGAGGAGATATGCCCCGCCGCCGTAAGCGTTCTGGCCGAGGCGGCGGACAAGCTCGAGGTGGCCTTCGGCGAGAGCTTCAGCCTGGAGTTCACGATAGCTGTGGGCGAGACCCATATCCTGGAAGCGCGCCCGGCCCGGCGATCCGCCCGCGCGGCGATCAGGATTGTGGTCGAGCTGGCAGAACGTGGCGCGATCAGCCGCGAGGAGGCGTTGTTGCGGGTCGATCCGACGTTCCTCGACGACCATCTGCATCCCTCGATATCCCCGGACGCGGCGCGCGATCTGATCGGCCAGGGGCTACCGGCCTCGCCGGGCGCTGCCTCCGGCGGGCTGGTGTTCTCGCCCAATGCGGCCGAGGCGGCGGCGGCGGCAGGGCGGCCGGCGATCCTGGCGCTGGTCGAGACCAGCCCCGAGGATATCCGCGGCATGCACGCGGCGCTGGCGGTGCTGACGGTGCGGGGCGGCATGACCAGCCATGCCGCGGTGGTCGCGCGCGGCCTGGGGCGGCCCTGCGTGGTTGGGGCGAAGGACCTGACATTGGATCTGAAAGCCGGCGCACTGCGCACCCGCGACGGCCGGGTTTTCCACGAGGGCGACGTGGTCACGGTCGATGGGGCCGAAGGCCAGGTGCTGGCCGGTGCGGTCGAGACGGTACCGCCCGAGATCACCGGCGCCTTCGCCACCCTGATGGAATGGGCCGACGCCGAGCGGCGCATGGGCGTGCGCGCCAATGCCGATACCGCCCATGACGCCACCATCGCGCGGGGGCTCAATGCCGAGGGGATCGGGCTCTGCCGTACCGAGCATATGTTCTTTCAGCGCGGCCGGATCTCGGCAATGCGCCAGATGATTATGGCCGAGACCGAAGTCACCCGGCGCAAGGCGCTGGAGACGCTATTGCCGATGCAGCGTGACGACTTCATCGACCTGTTCGTAGCGATGGCCGGGCTTCCGGTGGTGATCCGAATGCTCGACCCGCCGCTGCACGAATTCCTGCCCCATAGCGAGGCGGAGATGGCGGAGATGGCGGAATCGCTGGATGTCCCGATCTCGAAGGTCAAGGCTCGGGCACTGGAGCTGGCCGAGTTCAACCCGATGCTGGGCAATCGCGGCTGCCGGATTGGTATCGCTTACCCGGAGATCTACCAGATGCAGGCCCGCGCCGTCTTCGAGGCCGCCTGCGAGGCTGGTAAACGGACCGGCCAGCCGGTGCGGCCCGAGATCATGATCCCATTGGTATCGGCGGTGCGCGAGTTGGTGCTGTTGAAGCACCATATCGACGCGGTGGCGGGTGACGTGAGGGCCGAGATCGAGGCGGTCGGCGGCGTGATGGTCGATTTCCATGTCGGCGTGATGATCGAGACCCCGCGCGCCGCGCTGCGGGCGAATGACATCGCCGACGAGGCGGATTTTCTCAGCTTTGGCACCAACGACCTGACCCAGATGGTCTACGGCCTGTCACGTGACGATGCGGGGCGCTTCATCTCCGATTATGTCGCGCAGCAGGTCTATCATCACGATCCGTTCCATACGCTCGATTTGGAAGGGGTGGGCGAGATGATGCAGATCGCGACCGAGCGTGCCCGGTCGCGCCGTCCCTCGATATCGATCGGGCTGTGCGGCGAGCATGGTGGCGATCCAGAATCGATCGGGTTCTGCGAGGAATCCGGATTCGACTACATCTCGTGCTCACCATTCCGGGTGCCGATTGCCCGTTTGGCGGCCGCGCAGGCGACAATTCGTGCGCGCCGGGTCGGACGGAACCAAGATCAGTGACGATCTGCTTGCGGCCGGCAAGCCGATCCTGTCGCGGACTGCGAAGGCCGCGCCGCACTAGTGGACCAAGCCTATGCCAATCCGGTGGGACAGTGCTGAGGCTGACCGGAGCGCCGGGAGTTGATTGGTTGAATCAATCAAAGAATCAGTCACGCTAATCGCTGCGCCTCCGATGCATCGCCGCCTGCTTCAACGAGTATTTTTCAACAACCAACTGACAACCACCGCGAAAAAAACCTAAGAAATTTCGCCATAGTGGCAACTTTGCCGCACTTCACCGGCTTGCCTCACCATCCGTATGCGTTAATGATCACCGCCAGTAACTCGCTGACTGTTTTCAGTGTGCCATTGTCAATTGAGGTTGGAGCGTCTGGGACCGGACTCGCCGGGCCGTATTGGATCGAGACCGAAGATGTCGATGAGGGAAATGATGAACCGCTTGTCCGCATGGAAACGGCCCCGACTGGACTCTCTTGGCTCGCTGCTCGTGGCGGCCTCCGCATTTTCGGCCCTGGCTCTCTTGGGCGGGTCGGCGACCGCAGATACTCAGAAATGGGATGCAAGATTTCGCTCACTTGAACATCAAGAGATCCCTTTCCTCGTTAATCAGGACCATTCCGGCTTCGCGGAATTCTCTGAAACCGAGAGATTCCATCGTGTCGGCAGGTTTCCGGTGACCAATGTCGCCATTGAAATTAATCAGGACACCACCGCCTCTGATTTCGAGACACATGAAGCATTGGCAGCACTGACCCTCGAGGATGCCGAGACCGCCGCCGAAGTGACCGGAGCGCATCGCCAGGCCATCACCGACAAGCTGATGACCGATGTTGTTGGTGTGATCGACCTTACCGAGATATTCGCGATCGAAGTCGGGAAGCGAAGCAAGCAATGGCGCTGCCTGGCCGAGGCATTGTATTTCGAGGCTCGCGGCGAGAACCTGGTTGGTCAGGTTGCAGTCGCTGAGGTGATATTGAACCGCGTCGACACCAAGTCATATCCAAACTCGGTTTGCGGCGTAGTCCATCAAGGCGCCAGCCTGCCGACCGGCTGCCAATTCTCGTTCCTCTGCGATGGAAAGGCGGAGGTTATTGGTAATAAGCAAGCTTTCGAGAAAATGGGAAAGATCGCCTGGGTAATGCTGGAAGGCAAACCGCGAATTCTGACCGGCAAGGCCACCCATTATCACAACACCTCGGTTGCGCCACGTTGGGCTTCAAAATTAGTGCGCACGGCGCAAATTGGCGATCACATATTCTATCGCCCGTCTCTGCAACTCACCCAGCGATAAACCAGCGCTCTCAGGCTGGTTCGAATTGGCCTGACGGCCCCGCTACGCTCAATATGTGACTGCGCCGTCTGGACCGACCCGGGAGAAGTGGAGGCGTCCTACACCGTTTGCGTTGCCTCTGCCTCGAATTTGATGGGGCTTGTGAAGTCCAGCGTCGAGTGCCGACGGATTGGATTTTACGAACTCCGGCTGATGAGATCGGGGAAAGCCCAAAGGGTTTTGCGTTAATCTGACAGCACCCCGAGAAAATTGCGCGGGAGCAGAGTTTCTGCGTCGTGCAGCCCGGTGATCACGAGCGCTTGGGCCGCACCCAGATCTCGACCCGGCGATTGATCTCGCGGCCGTTCGCGGTCGTGTTGCAGGCCACCGGCAGCAACTCGCCATAGCCCTGCACCAGCAGGGTCAGATCATTGAGGGCCGCAGCGCCGACCGCATTGATCATCGTTTCATACACGGTCTGGGCCCGGCCCTTCGAAAGCGCCAGATTCCGCTCGAATCCACCATCCGCATCGCTGAAGCCGACCAGAACTATCTCCTGGCCTGCGAAGGTTCCGTCCGCTAGCTGACGAGCCAAGGCCGCCGCGCTTTGATCCGATAGTAGGTCAAGCTGGACGGAGCCGGGGGTGAAGCGGAATGTGGTACTCAGCCGCCTGCCTTCCCCAAGTTCGCCGACCAGCGCACGGAACAGATCGAGCGAGAACTCGTCCTCACCGGTGAGGCTTTGCACGAGCTGCGGTCCCATATCGGTCAGCGGGCGATATTCCGGTATCCGGTTGACAAGGTGCGCCGCAGAAATTACCGCCTGCGCGGACTCCGAACTGGTGTAGTCGAGCAGGCCGCGCGCATGCTTCGCCATCTCGCCCGGGTGCTCATAGATATAGAGGCGCAGCGCCAACGGGTACTCCTCGGCCTTGACGGAAAAGGGACTCGCATCGGAGACGATGCCGCACTCCTGGCGGATCGAAAGCACCTTCGCGTCACGCACATAGGAAAGGCCGGTAAAGCCGATGGCGTTGCGATCAACCAATACCGAATCCAAGAGCTCGCTGTTGCTTTTGAACCGCTTGGTGATGCCAGGCAGAGACTGGCCCGCCGAATCGAAGGCCTTTTGCGTGAAGATATCCAAGGCTCTGGAATCTTCGTCGCCAGCATAAAGATTGATTGGTTCGTCCGGTCCGCCCAGAGCAGCCCAGGAAGTGATCCGCCCGCCAAAGACCGCCCTGAGATCGGCCATCGAGATCGACGTCAGCGGATTGTCCGGATGCACGACGATCGCCACGGCATCAAGGGCGAGCACATGTTCGCGTTCGGTTTCGCGCGGGTCGGGAATGCCCGCCTGAAGGAGCATCTGCGCTTCGTCTTGCGCGATCATGCGGGATGACATGCCGATCGTGGCCAAGTTGCCAGCAAGGTATTCAAAGGACGCAGACGAACCGTACGTCGCGAGGTCGATCTTCGCCATTTCCTTGCCGGTCTCGTGGATGAGCCGGAGCACCCTCTCGTTTTCGGTGGCGCCTGCCTCGTAGACAATTTCCGCGCTCATGCTGTCCGCGTAGCCCAGGATCAGCGCTGGCATCAACTCGGCGCCTATTGCATTGGAGCCGACAATCGCCAGGCTTTCGCCGAATACTTCCAGTTCAATGCAGCCTTCGCCGGTGCAATCGACAGTCGTCGCGTCAACCTCCAGAATACCAAGGCTGGTCTGGATTGGACCCACCCGGGAAAATTGGAGGCGTCCTACGCCGTTTGCATTGCCTCTGCCTCGAATTTGACGGGGCTTGTGAAGTCCAGCGTCGAGTGCCGACGGATTGGATTATAGAACCCATCGATGTATCCGGCTATGGCTGTTTCAGCTTGGCTTCGTGACATGAAGA
>DATLAW010000195.1:0-18530 GCA_035527255.1 Thermohalobaculum sp. | reverse complement strand
CGCGTTTCCATCAAATTTTAATGGCAGAACTCTATCTGGATTGACATCTATACCGGGTCCAAATGTCACTGCTTCGATCCAAACTCTCGTTCCACTTTCTTCAACAAGTATGTCCGGCCCCGCCTTCGGTCTTTCCGCACGCGGTCGAACATTCTTACCGTTCGCAAGTAGGGAGGTAGTAAGATACATTTCCCAAAATCTGGCGTCCGGTTGTCGCGCGAACTCCGAAACAAAATCTTTGTCCGCGAAGGGATAAAAACTTTCCCAAAGATGATCGATACACTCCCGGATGGCCAGACAAGGCCCATTCTCACCGTCTCTCAGGTTTTGGTAGCCGATGTCCCACTCATCTCCATCAAGCCAGAACTCCGGCACGCCGCTCACCCCTACACCTCATCCCCAAAATGCTTCATCGTCAGCAAAATCGGGTTCGGCGCCGCCTGGCCCAGACCGCAGATGGAAGCGTCCATCATCGCCTCGCACAGCTCTCTCAGCAGCCCCTCGTCCCATTTGTCGGCTTGCATCAGTTGCACCGCCTTGCCGCAGCCGACCCGGCAGGGGGTGCATTGGCCGCAGCTTTCGTCCTCGAAGAACCGCAGCATGTTCAGCGCCGCGTCGCGGGCCCGGTCATGGTCCGACAGTACCACCACCGCCGCCGAGCCGATGAACGTCCCATGCGGCTGCAAGGTGTCGAAATCCAGCGGAATGTCATTCATTGACGCCGGCAGGATGCCCGCCGACGGTCCGCCCGGCTGGTAGGCCTTGAATTCGTGCCCCCCCAACATGCCGCCGCAAGCCTCGATCAGGTCCATGATCGTCGAGCCCGCCGGCAGCAGCTTCACCCCGGGATGCCGCACCCGGCCGGAGACTGAGTACGACCGCAACCCCTTGCGCCCGTTCTTCTCGTGGCCCGCCAGCACCTCCGGCCCGTGCCGCGCCACCTTGGTCACCCAATAAAGCGTCTCGACATTATGGACCAGCGTCGGGCAGTCGAACACGCCAACCTGGGCCACATAGGGCGGCCGGTGCCGGGGCATGCCGCGCTTGCCCTCGATCGACTCGATCATCGCGCTCTCTTCGCCGCAGATATAGGCGCCAGCGCCCCGGCGCAGGTCGATATAGCCGGGTGCTGCGATCCCGGCCTGCTCCAGCTCGGCGATCTCGCGGCGCAGGATCTCCAGCACCGCCGGGTATTCGTCGCGCATGTAGATGAAGCAGGTTTCGGCCTCGACCGCCCAGGCGGCGATCAGCATGCCTTCCAGGAACACATGCGGTTCGCGCTCCAGGTAGTAGCGGTCCTTGAAGGTGCCCGGCTCGCCCTCGTCGCCGTTAACGGCGAGGTATTTGGTGCCCGAAGCTGCGCGCACGAAAGACCATTTGCGGCCCGAGGGGAACCCGGCCCCGCCCAATCCCCGCAGCCCGGAATCCGTCATCGCCTGCTGCACCTCATCCGGCGTCCGCGCGCCGTCGCGCAGTCCCTTCAGGGTCTGGTAGCCGCCGTCGTCAGCATATTCCTCAAAGGTCTCGTAGACCGGCAAATGGGCGTGGAAATCCTTGGCCTCGATCGCCGCGCGCACCTTGTCCGTTGTCGCATGGTCGATATGGTTGTGGCCGATCTCCAGCGTCGGTGCGGTATCGCAGCGGCCCATGCAGGGCGCCCGTAGCACCCGGACCTCCCGTCCGCCATTGTATCGTTTGGCGAGATCGGCCATCAGCGCCTGCGCTCCGGCCAGTTCACACGAAAGCGAATCGCAGACCCGGATGGTGATGGTGGGTGGCGCGGTTTCGCCTTCCTTCACCACGTCGAAATGGGCGTAGAAGGTGGCGACCTCGTAGATCTCGGCCTGGGACATTTTCATCTCTTCGGACAACGCCCGCAGATGCGCCGCCGAAAGCTGGTGATACTCGTCCTGGATCAGATGCAGATGCTCGATCAGCAGGTCGCGCCGCCGCGGCCGATCACCCAGCAGTGCCAACACTTCGGCCAGCGCCTGATCATCGAGCTGGCGGCCCTTGGGGGTCTTGCGGCCCTTGCCCTTGCCCGATTTCCACACCCCGGATTTGTCGCCGGTTTTCTCGTCAAGCGGGCTCATGCAGTTCTCCGGGCAGTTAGCTGAATCTGGTATACCAGGCTGGTTTATAGCATAGCCGTCGGCATGGGCCAGAGGGTATCGCACTTGCGACAACCTCGGCGTTTTCGCGACATGATTGGTTTGGTCAGGCGCACCGCGTCAGCCGGGCGGCACCACGCTCTCGACGATACGCCCGACGGCGGTGATCAGCAGTACATCGCGGCCGACCCGGGCATAAAGCTGCCCCGGCGGCGGCTCCGGCAACTCGTACTTGCGCCAGTCGAGGGTGACATGCGGCAGGCTCGACGGCAGCGCCTCGCCCACATTGTACTGAACCGCGTTCGGTGCAGCGCCCCGCGCGGTCAGCCGCACCGGTCCGCGAGGATCAGGCGGCGGCGGCTCGACCGGCGCGACCGCCACTGGCGGGGCCGGAATTGCGGGAGGCTCGACACGCTCAGGCGGACGCTCGACATATTCTTCGCGGTAAGTCCGGTAGTATGGCGCGGGGTAGTAGGGATAGGGTCGCGACCCCTGATGCGAACGCCGCCCCGGCTTTTGGTGCCGCCACTGCTGGCCTTGGACCGCGCCGCCCTTTTGTATGGTCACCGAGCTGCCGCCACTACCAACGCGCGCCGAAAAGCGGAACTCCGCCGCAGCCGGTATGGCAAACGTGGCACTCAGGCCCAGGGCCACAAACATTGAAAACGTCCGCATCGGACCCTCCCGTGTCGGCCAGTGTGACAATTCACTTTGCTCATAATATGGTATATCCAGCCGCAAATGCCAAATTGCACGCGGTTGTGACCACAAATGCCATGCACATCGCGGCATGGTAGGTGACAAAAGGATCACAGCGAATGTCTTGGAAGCGGACGCTTGCCGTGCGATGTCTGGCAGCGGCGCTTGCCGCGACAGGAGGATCCGTCTTGGCCACCGATTTGCCGAAAATCGACTATTCGACCATCGATCCACCGGGCATCAGCCGCGATCCGGCGCTGGCCCAGCGCCTGGTTGCCGCCTATGATGCGAAAGGTCCGGATTACATCCCCCGCACGCATCTGGTAGATTCGGACGGCCGGGCCACCTACGTCAACCGGCTGATCCTCCAAGCCTCGCCCTACCTGATCCAGCACGCCCACAACCCGGTCGACTGGCGCGCCTGGGGGCCGGAGGCTCTGGCCGAGGCGGCGGAGCGCGACCTCCCGATCTTCCTCTCGGTCGGCTACGCCACCTGCCATTGGTGCCATGTGATGGAGGAGGAAAGCTTCGATAACGAGGCCGTCGCGCAAATCCTGAATGCCCATTTCATCACCATCAAGATCGACCGCGAGCAGCGCCCCGACCTCGACCACATCTACATCACCGCGACCCAGCTCCAGCAGGGCCACGCGGGTTGGCCGAACTCGCTGTTCCTGCTGCCGGACGGGCGGCCCTTCCATACCGGCACCTATTTCCCCCGCCCGCAATTCATCCAGGTCCTGCAGGCGGTGGCGCAAGCCTGGCGCGGCGGCAAGCGGGCCGATATCGAGGGCGTAGCCGGGCAGCTATCCGCCGCCATCGCCCGCTTCGCGCCTTCGGAAATCGCCAGTGCCCCGCCACCCGGCGCGACTGAGTTCGCTGCCGCCGTTACCCAGCTTGGCGGCATGCATAACGACCTCGAGGGTGGCTTTTCGAACACCCAGCAGTTCCCGCAGGAGGGCTTCCTGCTGTATCTCATCGACCATTGGCGCCGCACCGGTGACACCCGGGCGCTGGGCATAGCGGTCACCAGCCTTGATGCCATCGCCGCCGGTGGCATCCACGACCACGCTGGCGGCGGCTTCCACCGCTACACCGTTGATCCCAACTGGCGCACCCCACATTTCGAAAAGATGCTCTATAATCAGGGCCAGCTCTCGCGCGCCTTCATCGAAGGCTGGGAGGCCACCGGCAACCCGGCCTGGCGCCGGGCGGCACAACGCTGCTTTGCCTATGTGCTGCGCGACATGACCGATGCGCAGGGTGCCTTCTATGCCGCCGAGGATGCCGACAGCCGGGATGCCAGCGGCGAGCTGGAGGAGGGCGCCTTCTACGTCTGGTCGCCCGCCGAGGCTCGCGCCGCGCTGGGGCCGGATGCGAGTTTCGCCATCGAAGCCCTCGGACTGACCGAATCTCCAACTTTGGAGGCCGGTCCGGTCGCCCATCTCGACCCAACCGAGACGGCGGATTTCGCCGCCCTTGATCCGTTGCTTGAGCGCTTTAGGATCGCCCGTGACGCCCGCGCCCGGCCACTGCGAGACGACAAGATCATCGCTGGTTGGAACGGGTTGATGATCCGCGCGCTTGCCGAGGGCGCGGTCGCCTTTGAAGCGCCCGAATACGCCACCGCCGCCGCACGCGCAGCTGAGGCGCTGTGGTCCCGGCTGTGGACCGGCGATCGGCTGATGCGCCTGTGGGCCGGGGGCCGGGCGCTGGAAGACGGCGCTTTGGAAGATTACGCTTGGCTCGGCCTCGGCCTGCTGGCGCTCTACGATGCCACTGGCGACACCCTTTGGCGCGACCGGGCGGCGACGCTGGCCAACACCGCCGCTAGCCGCTTCGACGACGGCAAGGGCCGGTTGAAGATGGCCGCCGCCGACGGCCCCATCGGTCCGGTCTACGACAGCGCCGACGGCGCCACTCCGGCAGGGGAGAGCGCGATGCTGGAATTGCTCGCCCGCCTTGGTCAACGCTTGCCCGACCCGGCGTTCCCGGCCCAGGCCGAACGGCTGCGCGGCGCACTGTCCGGACAGTTGACCCAGACGCCACTGCTGCGCCCGGACGCACTGGTTGCCAGCCGCATCATCGACGATGGCGAGAGCACGCTCCGCCGGAGCCTGGCAAAGGGCACCATACGCGCCCATCTGACCGGCACCGGGTCGCGGCTGATCCTCGACATCGCCCCCGGCTGGCATCTGAACGCCCACCAGCCCGGCCCGGACTGGCTGATCGGCGCCCGGCTCGATGGCGCGACGGTTACCTGGCCGCGGGGCAAGGAATTGGCCTTGGGTTTCAGCGACCAGCCGGTTCGGGTCTACGAGGGCCAACTAAACCTCGGCCTGGACGCCAGCGCCGATCTGATAACCCTGCACTTGCAAGCCTGCTCGGATTCCGTCTGTCTCGAGCCGGTCAGCGCAACATTCCGGTTGCGGTGAGCGATCTCCACGGGCATGTTCGGCACCATGAAAACACTTGTGCTGCTTTGCCTGATCGCCTTCGCCGCCTCTGGATTCTCCCCAGCGCTGGCCGAGGAGCCTGTCAGCCCGTCTGAATTTCGCGAATACGCCGAAGGGCACACCCTCTATTTTGACCGTGACGGCGAACCCTTCGGCTCGGAACACTTCGAGCCGGGTGGGCAGACGCAGTGGCGTTATCTGGACGGCAGTTGCCTCGCCGGCGCCTGGCGGCCCCACGGCGCACAGGTCTGCTTCTTTTACGGCGAGGGTAGCGAAGTGCTTTGCTGGCGCCTGATCCGCGATGACGACGGCCTGCTGGTGCGCCTACTCGGCGAAGGTGAGGACGCCGGGATGGAACTGCGGATCAGCCGCCGGGACGAGCAAAAGCCGATCTGCGGTGATCCGGGGCGCGGCACCTGATCGTCAGATATCAGGTGCCGTCACAACCGGCGTCCGATTAGGAGCGCAGCGGTCTCTCTAGTCGAAATACCGCTCAAAAATCACCCGCCCCAGATCGGCCCGGCGGATGCCCTCGGCGCCAAGCTCGGCGTCGGTGCGGGCATTCATACGCTCGAAGTCATTGGTCGCGCGCTGCGCGGTGGCGATTGCTGCGATGAAGCGGTCGATGCTCCGGATTATCCGGGACAGGCCGAAATCGGAAATGCTGCTGGTAAGGCTCAGGGTGGTCATGCGCTCGGCTCCTTTTATTAGCAACTAGCGGCTTCCGATGAAGCCCGTCACTGCTAACAAATCTGGTATACCAGTCGCTATGTTGCAATGCACAATGGTGCAATGCCGCATTGCGCAGAGCGCAACGCCCTGATGCCTATAACCCTTGCAAAGGAGACCTAGGGATATCGAGGCTCAGGGCATTGGCACGTCGGTCATAAACTTTGGCACCTGATAGCCGCGCTGGACCGCTGGACGCTCGGCGATACGGATATACCAATCGCGGACATTGGGGAAATCGTTCAGGTCGATCTGTTGCCACTCGAACCGGCTGATCCAGGGCCAGATCGCCATATCGGCGATGGAATACGCGCCGGCCACGAACGCGCGCCCCTCCAGCCGCCGGTCGAGCACGCCGTATAACCGCCTGGCTTCCTTGGAATACCGTTCCTCGGCATAGGGCGCCTTGCCGGGGTTGTATTTGACGAAATGGTGGACCTGCCCCAGCATCGGCCCGATCCCGCCCATCTGCCACATCAGCCATTCGATGACCCTAAGGCGGCCCTCGCCGACATCGATGAACTTGCCGTATTTCTCGGCAAGATAAATCATGATCGCGCCGGACTCCATCAGCTCGACCCCCGCCTCGCGGTCGACGATGGCGGGAATTCTGTTGTTCGGTGCGAACGCAAGAAAAGCCGGATCGAACTGCTCGTCTTTGCTGATATCGACCGGATGGGCGGTGTATGGCACCGCTAATTCCTCCAGCAGGATGGAAACCTTGCGCCCGTTCGGCGTGGTCCAGGTATAGAGATCAATCATCGCACTCTCCCTCAACAGATGTTATTTTTTTCAGTAGGTTAAACATGCTGCCCGCCGTTGATCTCGATCTCGACCCCGGTCACATACGAGCTTTCGGAGGTGCAGAGATAATAGATCGTCCGGGCGACTTCCTCGGGCTTGCCGAGGCGCCGGAGCGGCAGCTGGTCGACCAGTTTTTCAGTCCCCGGCGACAGGATCGCCGTCTCGATCTCGCCCGGCGCGATGGCGTTGACGCGGATGCCGCGCGGTCCCAGGTCATGCGCCATCTCGCGGGTCAGCGCCGCCAATGCTGCCTTCGAGGTTGCATAAGCCGCACCGGCGAAGGGATGCACCCGTGACCCGGCAATCGAGGTTACATTGACCACCGCGCCCTTGGCCGCCGCCAGCTCGTTGATCAGGCCACGGGCCAGCACCACCGGGGCGAAGAAATTGACATGGAACACATGGCCCCAGGTCTTCAGGTCGGTGGTTGTTGTATCCAACCGCTCGCCCGCCGGACCTTTCGGCGAAATTCCCGCGTTGTTAACCAGCGCATCCAGCCGGCCGTTAGTCAGGCGGTTGCGGATTTCCTCGACCGCCGTGATGGTGCTGTTCGGGTCGGCGAGATCGACCTGGATGTGGTCCTCCGGCCCTGCCTCCCACGGACAATCCTCCGGGAACGGGTAACGCGAGCAACTGATCACCCGCCAACCGGCGGAGGAAAATCGCTTCACCGTGGCATGGCCAATGCCCCGGCTGGCGCCGGTCAGCAACAGGGTCTTGCGGTCATTCGAGTCCGGCATGGGCGGCCTCCTACGTTCCAGTGCGATAACCTAGTCTGGCATGAACCTATCCGCCAGCGACATCACGGGCTCAGCCGCTGGACCGTCCAGCTTGTGCTGTCGGGCTTCATTCGGGTCCAGCGGAACCGGTCGTGCAGGCGGAAATCGCCGTTCGCCCAGAACTCGATCTCGGTCGGCCGGATGCGGTAGCCACCCCAATGCTCCGGTCGCGGCGGTTTAAGCGGGTATTTCGCCGCCAGCTTGGCCACTTCCGCCATCAGGGTGCGGCGATTGGCCAGCGGGCGCGACTGGCGCGAGGCCCAGGCGCCGATCCTGCTTTGATACGCCCGGCTGGCATAATAGGCATCGGCCTGCTTCGGCGGCACCAACTCGACGACGCCGCGCAGGCGGACCTGACGGTGCAGGCTTTTCCAGTGGAACACCATTGCCGCCTTGGCGTTGGCCTTCAACTCGGCGCCCTTGGCGCTTTCGAAATTGGTGTAGAAGACAAAGCCGCCACGGACCTGGCTCTCCTCGATCTCCTTCAGCAGCACCATGCGCACATTCGGCATGCCTTGGGCGTCAGCGGTGGCTAGCGCCACGGCGTTGGCGTCCTCCGGCTCGCGCGCCTCGGCCTCGGCCAGCCAGGCGCGGGCCAGCGCATAGGGGTCCTCGGTTGCGAAAATGCCGCCCAGCCGCCCGCCTGTTGTCAATTCCACCATGGTGTTTCTCCACGCCGCCACGCCCGTCCACTAGCGTACTTACCTAGCGCGCCAATACCTAGCGCGCCAGGGCACCGTGAGAAAGCCCCCATCCGCCATATCTCTTGCTGCGGGGCACAATTTCTCCTAACACCGGCCAAAGCATTGGCGCCATTGGGGAGAGTTCGCATGACCGCTGGATTGATGGCAGGGAAGCGCGGCCTGATCATGGGCGTCGCCAATGACAGGTCGATTGCATGGGGTATCGCCAAGGCCTGCCATGACCAAGGTGCCGAGCTTGCCTTTACCTATCAGGGCGATGCGCTGAAGAAGCGGGTCGAGCCGCTGGCCGCCTCGATTGGCTCGAAGATCGTGCTGCCATGCGACGTGACCGACACTGCCTCGATGGACGCGGTCTTTGCCGCACTTGAAGCGCAGTGGGGGAAGCTCGACTTTCTGGTCCACGCCATCGCCTATGCCGATAAGGCCGAGCTCACCGGTCGTTACGTCGACACCAGCGCCGGTAATTTCGAGCGCACGATGAACATCTCCTGCTACTCGTTCACCGCGTTGGCGCAGCGGGCCGAGAAGATGATGGAGGCCGGTGCATCGATGCTGACGCTGACCTATTACGGCTCCGAAAAGGTCATGCCGCATTACAACGTCATGGGGGTGGCCAAGGCGGCGCTGGAGACCTCGGTGCGCTATATGGCGATGGATCTGGGGCCCAAGGGCATTCGAGTCAACAGCCTGTCAGCCGGGCCGATCAAGACATTGGCAGCGTCGGGCATCGGCGATTTCCGCTACATCCTGAAGTGGAACGAACTGAACTCGCCGCTGCGCCGCAACGTCACCCAGGACGATGTCGGCAAGGCCGGGTTCTACCTGCTGTCCGACCTCTCCTCCGGCGTCACCGGCGAGTGCCACCATGTCGACTGCGGCTACCACGTCGTCGGCATGAAGGCCGAGGACGCGCCGGATATCGCGTTGGATCGGGGTTAAGCGAACCAGATCGGGTTCGACCACGCCCGTTTGCCTGCCGCGTCATGCACCGCAGCCCGGACCCAGCAGCCTTCGCGGAAGCGTTCCAGGGGCAACTCAGCCCGGGTCATCCCGGTTCCGTGCGCCACCTTCGAGGCCGTGTCGGCACCGACGGCGATGATGTGGTCGGCGGGCGAGCATTCGATCACGACGGTGTCGCCCTCGATGCGGAAATCGTGCAGTTCCGGCCCGGTCGAGGCGTAGTATTCGCCCGCCTTCAGCGCCGCCAGCAGCGCATCGGGGTCGTTCAGTTCGGCCTTGACCATGACCCAGCCGCCAAAGTGGTCGGGACCGCGAAAGTGAGCGTCGTCGGTGGCGCAGGCAGTCAGCTTCCAGCCCTCGCTGAGCAGCGTGTCGTAGGCCGCGATGCCGTAGCCCCGGTCGCATTCCACATGGCAGCCGTGGTTGTAGATCTCGACCGCGTGGGCGGCCTTGATCATCCGGGCGTCCTCCGGTGTCAGGCCGTTCCATTCCGGATGGGCGATGGCAACGAAGGCCCCGGCATCGACGCAACGTTGGGCCAGTGCTGGGCCGGTCTCACCGTCCTCATTGATATCGAAATTCGCCTGATCCGAAGGCGCGAAACCCAGCGGCAACCCGACCGCGAGGATGTGCCAGATCTCGCCGTTGCGCATTCGGTGGGTGTGCATCTCGGCGCCGAGGATGGTGGTGAAACGGTTGGTCCGGTGGCCGGTGGTGTCGGTCACCGGGTAGCCGTAGATGCCGACGAAGTGGTCCGACAGGCACAGGAAATCATAGCCCGCCTCGGCATAGCGGCGGCAGACCTCGCCCGGCTCGAGCACCCCGTCGGAGACGGTTGAATGGGTGTGCAGATTGCCCCGGAAGAACTGCCCCGGTTTGGCGAAGGCCTGGTGCTGCAAGGGTCTGGCTCCGTTGTTGGCGTTGGCGTTTGATTCGGCGCCCAGATAGCGCCCGATCATGGGCGATTTGCAATACTCAAATTGCGCCGGCCTCGGCCAATAATGCCGCGTTGCCACCGGCCGCCGTGGTATCGACGCAGACATGGCGTTCCAGCGTGTAACGCTCGGGCTGGCCAGGCTCGGTGATCAGCGGGATCAACGCGCCGTCGCGCGCCGCAAGCGCCTGGCGGAGCGCCCGAAGCGACGGCTCGGTGGCATCGCTTGCAACCGCGTCGATGCCGCTCAGTTGAGTCAGCGCCGCCGGGTCGAGAACACCGTCCAGCGCCGCCACCGCGCCACCTTGCTTCAGCACCGAGGCCATTGCGCCGGGTGCAATCAAAAGCGCCGCATTGCCAGCCGCCAGCGCCGCGTCCGCCTGGGCGAATGCGGCGGCGGCGGTTGGGCCGAGGCACAGAACCTTGCCGCGCGGATGGTTGGCCAACCGGTTCGATTCGCCTGTCGGTCCCGGCAGCGTTTCCGGCGTGGCGTTCCAATCGGGCAGACGCAGGCTGTTGAGCGCTGTCTGGGCCGACGCTGCACTGACCGGCGCACCGTCAGCACTGTCGATAGCCGTCGCCGCCACGGCAAGGAAGCGCTTCATATAATGCGGCCCGCCGGCCTTTGGCCCGGTGCCCGACAGCCCCTCGCCGCCGAACGGCTGCGAGCCGACGACGGCGCCGATCTGGTTGCGGTTGACGTAGACATTGCCGCAGCGCACCCGCTCGACAATGTGTTGAACCCGGTCGTCGATCCTTGTGTGCAACCCGAATGTCAGGCCGAAGCCCCGGGCGTTGATGGCGTCAACCACGGCGTCAATCTCATGCGCCTCGAAGGTCGCCACATGCAGGACCGGGCCGAAAATCTCGCGCTCGAGATCGGCGATGCCGTTCAGGCGAATGACCGTGGGTGGCACAAACAACCCCTCGGCTGGGATCTTCAGGCTTTTCAGCACCCGGCCCTCGGCCTGATGCGCCGCGATATGGGCCACGATTCCGGCCCGTGCCTCGGTGTCGATCACCGGGCCGACATCGGTGGTCAGATCCCACGGGTCGCCCAGGCGCAACTCGTCCATGGCGCCGTGCAGCATCTTCAGCAGCCGCTCGGCGATGTCCTTCTGGACATACAGCATGCGCAGGGCCGAGCAGCGCTGACCGGCGCTCTGGAAACTGGAGGCGATAATGTCGCGCACTGCCTGCTCCGGCAGGGCGGTCGAGTCGACGATCATGGCGTTCAACCCGCCGGTCTCGGCGATCAGCGGCGCGCGCGGGTCGAGTTTTCGCGCCATCGCCCGATTGATGATCTGCGCCACCTCGGTCGAGCCGGTGAAGCACACCCCGGCGACCCGTGGGTCTGAGGTCAGCGGTGCGCCGACGGTTGGGCCATCGCCGGGCAACAGCTGGATCGCCGCCTTGGGCACGCCCGCCTGGTGCATCAGGGCGACGGCACGAGCAGCGATCAGCGGCGTTTGCTCGGCGGGCTTCGAGATGACCGCGTTGCCGGCGGCCAGTGCCGCCGCGATCTGGCCGCTGAAGATGGCCAGCGGGAAATTCCATGGGCTGATGCAGGCGATCACGCCCCTGGGTGCATTGGGCGACCCGCTGGTGCCCTCCAGCCGCTCGGCCTCGCTGGCGTAGAAGCGCAGGAAATCAACTGCCTCGCGCACCTCGGAGACGCCATCGAGCAGGGATTTGCCGGCCTCGCGGGTGGCGAGGGCGAAGAACTCCGGTGCGTTGGCCTCGTAGAGATCGGCGATATCGCGCAACACCGAGCCGCGGTCGAGGGCGGAGTACGCCGACCATTCGGCGAAGCCTTCGGCGGCGGCGGCGAGTGCTGTTTCGACATCGGCGGGGGCAGCCTCGGTGACATGGCCGACAACCTCGGCCGGTCGGGCAGGGTTCAGAATCTCGCGCGGTTTGTTTGCGGCAACGACGCCCGCGATCATCGGCCCGGCTTGCCAGCGATGGCTGCGGAAAACGCCCCGCGCCACATCCAACCCGTCGATCGTCACCGGATCGGTCAGGTCCCAGCCCTTCGCATTGGTCCGGCTGGCGCCGTAAAGGCCGGCGGGCTGTGGAATGCCAGGATTGGTGACCTGGTCGCCCAGTTCCGCCACTGCATCAAACGGATCGCCTGCGATCAACTCGGCGGGGATGCTGTGGTCGACAATCTGGTTGACGAACGAGCTGTTGGCGCCGTTCTCCAGCAGGCGGCGCACCAGATAGGCAAGGAGGTCGCGGTGGGCGCCGACCGGCGCGTAGATGCGGCAGCGGGTGGTCTCGGCGTCATGGACCAGCGAATGCAGCGACTCGCCCATGCCGTGCAGGCGCTGAAATTCGAAGGACCCCTTGTCGCCAGCCATGTTCAGCACCGCCGCCACGGTGTGCGCGTTGTGGGTGGCGAACTGCGGATAGATCCGGTCGGTCCGCGCGAGCAGCTTCTTGGCGCAGGCGATGTAGCTGACATCGGTCGCGATCTTGCGGGTGAAGACCGGGAAACCGTCCAGCCCCATGACCTGGGCGCGCTTGATCTCGGTATCCCAGTAGGCGCCCTTGACCAGACGCACCATGATCCGCCGGTCGAGGCTGACAGCCAGCGCATAAAGCCAATCCAGCACATGCCCGGCGCGCGGGCCATAAGCCTGGACCACGACGCCAAATCCGTCCCAGCCGCGCAGCGCCGGGTCGCTGAGCACCGCCTCGATCACGTCGAGCGACAGATCCAGCCGGTCGGCCTCCTCGGCATCGATGTTGAAGCCCATATTGGCCGATTTCGCCAACATCGCCAGCGAGCGGGTGCGGGCAGTCAGCTCGGCCATCACCCGGTCGCGCTGGGCGAACTCGTAGCGCGCATGAAGCGCCGACAGCTTGACCGAGATGCCCGGATTGTCGCGGATATCATCCGACGTGCAGGCCGCCGCCAACCCGGTGATGGCGTCGGAATAGGCCAGATGGTAATGCCGCGCATCGGCCTCGGTACGGGCCGCCTCGCCCAGCATGTCGTAGGAATAGGTGTAGCCCTTGGCCTGATACGGGCCTGCGTTCTTTTGCGCCTCGGCGATGGTGCGGCCGAGCACAAAATTGCGCCCCAGCTCCTTCATCGCCTGGCCGACAGCGACGCGGATCACCGGCTCACCCAACCGCTTGACGGCGCCGCGCAGGACGGCGGCCAGCCCCTCGGAGTCGCCCAGCACCTTGCCGGTCAACATCAGGCCCCAGGTCGAGGCGTTGACCAGCGAAGACGACGAATGGCCCAGATGCTTGCCCCAGTCGGAGGGTGCTATCTTGTCCTCGATCAGAGCATCGATGGTGTCGGCATCCGGCACCCGCAACAGCGCCTCGGCCAGGCACATCAGCGCGACGCCCTCCTTGGTCGACAGGCCATATTCGGCGAGGAAACTTTCCATCAACCCCGGATCGGTGGCGTTGCGCACCTGCCGGATCAGATCCGCGGCATGGGCGGAGATCGCATTGCGAGTATCAGCGCCCAGCCCGGCCTCGGCCGCCAGCCGCCGCAACACGCTGGCCTCGTTCGGCAAGGTGTCGGCGCGCATGCTGGCGCGGATCTGATCGAGATTGGTCGGGCGGGACATTTTGCACCTCGGTTGAAGGGAGTGATCGCGCCGACCATAGCAGATTGTCACAGGGTGTTCGGTCTTTACATCGAGCCTTCGCTGGCTTATCGACTTATATTACTGATGATATCAGGATTATCGACTATGAAAATGCGGCACGTTAGGGAAATTGACCAACTGGACATGAAAATCCTGCGCGAACTGTCGGTAAATGGCCGTATTTCCGTCACTGACCTCGCCGCCAAGATTGGATTGTCGAAAACCCCCTGCCTGGCGCGGATGCGGCGGCTCGAGACGCAGGGTTATATCCTTGGCTACCGCGCGGTGATCGACCCGGCCAAGGTCGGGCTGGGGCACATCGCCTTTGTCGAGGTCAAACTGTCCGACACCACCGACAAGGCGCTGAACGCCTTCAACACGGCGGTGCGCAAGTTGGCCGAGGTCGAGCAATGCCACATGATCGCCGGCGGCTTCGACTACCTGCTGAAGGTCCGCACCGGCGACATCACTGCCTACCGCCACGTGCTGGGCGAAAAGATCTCGGCCCTGCCGCATGTGGCGCAATCCTCTACCTATGTGGCGATGGAGGCGGTGAAGGACGAAGCGGGGGAGTTGGGGTGAGGGAGTGGAGTGGTAGGAAGGGCCGTTCTGGCACCGGATGCTCGCTGTCTTCGCCGCGCGAAGAAGATCAGATCGCGGCGTCCGAGTGCCGCGCGATCATCCGAGCGCCCGCAAGCAGGCTTACAGAGCCCAATATCCCTGATCCATAAGGAGCGCTACCATCAACGCGACACCGACAACAACTGCCAAAACCGCCACAGATACATCTACAAGAAACGCCTTGCCGAAATTATTCATTGCACTCTCCACACTTTTCATAACCCAACCCTCGCCATGCAGCTGCCGGGTAGTTTCTGTATCCAACGGCGCTGAAGCACCCTTTGCCCGACATGTACCTCAACGGGATTGGTCATTTACGACACTTCCCGTAGAAATTAATTTGAACGAAATTCGGACAGTTTACTATTTAGTACGACTACGCATTCGTTGTGCGATCGTGCGTAGTTTCACGCTAATGCAGTGGGAAAGGAGTTCAGCACTCGCTAGCAGGTTGCTGAAATACGATTTACTCCCCTCAAACGCGCATTATATGTTGATCACTTGGTTTGCGATATCAATATGCTGTGCCCAAATCATACTAACTTGGTGGTCCGCCGGAGTTTTTCAGCAACCTGCTAGAGTTGTGCGGAAAAGTTGGAACTCCAACCACCGTCTGTGCGCCCCTTTGGGGTATGGTTTGGGTCAAGAATGGCAGCCGGTAAGCACATCGACAATCCGGTTACGGCGGCTATTATGCCTCCAGACCGCCTGAACACCTAAGATATCCGGAGACGGCATGACCGAATACAAAGACACGCACGGCCTCGCCTACACCGCCGCCTCCGCCGCCTCGGCCCTGGGCTTCGAGGCTATCCTGCCGGTCTTCATGGGCTTTCGCCGCGACCTGATGAAACAGCTTGCCGCCCTGCTGGAGGCCGACCCTTCGATGCCGATGGCCAACTGCGCCAAGGGCTATTTCATGAAAATGTCGGGGATGAAGCAACTGACCCCGATCGCCAATGAACAGCTGGCACTGATCGACACCATGGCGGCGGCCGGGCGGTTGAACCGGCGTGAACGAATGCACCACCAGGCGCTAGGCCAATGGTGTGCCGGTGATATGGACGGGGCGACCGAGACCTGGGAGGCGATCCTGCTCGAATACCCGCTGGATGGGTTGGCGCTGCGGTTGGCCCATTTCACCCATTTCTACTCCGGCGACGGCCGCAATATCCGCGATTCCATGGCCCGCGCCCTGCCGCAGTGGCCCGAGGATCATCCCTGCTATGGCTTCCTTCTGGGCATGTACGGCTTCGGGCTGGAAGAATCCGGCGACTATGCCGGAGCTGAGCGCTATGGCCGCCGCGCCGTCGAGGTGAACCCGGAGGATGCCTGGTCGGTCCACTCCGTCGCCCATTGCATGGAGATGACCGAGCGCCCTGCCGAGGGGATCGAATGGACCCGCTCGCTGGAACCCTCGTGGTCCACGGTCAACAACTTCCGCTACCATCTGCACTGGCATCGCGGCCTCTACCACATCGAGCGCGGTGAGTTTGCCGAGGTGCTCGACCTCTACGACAACCAGTTCGGCAAGGATGTCGACACGCCGTTCTATCTCGACATGGTCAACGCCACCTCGATGCTGTGGCGGTTGGAGATGTTCGGGGCCGATGTCGGCGACCGCTGGCAGGTGCTGGCCGATATCGCCAGCAAACGCATCGACGACGACGAGCTGATCTTCGTCAGCCTGCACTACCTGATGGCGCTGGTCTCGGCCGGGGGTGAGGCCGATATCGCGGCGATGATGGCGCATCTGGAGGAATGGGCGGCGCGGCCGACGACCCAGGGGCGGATCACCGCCAAGGCCGGGCTGAACCTGGCGCGGGGTATGCTTGAGTTACGGCGCCAGAACTACGACAAGGCGGTGGGTGAGATGTTCCCGATCCGCTACGACATGGATCCGTTGGGCGGCAGCCACGCCCAGCGCGATGTCTTCTGGATGATGTTGACCGATGCCGCCGCCAAGGGCGGCGACCCGAACCTCGCGGTGTCGCTGTTCGCCGAGCGGACCGCCCGCAAACCGCATTCCGCCTGGGGCTGGGAGAACTACGCCGATTGCCTGATAGCTGTGGGGCAGGGCGATAGGGCGCAGAGGGCGCGTGAGACGGCGCGGGGGTTGGCGGAGCATTGAGGCCCGGTTGAATGGTGGGTCTTGATCCACCACTCAACCCACCGTTCAACCGCCCCCCACTGCCCCGGCCAGCGCCCCTCAGATCGTCGCGTTCAACGCACCGCCGTCCAGAACGATGTTCTGCCCGGTGATATACCCCGCATATTGCGAGCACAGGAATGCGCAGGCGGCGCCGAATTCCTCGGTTGTGCCAAAGCGCCCGGCCGGGCTTTGGGCCGCACGATCGGCCGAGACCTCGGCGATAGTGCGGCCGCTCTTCTCGGCGATGGCCTTGGTGGTGTTGCGCAGCCGGTCGGTGTCGAATGGACCCGGCAGCACGTTGTTGATCACCACGTTGTTCTTCGCCACCTTGCGGGCGAGTGCTGCGACCGCACCGGTCAACCCGGCCCGTGCGCCATTCGACAACTCCAGCGTCGGGATCGGCGCTTTGACCGAGTACGAGGTGATGTTGATGATCCGCCCGAAGCCGCGATCCATCATGCCGTAGACGGTGGCATGGATCAGCGCCAGCGGCGTGATCATGTTGCCCTCGACCGCCTTGCGCCAGTCGCCGGAGCTGAAGTCGCGAAAGTCGCCGGGCGGCGGGCCACCGGCGTTGGTGATCAGGATGTCCGGCGCCGGGCAGGCAGCCAGCACGGCGGCGCGGCCAGCCTCGGTGGTGATGTCACAGGCGACCGGCGTGACCTTGACGCCGTATTTCGCCGCTATCTCGGCGGCGGTTTTCTCGATGGCGTCCTTGGTGCGAGCGCAGATCACCAGATCCACCCCATCCGCCGCCAGCGCCTCGGCGACCCCGCGCCCCAACCCCTTCGAGGCGGCGCAGACGATTGCCTTCCTGCCCTTGATGCCCAGATCCATGCCGTTCTCTCCCTGTCGCTGATCAATGTTGCCCCCTCATCCCACGAAGTTTGCAACCGCGTCCAGATTCGGATCAAATCAGAGGCAGATTTATTCCACGGACTGAAACAGGCGACCGGGATTGCGATGTTCGATCTAGGGGGACAGGTGGCGCTGGTAACTGGTGCGGGGCGCGGGTTGGGCCGGACCATCGCCGTGGCGCTGGCCGGGCAGGGCGCCTCGGTGCTGCTGAATGGCCGGGACGAATCGACGCTGGATATAACAGCGTCAGCGATCAGGGAGAACGGCGGTGCCGCGAGTGTTCTGCCCGCCGATGTCACCGACCCTCTCGCACGCGAGGCGTTGTTCGCCCGCATTCGCGCCGATCACGGGCGGCTCGATATCCTGGTCAATAATGCCGGTGCACGCGCCCGTAAGGCCCTGCCGGACTTTGGCCCCGGCGATCTGGAGCGGGTGACTGGCACCAACCTGTTTGCGCCGTTCGAGATGAGCCGCCTGGCGGCACCGATGATGATCGCCCAGGGTCGCGGCAGGATCATCAACATCGCCTCGATCGCCGGCCCGATCGCCCGGGGTGGCGATGCCGCCTATACCGCGTCCAAGGCCAGGCTGGTCGGCCTGACCCGGGCGCTGGCGGCGGAGCTTGGACCCCACGGGATCACCGTCAACGCCATCGCCCCGGGCTTCTTCGCCACCGAGGCGAATGCCGACATGGCGGCGGATCCGGAGATCGCCACCTGGCTCAAGCAGCGGACCTCACTTGGGCGTTGGGGGCAGCCCGACGAGATCGGCGGTGCGGCGGTGTTCCTGGCCTCCGAGGCAGGGTCTTTCGTGACCGGCCATGTGCTGGTCGTCGATGGCGGGCATGTGAGCCATTTTTGAGGTCAGCGCCCGTAGCAACCCCACTACCCACCCCTTTGCAAGGGGGCGGGAATGTCGGCTCGCCGATGCATCCCGGCCGCCAGGCGACGCCGCGTCGAATGTCGCGGTTTGTGCAGGTTTCTCGGACGCCGTGTTGCCGTGGTTGAGCGTGGCGCGGTGTTTGCCGGCGTCGGAGAAGCGCCAAGGCACGAAATCGCGGGGTCGGTGCGCGGATGTTTCAGGAAGCCCTATGGGGAATTGGTTCCGCC
>DATLAW010000194.1:0-2654 GCA_035527255.1 Thermohalobaculum sp. | reverse complement strand
GCTTGGATAGCGCGCGCAACTCCGTCTATGCTCAACCCGAGCGGTATCGTTCCAAGGCATCTGGTCCTCCATCTTCCGAACAAAGACGGTGAATCATAATATGCCGATATGGCTCAACTACTTTCCGGTCAGGCTCTAAGGGATTATTCGGGTTTGCGGAGTATCTCGCAGGCAAAAAAGCCGTCGCCACCATCGGACGGCGTCAGAATCAGTGGATCGCGGCCAGGATGGAAACCCGGGCGGGTTGCGAGGAAATGAGCCACCCGCTGTTGGTTCTCGATCGTCAGCATCGAGCAGGTCGCGTAGATCAGCCGGCCCCCTGGCCGAACCGCTGCGGCGGCCAGGTCGAGGACGGTATCCTGGGTCTGTACGTAACCTGCGAGCTGACTTTCGGTCAGGCGCCATTTGGCATCCGGATTGCGGCGCCAAGCGCCGGAGCCGGTGCAGGGAGCATCGACCAGCACGAGATCGCAGCGGTCGGTGAGAGGCGCGATCTGACCTGGTTCATGGAATGTTATCTCGACCCCGGCACGCATTGCCCGCTCGCCGAGCTGAGCCAAACGCTGGGGCGCAATTTCGTGGGCGTGAAGAGCGCCCTGCCCCGCCATGGTAACGGCGAGCGCGAGGGCCTTGCCGCCGGCGCCAGCGCAATAGTCGAGCACAGTGTCGCCCGGCCTGGCCTGTGCATAACCCGCCACCGCCTGACTGGCGGCGTCCTGCACCTCGACATAACCGTCGAGATAGGCACGGCTGCGGGTAACTGTTCTGGCACCGGAAAGCACTGTAAGGCAGGTCGGCGACAGGGGGCCGGGCTCGGTGATGATCTGTTCGGCTGCGAGGGCATCAATGGCGGCAGATAGGTCTGACCGGAGCAGGTTCACCCGCAGGAACAACGGCGCCCGCTGGCGGGTCAGTTCGAGGGCGGCGTCGGGGATCACCTTGAGATGCGGCGCCAACCAGTCCGGGAAGTCGAGGCGGATTGGTCGAGGCGCGTCATCGAGCGCCTGGCGAAGGCGCGAAAGCTCGAATTCGCTTAAGCGTGCCGGAGTATGTTGAAAGCCGGTGAACAGGGCCGATAGAGCAATTTCGTCGAGACCATCAAGAATGAGGCTGCCGAGGACCAGATCGCGGCCATGGGGGATTTCGTCCACGCCAGCAGCCCAGGCGGCCGAGCGCAGGCGGCGGACCGTGTCGTACACCAGGTCGGCGATTGCGCGCCGGTCGCTGGACCCGGCGTAGCGATTACCCCGGCCCCAACCGGCAAGCACTCGGTCGATGCCGTCGATGCCGGATTGCCACAGATCGACGATCTCGATCGCTGACTGGATGCGGGCGGCTGGGATCATCTTCGGCGCGCTCCAGTGGTCACTCAGCCGACCCGGTAGTTCGGGCTCTCTCGGGTGATCTGGATGTCGTGGACGTGGCTTTCCTTCAGCCCGGCATTTGAGATCCTGACGAACTTGCAGCCGTTGCGCATCTCGTCGATGGTGTGGTTGCCGGTGTAGCCCATCGCCGCACGCAGGCCGCCGACCAGTTGGTGGATGACCATTGCCGCCGGGCCTTTGTAGGCGACCTGGCCCTCGACGCCCTCGGGCACCAGCTTGTGGCTTTCCGAGACCTCCTGCTGGAAGTAGCGGTCGGCCGAGCCGCGCGCCATCGCGCCGACCGAACCCATGCCACGGTAGGATTTGTAGGTGCGGCCCTGGTAGAGGAAAACCTCGCCCGGTGCCTCGTCGGTGCCCGCCAACGCCGAGCCGACCATGGCGCAACTGGCGCCCCCGGCGATGGCCTTTGCCAGATCGCCGGAAAACTTGATGCCGCCATCGGCGATCACCGGCTGGCCAGTGCGGGCGGCCTCCTCGGCGCAATCCATGATCGCGGTTAGCTGCGGCATGCCGACACCGGCGACGATCCGGGTCGTGCATATCGAGCCAGGGCCGATGCCGACCTTGATCGCGTCGGCTCCGGCGCCGATCAGCGCCTTGGTCGCCTCGGCCGTGGCGACATTGCCAGCGACGACCTGAACCGAGTTCGAAAGCTTCTTGATCCGCTCGACCGCCTGAGCGACCGAGATGGAATGACCGTGGGCGGTGTCGATGATTATCAAATCGACGCCGGCATCGATCAGGGCGCTGCTGCGCTCGAAGCCGGCATCACCGACGGTGGAGGCGGCGGCGACCCGCAAGCGGCCTTCGCTGTCCTTGCAGGCATGCGGGTTGAGCACCGCCTTCTGGATATCCTTGACTGTCAGCAATCCGGTGCATTCGCCCTTGGCATTGATCACCAGAAGTTTCTCGATCCGGCGCTCCTGGAGCAGCTTCTTCGCGGCATCAAGATCGACCGGCTCGCGCACGGTCGCGAGGTTCGAGGATGTCATCAGGGCCGAGACCGGGGTGCGCGGGTCCTCGGCAAAACGGATGTCGCGGCTGGTCAGGATACCGACCAACCGTTTGTCCGCATCGACAACTGGAAAGCCGGTGATGTTGTATTGTTTCTGCAGCGCCTGAGCATCGGCGAGGGTCTGGTCGGGGCGGAGTGCTATCGGGTTATAGACGATGCCCGATTCAAAGCGCTTAACCTGACGCACCTGGGCCGCCTGTTCGAGGAGGTCGAGGTTGCGGTGGATCACACCGATCCCGCCAGCCTGGGCCATG
>DATLAW010000193.1:0-18148 GCA_035527255.1 Thermohalobaculum sp. | reverse complement strand
GCAACCGGCACCCATGCCCATATAACAAAACAACGCCACCCCGAACGTGTTCACCCGCTTCTCGGTCGTCAGCATGACGATGCGCCCGAACACCTGCATCGGCCCGATCATCGAGGCCGCCAGCACCGCCGTGCCCTCGGCAATCCCCCGGTCCGCCAGGATCGGCAACAGATGGGCCAGGATCAGACCATGCACCAGCCCGATGGTTCCAAAGGCAAACCCCAACAGCCAGAACGCCGGGCGCCGCGTCACCGCCTCATGATCAGCCGGAGCCTGCGCCGCATCCGGCGCCTCCTCCTCGGCTCGCCGATGTCTCTCCAGCAAGCGCAACCCCCACAGCATCAGCGGAATGCCGACAACCACGACCGCCCCAGCAAAACACAGCACCGCGCCGCGCCAGCCAAATTCCCCGGTCAGGAAGTGCGCACTTGGGAACGATATCGTCCCAGCAAACCCGGCGATCAGCGTCACCGCCGTGATCGCCTCGCGCGCCCGGCTGCCCACCGTAATCGTGATGATCGAGAAGGCGGCCTCGTACAGGCAACCCGACATCGCCAGCCCCATCCCCAACCACACGGCATAAAACTGCCACAGCTCGGTCACCTGGCTCAGCGCCACCAGCAGCGCCGCCCCCAGCAGCGCACCACCCGGATGGATCAGCCAAGCCGAACCCCGGTCGATTAGCCGCCCGGCCGCCGGTGCCAGCACCGCAGTCACTACCAGCGCCAAAGTAAACGCCCCGGACAGCTCGGTCTTGGTCCAGCCGAGATCACGCTCCCACGCCAGCATCAGCGCCGGAAACGAATAGTACAGCGCCGCCCAGACAATCGTCTGCGCCAGCGCCAGCGGCACCACATCCAGCTTCAGCGATCGGTCTGGAGAGGTGGCCAAATCATGCTCCTGATAAGTGATCTGTACTCTGGCTAGCACTGCTTTACAGATTCTGGCAATTTCGCTAGGCCAAATCGGGTCCTGTCACGCTGCCCGCCATCCGAAAGGCTAATTTCTTGAATGAACGCGCCGAAAGCACGACCCGCGATACCGCCGTTCGCGACATGGCCGCGCGCATCCTCGCCGATCTGGCAGATCCGCAAACTGTCAACGCCGCCGCCAATACCGCCTGGAAGGCGCCGCTGTGGCAGGCCCTCGAGCAGGCCGGCTTGCCGCTCGCCTGGGTCTCGCAGGCCAATGGCGGGGCCGGCGCCGACCTGCTCGACGGCTTCGACATTCTGCGCATCGCCGGCCAATACGCCGCCCCGGTTGCCCTGGCCGAGACCCTGCTGGCCGGTCACTTCCTCGACGCCGCCGGGATCAAATGCCCCACCGGCCCGATGACCGTCGCCCCTATGCGCCTTGGCGATCACCTGATCTTCGACGACGACGGCACCATCTCCGGCACTGCCCGCGCAGTGCCCCATACCGCCGACGCTCGCGCCATCGTGGTCATCGCCGATCGGGTAACCGAGGCCAGCGCCCAATTTGCCGCCCAGGCCCACGCTGACCCCAAAGGCAGCCAGATCATCGCCCTGATGTCGCCCGCCACCGCCTCCACCACCCCACTCGCCACCGACATGGGCGGCGAGCGCGCCGATATCAACTTCGACCGCGTTTACCCGGTCGAGATTGGCGACGCTCCCGCCGCCTGGCACGCCGACACCCCGATGCTGATCGGCGCCGCCGTCCGCGCCGCCCAGATGACCGGGGCGCTGGAGACGGTGCTTGATCTCTCGGTCCGCTACGCCGGTGACCGCATCGCCTTCGGCCGCCCGATCGCCAAGTTCCAGGCGGTCCAGCACAACCTCGCCCGCCTCGGTGGCGAGGTCGCCGCAGCCCTCGCCGCCTCCGGTTCCGCTGCCGATACCCTGGCCACCGAAACCGGTTTCGACGACGCAATGTTGCTGGAAATCGCCGCCGCCAAGATCCGCGTCGGCGAGGCGGTTACGACCGGCGGCGCCATTGCCCATCAGGTCCACGGCGCCATCGGCTGGACCGCCGAGCATGTCCTGCAACGTTTCACCCGCCGAATGTGGGGCTGGCGCGACGATTTTGGCGCCGAAAGCCATTGGGCGGTGATGCTGGGCGACATGGTAGCCGAGGCTGGCGCCGACGCCCTCTGGCCCATGCTGTCCGCGCGCTAGGGGACCCAGACCATGCAAACCGCAATCAACTTCGACCCCATGCGCCTGCCGCCGGAGACGGCCGAACTCCGTGCCGAGGTCCGCGCCTTCCTTGCCGATGAAGTGGCGCGCGGCACCTTCGACCCCAATGCCGGCCTGAAGAACCCCGGCTATGACCGCGACTTCTCGATGCGCGTCGGCGCCCAGGGCTGGATCGGCATGACCTGGCCGCGCCAGTACGGCGGTGCCGAGCGCAGCCATCTCGACTGCTACGTCGTCACCGAGGAATTCCGCGCCGCCTCCGCCCCGACGTGGTCGCATTTCGTTGCCGACCGGCAATCCGGCCCGGTGATCCTGAAATACGGCTCGGAGGCGATCAAGGCCGACATCCTGCCCCGCATTACCCGGGGCGAGGTCTGCTTCGCCATCGGCATGTCGGAACCCAACTCCGGTTCCGACCTGTTCGCCGCCTCGACCCGGGCCGATCTCGAGGGCGACAGCTACCGCGTCAATGGCAGCAAGATCTGGACCTCGAACGCCCACCGGGCCGAATACATGATCGCCCTTCTGCGCACCTCGCCGCCGACCAACGATAATCGCCGCCACGGGTTGACCCAGTTCCTGGTCGACATGTCGCTGCCCGGCATCACGACCCGGCCGATCGACCAGATGCCCGGCTCAACCGACTTCAACGAGGTCCATTTCAGCGACGTGATGATCCCGTCCGGCAATGTGCTGGGCGAGGTTGACGGCGCCTGGAAGCAGGCAACATCCGAGCTTGCCTACGAGCGCAGTGGCCCGGAGCGGTTCCTGGAGACTTTCTACGTGCTCACGGCCCTGATCCGCACCCTCGGCGGCGACGCGGACATTCGGGCAGCCGAGGGCATCGGCCGCCTGGTCGCCCAGCTTCACACCCTGCGGCGCATGTCGGTCTCGGTCGCCGGAATGCTCGAGTCCGGCCGCGAGCCGGTGCTGGAAGCCTCAATCGTAAAAGACCTCGGCACCGTCTGGGAACAAGCGCTGCCGTCGCGCGCCCGCGACCTCGCCGCCTTCGCCAAGCCTGACCCGGCGGGCCAGGCCGCCTTCGAGGACATGATAAACTACGCCACTCTGGTCGCCCCAAAACTGACCATCCAGGGCGGCACCACCGAGGTGCTCCGCGGCATCATCGCCCGCGGACTCGGCCTCAGATAACCGGACCCAAAGGGCCGACGCCTCCCCCAACACAACCTGTCCCCTCCCCCCGCTGGGGGGGAGGGCTAGGGAAGGGGCAGCGACGCCCGCCAACGGAGACCATCCCATGACCACCGACCTCAGTCTCACCATCCGCGACCACGTCGCCACCGTCGAAATCTGCCGCCCGCCACATAATTTCTTCGACTTCTACTTGATCCGCCAGATCGCCGACACTTTTGAAGCACTGGACGCCGATCCTGCTTGCCGCGTCATTCTGCTGTGCAGCCAGGGCAAATCCTTCTGCGCCGGAGCCAATTTTGGCGATGGCAGCCAGGTTCAGGCCGACGGCTCGGTCGAGGGCTCTCTCAACCGGGTCGGGGTCGATCACCTTTATATCGAGGCTGTTCGGGTGTTCTCGGCCAAAAAACCGGTTGTCGGCGCCATCCAGGGTGCTGCGATCGGTGGCGGTCTCGGCCTTTCGATGGTGCCGGATTTCCGGGTCGGCTGCCCGGAATCGCGTTTTGCCGCCAACTTCACCCGCCTCGGGCTTCATCCCGGCTTTGGTCTGACCGTCACGCTGCCCCGGATCATCGGCCAACAGAAGGCCAGCCTGATGTTCCTCACCAGCCGCCGGATCAAGGGCGAAGAGGCGCTTGAATGGGGTCTGCTCGATGTGCTGACCACGCAAGGTCAGGTCCGTGAGACCGCCTGGAACCTGGCCCGCGAGATCGCCACCAATTCCCCCCTCGGCGTCGTCTCAACCCGCACCACCCTGCGCCACGGCTTGGCCGAGGCAGTCCGGGCTGCCACCGACCGCGAACTGCATGAGCAAACCTGGCTCCGCAAGACCGACGACTTCAAGGAAGGCGTCGCTGCCAGCCACGACCGGCGCGAGCCGGATTTCACGGGAAAGTAAAACATCCCGCGACCACTTCTCCCCGGCCTCCGAGCTGGGGCCTCAGGTTTCCGCGCACGAGGTGCGGCCTGAAACATCGTTAATAAACGGTAAATCCGCCGAAGCGATCACCACAGATTCATTCATGGATAACGAAGATGAACAATTTCAATCGTTAACTTTTGGGCTGTACCCAAGCCACCCCCAAAACGCCCCTAAAACACCCCCAAAACACTCCGGCCTAAAAAGTCGACTTTGGTCGCCGGAGACGCTTCTGGAGTGTAAATTTTTTCTTAATGTCAAACCGCTCCGGCTCCGGCATTCTTGTCCTCAATGACGCCGCGCAGGGTCTCCAGCTTGTGGGCGAGATGCTGCTTCAGAATTGCAGCCAGGCGCTCGCCGTCGCGGGCCTTCAGCGCCGCCAAAATCTGGTCGTGCTCCTTCATCGCCTGATCCCAACGCGTCGTCGAGATATTGGCAAAATACCGCGCCCGCCTGACCCGGCCATCCAGCATTTCGCGCATCCGGTTCAGCGACGGATTGCGCGCCGCCACGGCCAGCGCATCATGGATCTGTTGGTTCAGTCGAAAGTATTTTTGCCGGTCACGGATTTTGTGCGCGGTCGCCATCTTCATATGTAGCAACGATATTTTCGCAATCTCTTCGTCGGTCGCCCGGGCGCAAGCCAACTCGCCGGCCAACGCCTCCAGGGCGCCAATCACCGGGAACGCCTCCTCGATTTGCGCGACCGTAATCTTCGAGACATGCGCGCCCCGATGCGGCGTCAGCACCACCAAGCCCTGCCGCGCCAGCACCTTCAGCGCCTCGCGCAGTGGTGTCCTCGACACGTCATAGGCGGCGCAAAGTTCCTTCTCGGATATCTTCTCCCCCGGCGCCAGATCGCCCTCTACAATCTGCCTTTGCAGCCGCTCGACCAGCTCGTCATGCAACGAGCGGCGCGGAATCGCAGTGTCATGGTTCATTTAGTTTTCCTTCGGCCGGCGTTAACGGCCATTAACAATATCTTAGCGGCATGTAACGCTTCGCGCCCGCTGCCATCGGCGATCTGATGTCGGCACGAAGTCCCATCCGCCACCACCAGCGTATCCATCGCTGCCGCGCGCACCGCCGGCAACAAATCCAGCTCACCCATCCCCCGGGAAACCTCAACAGTTTCAGCCTGATAGCCAAACGCCCCGGCCATTCCGCAGCAGGAGGTCTCAACCGTCTCAACCTCCAGATCGGGGATCAAAGACAGCAACTCCTGTACCGGCGACAGCACATCCATCGCCTTCTGATGGCAGTGGCCATGCAGCAAAACCCGCTCGGCCACCGGGCCAAGATCAAGCTTCGCCGTGCCATCCTTCAGCGCCCCGGCCAGATACTCCTCAAACAACATCACCCGGTTCCCCAGCGCCTCATCCCAGTCAGGGAACAGCCGCGGCGCCTCATCACGAAAGGTCAAAAGACACGAAGGCTCCAGTCCCACAACCGCGCCGCCCGCTTCGAGCACAGGCCGTACAGCATTGATTACACGCCGCATTTCGGCCTTCGCCTCATCAACCATTCCAACCGCCAGATAGGTCCGCCCACAACACAAAGGCCGCCCCGAAGGCGGCACTGCATGGCCAACCTTCAACCCGGCAGCCTCCAGCACCGACACGGCGGCCCGGATGTTTTCCGGTTCAAAATAGCGATTGAAGCTGTCAGCGAAGAAAACCACATCAGGCTGCGCCGCGCTGGCGGGCTCGCGCCAGACATCTGATTTCCAACGCGGAAGCGACCTTGTAGCCGCCAAACCGAGAACCTTCTCCGAGGCCCAAGCCGCACCCGGCACAGCGTCACGCAAATTGGCCAACCACGGTGCCCGCGCCACCCAGGGTGCATAGCGCGGCAGGTGTGCCACCAGTTTGTCCCGCAAGCTCACGCCACGGGATTTTGCCCTGGCTGCAAGGACTTCGAGCTTCATCTTCGCCATGTCCACTGACATCGGGCACTCGCGTTTGCACGCTTTGCACGACACGCACAGCTTCATCGTCTCGGCCATTTCGTCCGAGGCGAAAGCGTCCGGCCCCAACTGCCCGGTCAACGCGAGGCGAAGCGAGTTTGCTCGCCCACGGGTCACGTCGCGCTCGTTCCGGGTGGCGCGGTAACTCGGGCACATCACCCCGCCAGATAGCTTTCGGCAGGCGCCATTATTGTTGCACATCTCAACCGCGCCATGCAGCCCGTCAGGCCAGTCTCCCCAATTGAAAACCGTCTCGCGCGGCGTTTGGGTATAGTTGGGCGGATATCGAAACAGGCTCCGGTCATCCATCTTCGGCGCCCGAACGATCTTGCCGGGGTTCAACAGCCCGGTCGGGTCAAACAGATCCTTGACCTCCTCGAACGCCCGGACCATCCGCGACCCAAACATCCGCTCGTGGAACTCCGACCGGACAATCCCGTCGCCATGCTCACCGGAATGCGAGCCCTTGTATTGTGCAACGATCTCAAAGGCTTCCTCGGCGATGGCCCGCAACGCCTTGACCCCGGTGTCCTCCTTCAGGTTCAGAACCGGCCGCACATGCAACAATCCGACCGAGGCATGGGCGTACCAGGTGCCATCAGTACCGTGCTTGCGGAAAACCTCGGTCAAACGGTCGGTAAACGCCGCCAGATCCTTCAACTCGACCGCGCAATCCTCGACGAACGAGACCGGCTTGCCGGCGCTTTTCATCGACATCATGATGTTGAGGCCCTGGGTTCGGACCTCCCAGATCCGGGCCTGAAAACCTGGGTCGATGGCCTCGACGACCCCGCCCGGCTTTTTGCCCGGATCGCCCCAGAGGAACCCCAGTTCCGCCATCAGATCACCCAAACCTTTGAGGCGGCGTAGGTTTTCCGCCCGGTCCGGCTCGGCGAACTCAACCAGCAGCAGCGCTTCCGGCTCGCCCCGAACAAATTCATCAACGACGGGCCGGAACTGCGGGATCGCGCGGCCGAGCTCGATCATGTTGCGGTCAACCAGTTCCACCGCCATTGGATCGAGCGTGACCAGATACTGCGCCGCATCCATCGCCTCGCGAAAGCTGGGGAAATGGCAGACGCCCAGCACCCGCTCGCGCAGCTCCGGCGACAACGCAATCTCAACCCGCTCCGAAACAGCCAGAGTCCCCTCGGACCCCACAAGAATATCGGCCAATCGCAGCGGCTGGTTCCCCGGCACCAGCGCATCGATGTTGTAGCCGCCTACGCGGCGTTGGACCTTGGGGAACCGCGCGGCGATCTCGGTTGCCTCCCGCTCGCCGAGGGCAAGCAGTGCTGGGATCAAACCGTCCCGCCGATCGACGCTGGTGTCCTCGGCAAACCGCCGCCGGGTGCCGTCGGCCATCAGCGCATCGATGGCTGCTGTGTTGTCGCGCATCTTGCCATAACGGATCGACCGTGATCCGCAGGAATTGTTCGCCGCCATCCCGCCGATGGTAGCGCGGGAAGATGTAGAGACATCGACCGGAAACCACAGGCCATGCGGCTTCAATCGCCGGTTCAACTCATCCAGCACCAATCCAGGCTCGACCACGGCGCGACGGTTCTCCACATCCAGCGAAATCATCCGATTAAGGTGTTTGGAGAAGTCGATCACCAGTCCATCGTTGACCGTCTGCCCGGCCTGCGAGGTGCCACCACCCCGGGCGGTGACCGGCACGCCTTCCTCGCGAGCAATTGCCAGCGCCGCCTCGACATCACCTATGTGTTTCGGCACTAACACCGCCTTAGGCATGATCTGGTAGAAAGAAGCATCGGTGGCATAGCGGCCACGGTCGAATTGCGAGGCAAGAACCTCGCCCTCGACCTCGCGCCGGAGGCGCTTGATTAGCGCCATATCCACTTTTTCTCGGTACACCAGACTACCTTTACTCTTGACATTGAATTTTGAATGCAAAATTGAATACCGGCGCCTCGCCACCCGCGCAAGGTCAAATCATACCCCGATTGGAGACCCTTCATGACCCGCCCCGGACGCCATTTCCTGCAGATCCCTGGCCCTACCAACGTGCCGGACCGCGTGCTGCGCGCCATGAGTAACCCGACCATCGACCATCGCGGACCGGACTTTGCGGCGCTGGGGAAGCGAGCGCTGGGGGGCATGAAACGGATGGTGAAGACGACTGCCGGGCAGGTGATCATCTACCCGGCGTCAGGAACCGGCGCGTGGGAGGCAGCCCTGGTCAATACACTGTCGCCGGGTGACAGGGTGGTCATGTTCGAGACCGGGCATTTTGCCTGGCTGTGGGAAAAACTGGCACGGCGCATCGGGTTGGAGCCGGAGGTGATTGGCAGCGATTGGCGCCGGGCGGCGGACCCAAATGCTATCGAGGCGGCGCTGAGGGCGGATTCCTCGCACGATATCAAAGCTGTCTGTGTTGTGCAGAACGAAACTTCGACCGGCTCCTCGACACGGGTCGACGAGGTCCGCGCCGCCATCGATGCCGCTGGTCACCCGGCGCTGCTGATGGTCGATACCATCTCGTCGCTGGCCTCGATTGACATGCGGATGGACGAATGGGGCGTCGATGTCATTGTCGCGGGCAGCCAGAAGGGCCTAATGCTGCCGCCGGGCATGGCGTTCAATGCGGTCAGCCCGAAGGCGATGGAGGCGCACAAAACCGCCGGGCTCCAGCGCGCCTACTGGGATTGGAGCGACATGGTTGGCCCAAACAAGACCGGCTACTTCCCCTACACCCCGGCCACCAACCTGCTGTACGGACTGGTCGAGGCCATCGATATGCTGGAGGAGGAGGGGCTGGACAACGTATTTGCCCGCCACGACCGCCACGCCGAAGCCACCCGCCGCGCCGTACAGGCCTGGGGGCTAGAGGTGCTGTGTGTCGAGCCGCGCCATTATTCAAGCTCGTTGACTGCGGTTCTGATGCCGGAGGGACATTCCGCCGATGCGTTCCGCGGCGTGGTGCTGGAGAATTTTGATATGTCGCTTGGGTCTGGTTTGAGCAAAGTGGCGGACAAGGTTTTCCGCATTGGCCATCTGGGCGATTTCAACGACCTGATGCTGATGGGGACGCTGGCGGGGGTGGAAATGGGGCTAGAGTTGGCCGGCGTGCCGCATCAGCGGGGTGGAGTGGACGCGGCGATGCGACATTTGGGCGAAACCGCGCCGACTGCGCGTTGAGGGGGAAGGCGCGATGAGTAAGGAAGACCTCCTCTACGAAATCACCGACTCCACCGGCTGGGTAACCTTCAACCGCCCGGACCAGCGCAACGCCCTAACCTTCGCCATGTATGAAGGACTGGCCGAGATCTGCGCCAACGCTCCGACTGATGGCTCGGTCAAGGCTATCGTTATTCGGGGCGCCGGGGATCGGGCCTTTGCGGCGGGCACCGATATGACCCAGTTCCGGGGCTTTGCCACCCCGCAGGATGCCTGGGACTACGAGGAGAAGATGGACAGTGTGCTCGACCGGATCGAGCGTTGTCCGGTGCCGATAATTGCAGCCATTGCCGGGGCCTGCACCGGCGGCGGTGCTGCCATTGCCGCCTGCTGCGACCTGCGGATTACCGACCAGCGGCTGAAGTTCGGCTTTCCCATCGCACGAACATTAGGCAACTGTTTGTCGGTCGCCTCGCTGGCCCGGCTCGCCGCGATCATTGGGCAGGCGCGGGTGCGCGAGATCATCTTTACCGCCCGGCTGATCGGCGCGGAGGAGGCGCAGGCGGTGGGTTTGGTCTCCGAGGTTCTGGACGATTCCGCCGCCGTGATGGCCCGCGCTGGCGCGCTCGCGCAACTTCTCGCCACCCATGCGCCGTTGACGCTGCGGGTAACCAAGGAGGGGCTGCGGCGGCTGCGCAATGATGGCCCTGGTGCCGCCGACCACGACTTGATCGAGACCGCCTATATGAGCGCCGATTTCAAGGAGGGCATTGAGGCGTTCCTCGCCAAGCGCCCGCCGCAATGGAAGGGGCGCTGACTTGGCGGATAAACCCAAGGGTCCGCTCGACGGCATGAAGGTGATCGAGCTTGCCCATGTCATGGCCGGGCCGGTCTGCGGGCTGATGCTGGCGGATATGGGGGCCGACGTCATCAAGGTTGAAAAGCCCACCGGCGACGATGTGCGCCGGTCGGTTCCGCCGGAGATCAATGGCGAGAGCGCCTCGTTCATGATGGTCAACCGCAACAAGCGGGGGATTGTGCTGAACCTGAAAGACCCGCGCGCGGTTGCAGTCCTGAAGCGAATGCTGGCGACGGCGGATGTGGTGATCGAGAATTACCGCAAGGGCACGATGGAGCGGTTGGGGTTGGGCTATGAAGAACTCCGGCACGACAACCCAGGGCTAATTTACGGGGAAATCTCCGGCTTTGGCCGCACCGGGCCGTATAGAGACCGGGGCGGCTTCGACCTGATCGCCCAGGGCATGTCGGGGCTGATGGCGATCACCGGCGAGGGGCCGGGCCGCCCGCCGGTGAAAGTCGGGGCGCCGGTCTCCGACATCACCGCCGGTATCCTGCTGGCGATGGGGATCAGTGCCGCCTATGCCCGCCAGCTCCAGACTGGCGCGGGGCAGAAGGTCGACACCTCGCTGTATGAGGCAGCGATCACCCATACCTATTGGCAATCTGCCATCGCCTTCGCGACCGGCACCTCACCCGGCCCGATGGGATCGGCTCATCCCCTGAATGCGCCCTATCAGGCATTCCGCACCGCCGATGGCTGGATCAATATCGGGGCCGCGAACCAGACCAACTGGGAGCGGCTGGTTCAGATCATCGGTGCGCCGGAGCTGAACGACGATCCGCGATTTGCCGTGAATACCGGGCGGATGGCCAATATAGGTGCATTGACTGAAACGCTGAACACCATCTTTGGGCAACGGAGCACTGCGGAATGGTTGGCGCTGCTGGAGGATGGCGGGTTTCCAGCCGGTCCGGTGCTGTCGATTGCCGAGATGCATGCCGATCCGCAAACCCGTGCCCGCGAGATGGTTGTGGCGACCGATCACCCGGTTGCCGGTTCGGTTGAAACCCTTGGCCTGCCGGTCAAGTTTGCCGACACGCCCGGCGGTATCCGCTGTCCGGCGCCGACCCTGGGCCAGCATACCCGCGAAGTGTTGGCGGAATATGGGTATGACGGTGCTGAGATCGAGGCATTGCTTGCAGACGGCTTGGCCGGATGAGGCCATTTCGGCACGCTACACGATCAATGCGTCGTCCCAGCCGCTCTCGCCGACGATCGTGTGGCGCCAGACATCGCCCTCCGGGACAATATGCAGCGGCAAGGCATTCGGCATCCGCCGCAAATCGGGGTCGACCGAAACATAGCGCCGGGCCGAGATCCACAGGCCACCGTGGGCGACGATCAGGGTGTTTGGCCCCAGCGCCACGGCGCGCTGCATCGCCGCCCAGGTGCGGGCGCAAAAATCGTCAAAATGTTCACCGTTCGGCGGCACGTATGCACCCAGAAAATAGTTTTGAAGCCAAGGACCATGCGGGTCACCTTGGTGGTCGCCCAGATGGCACTCCATCAGGCCAGGGTCCGTTGTGACCTCTAGTCCCAGCACGCCGGCTACCGTCTTCGCGGTGTCATGCGCCCGGCTGAGAGGGCTGGCAACGATCCGTGCAATCGGCTGACCGCGTAACGCCTCGGCGGCCCGCGCCGCCTGGGCGCGCCCGAGATCGTTCAGGTTGGCATCAAGCTGGCCCTGAGTTCGTCCCTCTCGATTCCAGTGCGTCTCGCCGTGACGCAGGAAATAGAACGGGTGGTCGAAGGCCATGCTTGAGAGTCTCCGATGAAACAACGAGCCGGTATACCGGGCAGTCTGTCGACATTTTGCAAGATGATTGCAAGAAAACTCCCACTCGTGTGTAATGGCGGGAGTACAAGCTTGCGCCCAATCCAGGGCGCTTGATCGCTGAACGAGGCTGATTGAGATGGAGCAGTTTTCCTGCCCGGCCGTTTTCATGCGTGGTGGCACCTCGAAAGGACTATTCTTTCGGGCTGAAGACCTGCCAGCCGATCCCGCCGAACGTGACCAGTTCATTCTGCGCGCCACAGGAAGCCCCGATTCGAACGGGCGGCAGCTCGATGGCATGGGCGGCGGAATATCGTCGCTGTCGAAGGTGATGATCGTCTCGCGGTCGGCGCGCGAGGGGGTCGATGTAGATTATGATTTCGGTCAGATCGCGGTTGATGTGCCGGTGATCGACGGCAAGTCCAATTGTGGTAATCTTTCCTCCGCTGTCGGTGTCTACGCGGTCGAGTCCGGCCTGGTGCAGGTGCCGGACGGCGAGGCCGTTTTGCAAATGTTCAACGTTAACACCAGAAAGCGTGTCGATTGCCATTTGCATATCGCCGGAGGCCACGCCAGGGTGCATGGCGATTGCGCGGTTGCCGGGGTCGCTGGAACCGGTTCACCGATCCGGCTGGATTTTCTCGATCCGGGGGGCGCTGCCACTGGCGCGTTGCTGCCAACAGGGGCGCCAGTCGACATGTTGACGCTGCCAGACGGCACGTCAATCGCCGCCTCCATTATCGATGCGACAAACCTGTGTGTGTTTGTCAGGGCAGCGGATATGGGGTTGTCCGGGACAGAACTGCCCCCCGAACTGCGAAGCAAGGTCGAGGTCATCGCGCGGTTTGAGGCAATACGGCTAGCGGCGGCGGTCAAGGCCGGAGTCGCGGCCACTGCGCAGGAGGCCGCCAGAATTTCGCGCGCCACCCCAAAGGTCGCGATGGTCTCGCCCGCCGCGGATGCACTGACCTTGTCGGGCGACCGGCTGTATGCGGGCGATTGCGATATCCAGGTGCGGATGATCTCGATGGGAGTGTCGCACATGGCGATCCCGCTGACCGGCGCGATGTGCGTTGGTGTGGCCGCGCAGATCATGGGGACGCTGGTGCAGGAATGCGCCCGCCCGGTTTCCGTAGGGGATGTATTCCGGGTCGGTCACGGCTCCGGCGCACTGCCGGTCTCGGCCAGCGTGGTGCGGCGGGACGATGGTTGGTTCGCCGAGCGCGTCAGCGTTTTCCGAACCGCCCGCGTTCTGATGGAGGGCCGGGTCTTCGGACCGGTGGACGTAATGCAAGCGGCCGAATAGGCCGGGGCGCCGTTTGGCCAATCACACCATTGCACCGCCTGCGCCGGATGGGTTATCGCATTGCTATCCTGCTCCCGGTCGGCAAAACGCCGCCAGGATGCGTGGGGCCCGCCGATCAGCGGCGGGATTATTCAAATTGGGCAGATGGTACGCAATCCGATGAGCAGCACCCCGCAATACGAAATTTTTGCCATCAAATACGCCGAGGCGCAACGCGAAGCACACGAGTGTTTCCTGATGCCGGACCCCCATGACGGGCCGATGCCGATGGACTATTTCGTCTGGCTGATCCGTGGGGAGGGGCGCATAGTGTTGCTGGATACCGGGTTCACCGAGGCCCGCGCCAAGCTACGCAAACGCACGTTCCTGCGCTGTCCCTCCAAGGGGCTGGAGGTTTTGGAGGTCATGCCGGACAAGGTTGAGACGGTCATCCTCAGTCACCTTCACTATGACCATTCGGGCAACCTGGACCTGTTCCCCAAGGCCGAGTTTGTCGTGCAGGACGAGGAGATGCGTTTCGCGACCGGCCGGTATATGCGCTACAAGGCGGCCCGCCAGGCGTTCGAGGCCGACGACGTTGCCCGCTTGCTCCAGGCCAACTACGCCGGGCGGGTACGGTTCTTCGACGGTGACGCGGAGCTGTTTCCCGGCATTGGGCTGCATCTGATCGGCGGTCACAGCCGAGGGCTGCAGGCGGTTTCGGTGAACACCAAACGTGGGCTGGTGGTTCTGGCGTCGGACGCGGCGCATTACTATGCCAACATCACGCGCGGAAACCCGTTTCCCATCGTCGCCAACGTGCCCGAGAATTGCGAGAGCCATGAGAGGCTGTTCCGGCTGTCCGGTGGACTTCATCGGCTGATTCCCGGACACGACCCGAAGATCATGGCGCTGTATCCTGCCCATCCCAAGGATCCGATGATCGTCGATTTGACGGCGGAGCCGCTGGACAAGATCAGATGAACCTCTCGCTCGGTCTGGCCCAGATCGCGCGGCGCTCGCCGGGCGATTCGGCGATACTATGGGACGGGGGCGATCTGAGCTATGGCGGGTTCGAGGATCAGGTAGCCCGCATTGCCGGCGCGCTGCGAGATCGCCACGGGCTGAAGCCGGGTGACCGGGTGGGCATGGCGATGGAGAACTCGCCCGAGTTCCTGCCAGTGCTCTACGGTATCTGGCGGGCCGGGATGACGGCGATCCCGATGAACGCCAAGTTGCACCCGCGTGAGTTGGCCTGGATACTGGAAAGTGCGGGCGCGCGTCTGTGCCTGGCGACGCCGAAGGTGGCTGATGCGTTGGGCGGTGTGGCCGGGATACCGTCGATCATCGCAACCGGCAGCCCCGACTATTCCACGTTGCTGGCGGGTGCGCCGGTGATGCGGGTTGAAAGCACGCCCGACGACCCGGCCTGGATCTTCTACACCTCCGGCACGACCGGGCGGCCCAAGGGCGCGGTGCTGACCCATCGCAACCTGACCGCCATGTCGCTGGCCTATGTTGCCGATGTTGACCGGATCGGGCCGGAGGATGTGCGGATGCATGCGGCCCCAATGTCGCACGGCTCCGGCATCTTCGCGCTGCCGTTCGTGATGATGGGAGCGCAGAACCTGACCCTGAACGGCTCGTTTGAGCCGGAGCAGGTGTTCGATGTGCTCGGGCGATACGCGAAAGTCTCGTTCTTCGCAGCGCCGACGATGGTCACCCGGCTGACCAATCACCCATTGGCCGGGTCCGCCGATACACGCGGTTTGAAGACGCTGTGCTATGGCGGTGCGGCGATGTATCTGGCGGACCTTAAGCGGGCGTTGGAATTGTTCGGGCCGCGGCTTTATCAGCTATTCGGTCAGGGCGAGGCGCCGATGACCATCACTCATGTCACCAAGGCGATGCATGCCGATATGGCCCACCCGCGCCGCGACGATATCCTGTCCAGCGTCGGGTTCCCGCGCACGGCGACCGAGGTCGCGGTTGTCGACAACGAATGGAACGAGGTGTCGGCTGGCGAGCCTGGCGAAATCGTCACCCGCGGCGACTGCGTGATGGCGGGGTATCTGGGTGACCCGGCGGCCAATGCAGCGGCACTGAGGAACGGTTGGCTGCGCACCGGCGATATTGGTGTGATGGACCCGTTGGGGTTCGTGACCCTGAAAGACCGGGCCAAGGACCTGATCATCTCGGGTGGCTCGAACATTTATCCGCGCGAGATCGAGGAGGTGCTGCTGCGCTCGGATGGAGTGCGCGAGACCGCCGTGATTGGACGCGTGCATCCCGAATGGGGCGAGGAGGTCATCGCCTTCGTGGTGCCGCGCGATGGCGCCCGGCCGGATGAGGCGTCGCTGGATCGGCTGTGCCTCGACAATCTGGCCCGGTTCAAGCGGCCACGCCAGTATCGCTTTGTCGACGAGCTGCCGAAGAACAACTATGGCAAGGTGCTGAAGACGGCACTGCGAGAACTGCTGGCCGAGGGAGATACCATATGACTGTTAGTCTGTCGCCACCACCGTTCCCGTTGGGTGAGTTCACGGTCCAGCGGGTGATAGAGATGCAGCTCCAGTTCCGCCTGCCGGGCGATATGTTCCCAAGCGCGACGGCGGAGGAACTGGCCGTTCTGACGCCGCAGTTCGCGCCCTGGGCGATCGATCTGGAAACCGGCCTTACCATCCTTGCGATCCAGTCCTATCTGGTGCGAACCACCCGGCACACGATCCTGATCGATACCTGCATCGGCTGCGACAAGACCAATACCCGGATCCCGAGCTGGGCCAACCGAACCGACCGTAGCTGGCTTGACCGGCTGGCCGGGACGGGCGTCGGGCCAGAGCAGATCGACTATGTCTTCTGCACCCACCTCCACAGCGATCACAGCGGTTGGAACACGCAACTGCTTGACGGGCGTTGGGTGCCGACCTTTCCGAATGCGAAGTATATCTTTGCCCGGACCGAAGTGGAGCATGCCGAGCGGATCGGTGCGTCGCAATATGATGAGAACGTGCTGCCGGTAATCCGGGCCGGGCAGGCGGTGCTGGTCGACAGCGACTATGCGCTGGATGATCACGTATGGCTGGAGCCGATACCGGGCCACACGCCGGGACATGTGGCGGTGCATCTGGAGACCGGCGGCAGTCATGCGGTGATGTGGGGCGACCTGCTGCACTCGCCGATGCAATGCGCCCGGCCGGACTGGTACTTCTCGATCGACACCGATCCGGTCCAGTCGGTAGCCTCGCGCCGCCGGGTGCTGGAAAGCTGCTGCGAGCACAACCACCTGGTGCTGCCCGCGCATTTCCCGTCGCCTTCGGTCGGGCGCATCACGGCGGAGGGGAATGCCTTCCGGTTTGGCTATGAGCGGCTTGAGGGGTAACGGCTACTCCGCCCCGACCTGCACCAGTTGCTTGCCAAAATTACCGCCCTTGAGCAGGGCCAGGAAGGCGGATGGTGCATTCGCCAAACCGTGGGTTACGCTTTCGCGGTATTTCACCCTGCCGTCGCGGATGTATTCCGGCACCTCGGAGATGAAATCACGGAAGCGGTCGGCGTGGTCGGTGACGATGAAACCGCGAACCGACAGCCGCTTGACCAGGATAGTGCGCCAGGTTCGGGGCAGCAGGTTTGGCCCCGGCGCGTCGCCCATGCCCAAGCCACCAAGGTCATACCACGCGATCATACCGCAAACCGGGATGCGCCCGAACTGGTTCATCAGCGGGACCACGGCTTCCAGCGTCTTGCCGCCGACATTCTCGAAATAGATGTCGATGCCGTCCGGGCAGGCGGCGGCGAGTTGCTGGCGCAGCACGCTGGCATCCGGCGCCGCGCGGTGGTCGATGCAGGCTTCGAAGCCGAGCTCGTCAACGGCCCAGGCGCATTTCTCCGCCCCACCGGCGACGCCGACTGTGCGCAGCCCGTAGATCTTGGCAAGTTGGCCGACCAGCGAGCCGACGGCGCCGGTGGCGGCACCCACGACCAATGTCTCGCCTGGCTTCGGCCGGCCATGCTCGTGCAGCCCGGCGAAGGCGGTCAGCCCGGGCATACCGAGAACGCCGAGGGCGGTGGAAAGCGGTGCAGAGGTGGGGTCGAGCTTGCGCACCCCCTTGCCGTCGCTGACCGCGTGGCTGCACCAGCCGGAATGGGTCAGGACGTAGTCGCCGGGGGCGAATTTCGGGTTGTCGGAGGTGACTACCTGCGCGACCGTGCCACCCTCCATGGTGCCGCCGATGGGGACCGGCGTGGCATAGGACTTCGCGTCGTCCATCCGGCCACGCATGTAGGGATCGAGCGTCAGCCAGACGACCCGGGCCAGCATTTCGCCAGGCCCGGGCTGCGGCATCGGTGCTTCCTCCAGCCGAAAGTCCTCCAGGGTCGGGTGGCCCTGCGGTCGTTTTGCGAGCACAATCCGTGTCATCATCTCAGCCATCCCGGACCTCCAAGTATGTAATATCGTTGATCCTAGCTTGCCCATGCGAAATGCTGTTTTGCAAGCTGAAACAAGGCTGTTAATGAGGCAGCAATCAGAACAGCGCTGGCGCGAGGCATTGGGAGAGACAATGAGCTATCTGGATGACCTGTTCGGGGTTTCGGGCAAGACCGCCGTTGTCACTGGCGGCGCCACCGGGATTGGCCGGATGATGGCCGAGGCGTTGGTGCGGGCCGGGGCGCGGGTGCTGATCGCGTCGCGCAAGGGGGCGGATTGCGCCCGTGTGGCCGACGAGCTGAACGCCATCGGCCCCGGCAGCGCCGAGGGTTTTGCCGGGGATGTTGGAACCAGCGAGGGTGTGGCCGCCTTGTCGGCGGAGATCATGGCGCGGACTGACCAGCTGCATATCCTGATCAACAATGCCGGCAAAAGCTGGGGTGCGCCTTACGAGGACTTCC
>DATLAW010000192.1:0-11941 GCA_035527255.1 Thermohalobaculum sp. | reverse complement strand
TCCGTCTATGCTCAACCCGAGCGGTATCGTTCCAAGGCATCTGGTCCTCCATCTTCCGAACAAAGACGGTGAATCATAATATGCCGATATGGCTCAACTACTTTCCGGTCAGGCTCTTAGACCTCATTGACGCCCTCGGCTGCAAGGCGATGATATTTGGGCCGATGACGTTAAAGGTATCATCGGGTGGTCGACAACTCGTTGTCTCTGCGTGGGTCGAGGCGACATTGTCCGTTTTGGAATGTGCGTCCATGCCATTTGTACAGAATTTTTGGTCAATCCATCTAAACTCAAGCGGCGAACGATGGCTGGGCGCGTCAGGGTGCTATAGGATGGGCGGGCGGCTGCGGCCCAGAAACCGCGGGAGAGCGGGCGGAGACTAAAGCGACCGAGACAGGGGATACCGGAAAGATCAATGGACATCGTCGTCTTTTCGCTGTCGGCAATGGCACTGGCGCTGGCTCTGATTGCGCTTGCTGTGCCGCTGGCTAAACGGATCGGCCTGCCCCTGTCGGTGATAATTTCCGGCGCCGGGCTGGCGGCGGGAACCGCAGCTGTGCTGACCAATTTCACCCTGGCCGGTACGACGCTGGCGACCTACGATCTATGGTTCGTCTCGCAGGTTGATGTTGATTCGAGTGCACTGTTGTACATTTTCCTGCCGCCGTTGCTGTTCGAAATGGCGCTGGCGGTGAATGTACGCCGAATGCTCGACGATATCGGCGGGATCGTCGTCCTGGCGGTCATCGCTGTGGTCGCGGCAACGGCGCTGGTCGGATTGGCGGTCTGGGCAGTTACGCCATTTGCGTTTACCGCATGCCTGCTGCTGGGGGCGGCGGTGGCGACCACCGACCCGGCGGCGGTGATAACTACGTTCAGGGAGATCGGCGCTCCAAAACGGCTGCTGGTCCTTCTGGAGGGCGAGAGCCTGCTGAACGACGCCGCCGCGATTGCCATATTTACCTTTCTTCTGGCTTTGGCGGCTCCTGACGCCGCGCCAACCGCAACCGGGGTGATCTTCGGTTTTCTCTACAGTTTTGGCGTCGGCGCAGGGTTTGGGCTTCTGATTTCAGTAGCGGCGTCGCGAATATACCCCCTGCTCGGCCGCTCTTCGCTCGCCGAGGCTTCGATGACCGTTGCCGTCGCATATGGTGCTTATTTGTTGGCCGACCAGTGGCTTGGCGCCTCCGGCGTCGTTGCGGTCGTGTTCGCCGGGCTCGCCACTGGGTCGGCCGGGTTCGTTCATATGGGGCCGGGCAACTGGAACACGGTGCATGCTGTTTGGACCCAGATCGGCTTTTGGGCCAACACTTTGATCCTGATGATTGTGGCGTTGATCACGCCGTGGATGCTCTCGAGCCTGAGCTGGAAGCAGGCCGCACTGGTCGCAATTGTCTACGCTGGAGCCTATGCGGCACGGGCACTGATCCTGTTTGGCGTTTTGCCGATGATAGCGCGGTTTGGACAGGGTGCGCCAATGGACCGGCCACAGCGGATCTTGGTGTTCTGGGGTGGCGTACGAGGCGCGGTAACCCTAATCCTTGCAATCTCGCTGACCGAGACGCCGGCGTTGGGCGACGCGGGCCCGGTGTTGGGGGCGCTGGCGGCCGCCTTCACGCTGACCACCTTGTTCGTCAACGCCTCGACCCTGGCGCTGTTGGCCTCACGCCTTGGGCTCGATCAACTTTCCCCGGCTGATCTGGCGCTGCGAGGGCGGATCATCGCTGGGTCGATCGAGCGAGTGCGCAGCGTCATTACCGATATCGCCTCCGCCCGGACCTTGGAGCCAGGGGCCCTGGCCGCGGTTGAGAAAGCCCTAGGCCAGCGGCGCCGCGAGGCCGAGGTTGACGCCGAGGGCGAAAACATACCCTTTGGCGAGCGGCTTCGCCTCGGGTTGGCGATTCTGAGTGGACAGGAAGCCCGGCTGATCCGGCGCAGTTTTGAGGAGGGCGCGATCGGACCTCGAGCGACCAACCGGCTGCGGTTGAGTGCAGATCGCATCGCGGATGCCGCCCGGGCTGGCGGTCGTGATGGGTATGAGAAGGCTGTTAGTGTGGCGTTCAGCTCGGTCACCAGTCACCGCATAGCACTCATCATGCAGCATTTTCTCCGCTGGGATCGACCAATTCGCAATATGATCGAGCTTCAACTAACCGTGCTGATGGAGACCGACCGGGTGATCCGCGGCTTGCAGCGCTACGACAGCACCACCGTCGCGCCAATGATCGGCGAGGATGCGGCGAAGAACCTGGGCGAGCTGCTCGCCCGGCGCCTTGAGCATGTCCGCATGGAAATTGCGGCGATCGAACGCCAGTATCCGGCCTATGTCGCGGCGCTCGAGCAGTCACTGATTACCCGGACCGCAATCCGGCGAGAGCGGCAACAATATGTCCGTCTGCATAATGACGGCGTCATCGGGTCCGAACTGCGAGACGATTTGATCCGCGGACTTGACCGGCGTGAAAGGGAGGCGTCGAGGCCACCGCGCCTCGACCTTGCGTTGTCGCCCGAGACACTCATCGATTCCGTTCCCTTGTTTAAGGACCTCAATCCGGAGCAGCGCAGGAAAATTACCAGGCATCTGCGGACGCGCTTCACGGCACCGGGCGAGACCATAATAACTGCTGGGGACCGCGGTTCCGAGATGTTTTTTATTGCCTCCGGTGTGGTGGAAGTGCGAACTGGTGATCAACCGGCCCAGTTGTCGAGTGGCGATTTCTTTGGTGAACCGGCATTGTTCATTCATTTTTGGCGGCGCAGCGCCAGTGTGGTCTCAATGGGGTTCAGTCGCCTTTTAACGTTGTCCCGCAATGACTTCCTGCGGTTGGCGAAGAAAGAGCCGGCGATTGAAGACCTGATTAGAAGCGCCGCCGAGTCGCAACTTGCCAATCGATTCCCGGTAATCCCAGAGATTTCCGGGAAAAAGCGCCCTCGATATCTGTGACCGGACCGGCAGGGGTTTACCCAGCGATGTGTTGGCCGCACTCTGTTCCACCAAATACAGCCAATGGGAGTCGCGCTCATGGAACTTTATACCGCACGGGTCTGTCCCTACGCGCACCGCAGCCGTCTCGCCCTGATCGAGAAGGGGTTGGAGTTTGAGCATATCGAGATCGACCTCGGTAACAAGTCTGAGCGGTTTCTCGAGGTGTCACCCTATGGCAAGGTGCCGGCGCTGTTCCATGAAGGGAAAACTATCTACGAGAGCGTGATCATCAACGAGTATCTGGACGAAGTTTTCCCTGACCCGCCGTTGATGCCGGAAAGTTATACTTTTCGTGCTAAAGCAAGGATTTGGACACATTATTGCAACGAATACTTTTCACCAGATCTGTACGCGGTGATCCGCAATCGCGAACCTGGGATGCATCCAGAGCTGGCGGCCAAGGCGATAGAGAGATTGCGCTTTGTCGAGGCGGAGGCATTTGGCAAATTGTCCGGCGACGGGCCTTATTGGTTCGGCGCCGAAGTTAGCCTGACTGACCTCGCCTGGTATCCCTATTTCGAGCGGCTGCCAGCATGGACCCATTACCGTGGCGTCGCCATCCCCGAGGATTGCCCGCGCCTGAAAGCCTGGTCGGAGGCGATGGCGGCGCGACACTCGGTCAGCCAGATCGCCAACGACGCCGCTTATTACATCGATAGCTACCGGGGCTATGCTGGCGAGGCGATGGTGGCCTATCCGCCGTAGAACATCCCGCCGTTGACGTGGATGATCTGGCCGGTGACGTAGCCTTGCTCCGGAAGGCAGAGAAAATGCACCGCGGAAGCGACCTCGTCGACGGTGGCCAGGCGGGGCACTGGCGGCGGGGTTTCCATCGGCGGGAGGACGCCGGCGGAGGCCGGACGAACCGTCTCGACGGCACCCGGTGAGACCATGTTGACGGTGATACCCCGGTCGCCGAATTCCGCCGCCAGGCCACGGGTCAGACCGGTCAGGCCGGACTTGGCGACCAGATTGTTGACCCGGTTCTTAAAGCCGACATGCCAAGCGATACCGCCCAGCGTCACCACCCTGCCCCAGCGTCGCTCGACCATCATCGGCAGCACTGCCTGGGCCAGATGGAAAGTTCCGTCGATCGAAATGTCAATAACCCGGCGCCAAGCGGCGTAATCAATCTCGAGGAATGGTTTTTGGCCGCGAGCGGACGCGTTACAGACCAGGATGTCGATGGCGCCGAACGCATTCCTGCCGGCCTCGGCCATCGCGGCGACGGCGTCCCCGTCAGAGACATCAGCAAGCACGACAATGGCCTGCCCGCCGTTGGCTTCGATCTCGTCGCGAACCGACTCGGCGGCGGCGCGGTCCTGAACTGCGTTGACGACCACATTGGCCCCTGAGGCGGCCAGCCGCAACGCTGTCGCTCGACCGATATTGCGGGCGGATCCGGTGACCAGAGCGGTCTTGCCGGTGAGCAGTTTCTGGTCCATCGCGCGATTTCTCCGGTTATGGCGGGCGAGCTGTGCCGATTGTGGACACTGATCGGACAGCGGACGCCGCGCGGCAAGCGGTTTGTTGACCTTGCCTGACAGAATGCCGAAGGGTGGAAAAACCGCCGACCGGCGGCCTATGATGTGAAATGCTATACTAATTCATCCGGGACACCGGGTGCCGCGCCACATTGGGGAAAAGGACCGATCGGATGATTGAAGGCCCATGGCCCTATACAAACACCATGCGCGAGCACATCCGCGCAAATCTTGCTGGCTACAGCCGCCAAGCGGTAGCGCAAGACGGATTGCGCTCGGCGGCTGTGGCAATCGTTCTGGCGCCGTCAGAGGATCACAGCTTCGCGACGTTCCTACTGACCTTGCGGGCGCCACGTCTGAGCAGCCATGCTGGGCAATATGCCCTGCCGGGGGGCCGGATCGATACTGGCGAAGATGCGTTGACCGCCGCCCGGCGCGAATTGTCGGAGGAACTTGGGATCGAGGCCTCGCCTTCGCAGGTCTTGGGGGCACTTGACGACTTGCCGACGCATTCCGGCTATCTGATCACGCCTTTCGTGGTTTGGTTGGGTGAGCAAACCGAGCCCCGCCCCTCGCCGGACGAGATCGCCGAGGTCCATCGAATTCCGCTTGGCGATCTTTACGCGGGCCGGGGCCGGGGCGGCAACCGGGACCTGTCGGCGGGCGCTGAAGCCGGCCCCTCGGTGTTCTCGCTGTTCATCCCAACGCTGGGTCACGATCTGTTTGCCCCGACGGCGGCAATCATCGACCACTTTCGCGAAGTTGCATTGATGGGCCGGTCGACCCCGGTGGTGCGATTCGGCGAGCCTAATTTCGCGCGGAGGTGAACGTGAGAGGATCACAGATTGTTGGCACCAGCGCGCAGCGAACCTGACAGGCAAGCTGACGATCAACAATTGTGTATACCGCTGATCCGGCAAAACGAGTCCGTTGTCGAACGTAAAGCATTCAACGGACTGATCCTGGATCGCCTGACTGGTCAAAAACTTGGCGAATTTGAGCCGCCAATGCCCGGTTCTTGCGCCCTTATGCACCGGTCGTCAGTCACTGGTCAGCCAGCAGGTTCCACGTCATAAAAGATCATCTGTGTGATGAAAAATGTTGATTTTCAGCCTAGAAAAAAATTTTTCCCGATAATTCTATCTTCGTTTCGGCGAAATGACGTCGCGCAACGCGACATTATCCGACTGAAAGGGGAGGACTGAAATGTTTAAGTATCTTTCGATCGCGGCTGCTGCCGCGCTGACAATGGCAGGCGCTTCGGCGCAGGCCGAGGTAATCAAAGTCAAGCTCGAGCCAGTGGTTTCTGGCGTAAACGCGCCACTGGCGATGGTACAGCCAGCCGGCGACAGCCGCATGTTCGTGATCGAACAGTGGGGCCGCGTGATGATCGTCGAGGATGTGGGCGGCAGCACGTCCGTTCCTGACCGCGAAGTGAATCCAGCTCTATCTCATCCAACGATTGACGCTTGCGCCGTTCATAGATTGTCGATTGAACTGCGCATTCGATGAATGCATGGAAATGTCTGGCCATCGCATTCGGGCGCGAAGCCGAGCAAGCTGCAAGCCCAGGTCCGCCGAAACCGCCAGAGGTGCCACCATGACCCGCTCGCCTGGGGATAGCTCCCGATATCAAGTGGCGCTGCGGCCGCCGTCGCAAGTGATGCGACTGGCGCGCATGGGCGCCTTCTATGCCTCGCGGCTGTCCTTCATGCGGGTGTTGTTGCGAACGATCAAGCGTGAAGGCTGGCGCTTCGATCGGCGGGTCTGGCGGATCGATGACTCTGGCGTTGGAGTCGCCACATACTGCGCAATCGGCCCAGAGCGGACCTACACGCTGGTCGCCTACTCACATGATCTTCCCGACAAAATGCGCTCCGACCGGGTGATCGCCGAGGCTTGGGACGCCACCTTCACGCTGTTCGATGGCGAGCCTACCGAGGCGGATATAGACCGTCTGTCGCGGAACGTGCCCCTGCAGGAGGCCGGCAGGGTCTCGCAGAGCGAGCTGGTGCTGTCGCGCGCCAACCGCTCGGTTCGGCTGTTCGACCATGTTATCGACCGCCTGGCAGCAGGCCAGCAGCCGGACCTCGCCCAGGTCGAGGCCGTGGGCTATCTGATGCGCACCACCGCAGTCTACGGTTCCGGCAAATTCGGCGCCGCTGACCGTTCCATATGGGCTGACCGGCCGGAGTTTCGCGGCTCGTTTCAGCCTGAGATGCTGACAGTCTGGCTGATCCGAGCATTCACACTGGATATTGTCGAGCATCTGGCTGAGGCGTCGGCGCGCGGTCATGGCAACGGCGCGGCGGCGCGGATCGACCCGGCGCTGCGACGCCGGTTCGGCGTTGGCAATTCAACCGGGCTGGGCATGGCGCCCTATCTGGTCAGTCACCCCGCGCTGATCCACACCTGGATGGCGGCGCGCGAGACGGCGCTGGCGCGGGTGCGGGCGGTGCCAACGGCGCAAGCTGAGGCCCGCGCAAATTTCGCCGATCTCGTAGCCCGGGCACGCGAGAATGCCCACACCTGGACCTCGGCACATGCGCTTCAGTCGGCGAAGATCGAGGGTTTGCGCGCAGATCTGGCGGGGCTGACCGAACACCTCGCTGCCGGCGCATTGTCGGAACGTCAACCCTGGGAACAGCTTTACCGCTGGGCCGAGGGCACGCTGTCGCTGGAGGGGCAGGAACAACTCGTCTCGTTGATGCTGGAGCCGTATCCCGAACTGGTCGACGACCTTGCCGAGGGGATGTCGGCGGACGAGGACGCCGATTTCCAGATCGACGGCACGATGAGGCTTCGCCGCTTGAGTGAAATTCTAGCCGATGTCTACGGTTGGGCGCTGGCAACCGACTTCACGGCGCGCGAACCTCGGGCTCGAGTCTGGTATGTGTCCGAGGAAAAGCTAGAGCCCCGCCTTGGCGAGCGTTTTGAAGAGCCAATCGAACCTTTTGAGCAGCCTCTGGGCCCGGGGCGGGACGCCGCCCTGCTGGAACGAGCGATGATCGGCTGGGACCCGGCGGAGACAGTCGCGGCGTTCCTGCTGCGTCATCCGGAACACCGCCACATTATTCGCCGGGCCCAAACTGTCGGCCGAAATCCCTACGCCGAGATCCGTGACAACACCATCGCCGACACCATGCTGCCGATCGATCTGTTGCGCTGCAAGCTGTCGTTCTTCGGCGCCACCCGCTTCGACCCACGCTCGGATCGCTGGATACGGATCATCATGTTTCAAGGTGCCCCGTACCCGCACGAGTTGGCCGAATGCGACCCGGACGAGTGGACCTACCCGCCCGCGCGGAGCACTCCATGAGTTGGTCGTTGGGAGAAGCGCAGGCGTTGGCCATCAAGGCTGCGCGCGGAGCCGGGTATTCCTGGGGGCTTGCCGAGGAAGCGGGCTTTTCCGTGCGCTGGCTTTGCGGGCGAGGCCTGCCGGGGCCGCAAGCGCTGGCAGCAATGCTGGCCACTGTCGATGTTCAACCAATGCTCCGCCCCGACCCCGCCGCCCCAAAGTGGATTTCCGGCCGCGGGGCGTTGTGTCCGCTGGCACTTGGCGCGGCACTGGTGGACCGCCAAACCGTGCCCGGCGAAAGTTGCCAGTTCGGTCCAGTACAATCACCGCTCCTGCTGGTGCCTTTCGTGGCTCAACTTCCCTTTGACGGCAAATTCGTTCTCAAATGGGATGGCGCCGGTTTTGCGTTCGATCATGGGCACATTGCTATTGTCGGATCGCCGGCGGCGCTGATCGCACCGCGAGGCGTTTGCACGCTACAGAGCGGACAATTGTCGGCAGCCAACACTCCCACTGCCACCACCAGGGTTCCCCTCGAAGCTCAGCCTCATATCGAACAACTACTCGGTTTCGCCGCGCGAACTTACGCACCGGCGACTGACCAATCCCGCCTCGCCGGGGCCGGAGCCGGGACAACAGACAACGACTGAGCAGCACAAATTTACGCCGGTTACTTGGGGTAGACTTGGTGCAACGCGATGTTTCAGTCGATCACACTCAGTTGTTGAGCCTTGATTTGCAATGGAGGCCCCAGACCGGTCAGTCTTGCCCCCTGAGCCGAGTTCAGCGCGGCCTCAGCCTATCGAATTTCAAGGAGCCCCCACGATGATCAAGACCCTGCGCACCCTCGCCGCTGCCGTCAGTATCCTCAGCATCGCTTCCTTCGCCCAGGCGGCCTGCGATCCCGGCAAGGATGGCAACGACCTAACCTTCGATGAGGCGCAGGTAGTCTATGACTGCACCGCGGCTGACCTCCACGCCGGTTACAAAAAGGGTGACAAGCGCTGGATCCCGGCCGAATATGTCGCTGACTATCGCAACTGGACCCCGGCCAACTCGCTGCCTGCCAATCCCGGCTTCCACGGCGGACGGTTCCTGCTGACCTGGGTGAACGCGGTCGGTGCCTCGGAGTATCTGAAGTTCGCCGAGGAGAACGTCAGCATCCCCGCTGGCACAGTCATCGCCAAGGAATCCTTCGCCGTGACCGAGGTCGGCAAGGTGGAAAAAGGCCCGCTGTTCATCATGGAAAAGGTCGCCGCCGGCGTCTCACCCGAAACCGACGACTGGTACTATATGATGGTCGCTCCGAACGGCGCCCCGCAAGCGGTTCCGATAATGACCGCCTGCAGCGAATGCCACCAGGGCAATTTCGGCCACCAGGGCGGGCTAGGCTATCCGGCCGAGGAGGTCCGCGTCGGGCAGTAGGGGTTAGCACCGGCCCGGACAGCACGCAAACTCCGTCAGCGCTTCACCACCGCCAACCGCGCCAGGCTTGCCTCGGGCCAATAGTCGTCCTTGTGGTAATATTCCGACAGTGCGGGCACACCCGGCGGGATGATTACCCAGGGCTGTTTCGAGGCGGTGAAGATGTGGATATCAGGCGGCAGTCGGTCGGGCTGATCGAGCGTTCCGACGCGGACGAACCGCAAACTGTCACCGGCCCCGGAATAGTTGCTCCATAGCGCTATCTTGCAGGTCGGGCAGCGCGAGAACTTCTGCCCCGCGCCACTTTCCGATTGTGTCGGAACCACCTCGGGCGCACATTTCAGCAGCACTACCCGGTCGGCCTCGATCATCGCGTTCAGTGCGAAGGCCGCACCGCTCTCACGCTGGCACCAGCGGCAGTGGCAGCAATGCACGAATAGTGGCGCACTGGTCATCTGATAGCGCACCTGGCCACAGGCGCAGCCGCCCTCGATTGGAGCAAAATTTCCATCGCCCATCGGATGATCCCTCCCGTCAGCGTCTTGGTGCAATACTCTGCCTTGACGAGCGCCGCCCCACCGGCTGATCGTGCCTCGCAGCGGGTGTGCCGCGCAAGAGGGAGGCCGCCAGTACATGCAACGCGATCTGCAAACCAAATTCCTGACGCTGCATGAATTTGTCGCCGCCGCGCGGTCGAAGCTTGATGCCAACGGCTGGGATTACCTGGTCGGCGGTACCGAGACCGAGACGACGCTGCGCCGCAATCGCCATGCGCTCGACGCCATCGCCCTCCGCCCCCGGGTGCTGCGAGATGTCCGCGATATCGATGCCACCTCCTCGTTTCTGGGCAAGCCGTGCCGCCTGCCGATCCTGTTGGCCCCGGTCGGTGGGCTCGAGACCTTTGATCCTGAGGGCGCGGTTCCGGTCGCCCAGGCGGGCGGCGACTTCGGGGTGCCGGTCATGGTCAGCTCGGTCTCGAAACGCACCAATCCCGAGATCCGCGCCGCCACTGCCAGCCCGGCCCTGTTCCAGCTCTATGTCCGGGGCGGCGGCCGCTTCATTGAGAATCATGTCGAGGAGGCGATCGCGGTCGGCATGGAGGCGTTTTGCCTCACCGTCGACACCGCCGTCTACAGCCGCCGAGAGCGCGACATCGTCAAGCGGTTCGCCAAGCCTTGGCGGGCCGGCGTCGGCGATGACGCCCGCCACGCCCAGGCCGCCCTGACATGGGCCGATATTGCCAGCATCCGCCGCGCCTACGCCATCCCGCTGATCCTCAAGGGCATCGCCACGCCGGAGGATGCTCGCATTGCCGTCGATCACGGGATCGAGGTGGTGTATGTCTCGAACCACGGCGGCCGCCAACTCGACCACGGGCTGGGTTCGATGGACGTCCTGCCCGAGATCGTCGCGGCGGTCGGCGGCAAGGCAACCATAATCGTCGATGGCGGCTTTGCGCGTGGCACCGATATCGTCAAGGCAATTGCGTTGGGCGCCGATGCCGTCGGCCTCGGCCGCCTCTACTGCTACGCCCTCGCAGCGGCTGGTGCCGATGGCATCGTCCGCATGCTCGAGATCCTGGAAGACGAGGTCCACGCCGCCATGGGCCTGCTCGGCGTTACCCGTCTGGACGCGCTGGATCCCAGTTATGTCCGGCACGGGGCGCCGGTGGTGTCGGTGCCGTCCGTGCTCAGCGCGTTTCCGCTGCTGGAGACCGATTGAGTCGGGATGGCCACTGAGCTAAAATGGATCACATAGGGGAGGTTAATCTGGTCGGAGCTTGGAAATGTCTGTTGAAATTGCAATCGCCCGCAATGCGGATGACCTGGAGGGCCTCGCAGAAATTCTCCGCGAATACCTGACCTGGGATATTGCCCAGCTATGCGAGATTTCCGGCGTGGATCTCGACGTCGAGGACTATGCCGGCAAAACCTTCGATGAAATTGGCTTGTATTACGCGCCACAAGGGCGACTTCTTTTGACGCGAGAGGCGGGCCGGTTGGTCGGAATCGGGTTCCTAAAGCCGATAGGGAACCACACCTGCGAGATCAAGCGGATGTACGTCCGGCCCGAACAGCGCGGCAAGGGGCTGGGAAAAGCCTTGCTGACCCGCTTGATCGATGACGCGAAACAGATCGGCTACACAAAAATCCTGCTCGACAGCGCCCTCTACATGAAACGGGCGCATGCGCTATACTGCTCGATGGGCTTCACCGATGTCGAATACTATTCGGAGGGCGAAACCGACGAAGCCCTCAAGGATTTTCTGGTCTACATGGAATTGCGGATTTAACGCTCACAACCCAAACAACCTCCCCAACTCCGGTCGCTTTTCGTCCACCCCGGCCAGCCGCAGGCAATGCCAGGCCATGGCGTGGTTTGACGATGTTACCGGCAGGCCGCACTCGGACTCGATCTCGCATACCGCATCGACCAGCCGGACCGATGTGCACGAGACGAAAACTGCGTCCACGTTGCGGCCCTTCACGATCGCGCGTACCGCCGCGCGCAGGCTTTCCCCGTCAATGCTCGCCACCACGCCGTCGTCCTGTTCGTTGAACGATCCGAACACCGGCACCTCGTAACCGGCACCAGTGATGTAGTTCCGCACGATCTCGTTGACGTCGCGGCGGTAGGGGGTCAGCACCGCGATCCGCTTGGCCCCAAAGGCATCGAACGCCGCAAAGGCCGCGGTAATCGGGTTGGTCGCCTTGGCGTCGGGCCGGGCGGCATGGATCGCCTTTGCCA
>DATLAW010000191.1:0-15108 GCA_035527255.1 Thermohalobaculum sp. | reverse complement strand
CCATCTTCCCGGTCATGGACGACCGCTCCGGTCCACATGATGTGGCTTTCAAAATAGCGGCGCCAAACGCACAGGAGAATAAAATGCAACTCGTAACCCTTCCGAGTAAGACCAGTGCAAGTGCTCCAATCATCGCTAGTACGGCATTCATAGGCGACAGGGTATCGCGGGCCAAGGCCGCCTATACGACGCGGCGGGTGGATCTTGGCGCAGCCGAACAGATTTTAACCGGTGAGATCGCACCGAAAGCCGGCGATCTGGTCCTGGCGCGGGTCGCGCGTCTCGGTCAGCATGCCCGGATCGAACTGGTGTGCGGTCGCCGCGCATATATGCATGTCGGAGACGAAATCATCGTCACCTATGGCGCGCGCTACGCTCCTGACCAATTCGAGGCCTATGTGCCGGGCGATCTGGGGCCGTGCGATCTGGTGGCCGCCGGTGGGTTGGCGTCGGAATGCAAAGAGAAGCACGCCAGGATGAAGAACCCGACGCGGATCGAGCCGATCGGGCTGCTGGCTTATGCCGATGGCTCCGTCATGAACATGGCACATTGGGCGCTGCCAAAGGCCGCCGTCCCCCGGATCAACCCCAAGATCTTCGCCGTCGTCGGCACGATGATGAATGCCGGCAAAACAACCTGCGCCACCAATCTGATCCTTGGCCTGAAACGCAAGGGTCTGCGGGTTGGCGCCGCCAAGATTACCGGCACCGGATCGGGTGGCGATCGGTGGATGATGACTGACACCGGGGTCGACGTCATGCTCGATTTCACAGATGCGGGCGAGCCCTCAACCTTCGGCCTATCGGCGGCGCGGGTGGAAGCGATATTCATCAATCTGACCAATCATCTTGCGGCGGAAGGCGTCGATGCGATCGTGTTGGAGATCGCCGATGGGCTCTACCAGCGCGAAACGGCGGCTCTGCTGGAGTCGAACGTGTTCCGGACACGGTGTGAGGGCCTGCTGTTTGCCGCCGGTGATGCACTTGGCGCTCTGGCCGGCGTGCAACACCTCGAAAAGCTCGGCCATACCGTTCTGGCGGCCGGGGGCGCGATGACAGCATCGCCGCTCGCGGTCCGCGAAGCCATGCAGGTTCTCGATGTCCCGGTTGTCACGTCGAACGATCTGTCAACGGGGCGTTGGTTCCCGTTTGGCGAAACGATGCCAGAAGAGACTGGGGAGATCGTCATTGACCTGCTCCAGAAAACAGCGAGCAGCACTCCGAACGAAGCCCCGGAAACAGTGTCGCCGCCACCTTACGTCAAGTGGATGAACGGCGGTTCGGCCGCGCAGGCCGGTGCGTGATTACGAAAAGGTGATCGATATGCGGGTACCTAAACCGTTCGCAGGATCGCGCAGGGCCGGGTTCGCCCGGCTTTGCGCAATCGCTGCGGCCCAGGCCGGCCTCGCGGCCGGAACTGCATTTGTAGTCAAGAATGCATTCGATACGGTGGCAACGAAAGCACCGAATTTTGGGACGGATTGGCAACCATCGCAGTTCGGCCCTCTGGGAATATTAGCGGGGATCGCGCTGTTTCTGGCCTGGCTGCGGCGTTGTGAGTTGATCGAAGCCGAAAAGCTCGGTCAAAGTTTCACTCATGCGGTCCGCCTCGTGCTCTACGACCGGCTCGGATCGCTGACGCCACGCGATTTGCAGAAGCAGAGCCGGGGTGGCCACCTGCTGCGCTTCATCGGCGACCTGACTGCGCTCAGACAATGGATCAGTCTGGGCCTTGCCCGATTGATCGTGGCGTCGATCACCGCCGCTTTCGCGCTAACGGCGCTGGCGTTCATCAATTTGACCTTGGCCGCGACCGTGGCTGGGGTTCTGGCCATCGGCTGCGTGGCAAGCCTGACCCAGGGCAAGTCACTCCATATCGCAGTGCGTGAGGCGCGCCGCCAGCGCGCCCGACTGGCCGGTGACGTCAGCGAGCGGATCGCCGTGATGCCGGTCGTTCAGATGTTCTCGCAGGTGCGCCGTGAGCGCGGCCGCATCGAACGCCGAAGCGGCGAATTGCGCGATGCCATGATCACCCGGGCTCGGGCGGTCGGCTCGTTGCGCGGACTGGCCGAGGCGACGACCGGCATTTCACTGGCTGCCATTCTGGCCGCAGGCGCCTATGAGGTCGGCCATGGGCGCGCAAGTCTCGGTGCTGTGGTCGCCGCGATGTCCGTTCTCGGCATATTGACACCAGCGCTGAGAGATCTGAGCCGGGTCTATGAATATTGGCAGGGCTACCGGGTAGCCATCGCACGGATACGGGAATTTGCCAATATGCGGCCATCGGTGAAAGCCCGCTCATCCGCACCTGCTCTGCCCGCCGGCCCCGGAGAGATCGCGTTCGAGAACGTTGTCTTCGCGGATGTGCTGGATGGCGTTACCGCGACAGCGCAAGCCGAATCAATCGTGGCGATTGTTGGCCCGAATGCCGCCGGAAAATCGACCCTCCTCTCTCTGGTTGCGCGCCTCATCGAACCTTCGTCGGGGGATTTGCTGATCGACGGCAATAACCTTCGCCAGCACAGCGCTGTGTCGATCCGCGCGTCGATCGGCGTGGTCAGTCCGGATCTGCCGCTGATGCGCGGCACGATTGGGCGAAACATTCGCTACCGCTCACCCAAGGCATCCGAGGCGGAGGTTCGCCACATCTGCGCCCTGTGTGGTGTCGATGAAATACTGGCGAACATCCCCGGCGGCATGGAAGCGCGCGTGGTCGAGGGCGGGCTCAATCTGTCCCCCGGCCAGCGCCAGCGTATCGTGCTCGCCCGTGCGATGCTCGGAGGCCCGAGCATTCTGCTTCTCGACGAAGTCGATGCTAACATGGATCCGCAATCAGCTGGCCTGATGGACAACATTCTCCAAACCTATCCCGGCACGATATTGTTTGTCAGCCACAGGCCCGAACAGATCGCGCTGGCCGATGTGATCTGGCACGTCGCGGATGGCTCCATCATCGAGCAGGGCGCACCGGCCGACCTGCTTCACCGGGACGGATCAACGCGCCGACTGTTGCACCGCCCGCTCGGGTTGGTCGCTTGAAACGGATCACGGGTGGACGACATGACAATATCAGCGATACTCAATGCTTCGAGCCAATTGCAGGCCGATCAAATCATGTCGATCAAGAACGATGAAAACAGACGAACAAATCCTGCCGAAGCGATGATCCAGTTTCGAACCTGCGAGGCATGGCCAGATGCCAAATATTACCTGGCGTTACCGGAAACGCTCAACCAAAATACACCGGTTCTGGTGTCGGTGCACGGGATCTCGCGGAACGCGCGTGAGCATGCGCAGACCTTCGCGAGGTATTGCAACAGTCTCGGATGGGCAGTCGTGGCGCCGTTGTTCACGTCAAGCCGGTTCCCGAGATATCAGCAACTCGGTTTCGCCAGGAAGGGCAGCCATCCAAGGTCAGATATGGCGCTCAATGCTATCCTCGACGACGTCACGGAACTGACCGGTACCTGCACCGACAGGGTCTATATGTTCGGGTATTCCGGCGGTGGCCAGTTCGTGCACCGCTACGCCATGACCACCCCCCACCGTGTCATAGCGGCGGTGCTGGGGGCACCGGGCTGGTTTACGTTTCCAAACCAGGGGGTGCCGTTCCCACGCGGTTTGCGCGTCAATGCGCACCAAGACGGGCTCCAGCTCGATTGGCAATGCGCGCTCGATATTCCGACTGCGGTGTTCGTCGGCGCGCAGGATCTTGATCGCGACGAATCCCTCAACACTGCGCAAAAGATCGACGATCAGCAGGGGCGGACGCGACCCGAGCGCGGACGGCGCTGGAGCGCCGCAATGCGGGCGGCAGCCCGATTCCATGGATTGGATACGCGTCATGAGTTTTGCGAACTCGAAGGATGCGGTCATTCCTTCGCGGACTGCATTTCCATTGGCCGATTGGATGTCCGGGCCCTCGACTTTCTGATCCGGGCTCGCATTCCTGCCACAACACTGGCGGCGCAACGCCGTCACACATCTTCATTGTCGTTTCTGGCTTGAACCGAATCCAGCCATGCCCCTCGTTTGCCCGTAGTTTCAAACCCGAGTCCAGGAGTGGACGTCGGCGAAGCCCGGTACGAATGGATTGAGCGTGAGAGTCCCGATTCGCATGGGACACCGGATAACCAGATCGTTGGAGTACTGAGGCGCAACGGGCGTTCATCGGCATATCTAGAACGTCTCATTTGAGGCTGAAGCGTGCATAGCCGGTATGGCCGGCGCCAACCTCGAGGCCCGCATGCATCTGCAGCACTTCTCCGTTCTTGAAGGTTGCCCTTCCACCTGGAGGCAGACATTGGCCTCACAGTCTCTTTCAGCGTCAGGGCGAAACAGCGTCCGAGAAACCTGCACACAAGCGGACACGCCAAACGCCTTTCTCTTGCATGAACTCGGGTTTAAAACACAATCAGTTCAATAGGCGGAGGCCGCTATGTGTCAATCGGCGTTCAAACGTGATCCCCAATTGCACAGGCTGATTTGGAGCCTGCCACATGCGCCGGTGGTTGGGAGAGAGGGGCCTGGAAGCGCGCAGCCCCCATGTGGCGGAGCGGTTCCTGGCCCCTCGCTTGTCAGATGAGGTTGCGAATGCGCCAGCTCTCGTTGCCGGTCTCGACGGCGAGCCTTGTTGCGCCATTGGTCCGAGCGACAATGGCGAGCGCAGTGGTGGGTCGCCGTGAAGCGGACTCTCCAATTAATTGCCCGCCCAATGTTTCGTGTCCGCCGCAAGACGATAAGCCAATGCGCTTCGTTCAATGTCGGCCAGTTGTTCCGTGAGCGCGAAAGCATCTCCGCCTTGGTCGCCACCGCCGCGCGGGGTCAGCCTCATGATCCGGTATAGCTTCCATCCAATTCGCCGCAGTGGCGATGCCGGTTTCCCGGCCGTCCGCGCACTTTCACCGTAGCTTTCCCTCGTCCAGGTTTCGGGTTACACTCCGCTCAGACCCAGACAACATGGGCCAGGACGGACGATATCGAGCAATGAGTACCGTCGAGATTGCGAACCCGATCGCTGGTCCGGTGATCTCCGCGGCCCGGGTTGGCGGGGTCAGCGCTTTTGGTTTCTGGCGGCGGTGGATGTTCGCGCGCGACGGTATCGCCGCGTTCGCAACTTGGTCGCTGCGGGGCTGGAGCGCTGGCGGCAAGAATGAGCCCGGTATTCCGACGGCCGGGAGCCTCGACCGGTGAGCCCGTTTGGATCGGAGCCGTTCCCCCCTGGCCGAGCCACGGCTCTGCTGGCGGCGTTGGCTTTCCTCAACCTTGCCTTCGCCGCCATCCTGATCGTGCCGAGCTATGTCACCCTCACCGTCCCTGGCCAGATCCCCGATTTTGCAGCCTTCTGGGCCGCCGGCCGGTTGGCGCTGGAGGGCAACCCGGCGCTGGCCTATGACTGGCCAGCCCACCGCGCCATCGAGGTCGCCGGGCTTGGCCATGATTTCGATGGTTGGATGTCCTGGCATTATCCGCCTCCGGCGCAACTTCTCGTCGCCCCGCTGGGCGCACTGACACTGTTTGGCGCGATGGTGCTGTGGGTCGGCGGCACGCTGGGTTTGTTCCTCTGGACCTGTTGGCGGATCCTGCCGCATCCGAACGCGGTGCTGGCGGGGCTGGCGTCGGCGCCAACGGCGCTGACGCTGATCAACGGTCAGATCGGGTTTCTGATGGCGGCATTGATGGGCCTGGCGCTCGTTGATCTCGACCGAAAACCAGTCCGTGCCGGGGTGTTTCTGGGCCTGCTCAGCTTCAAGCCGCATCTGGTCGTCGCGGTCCCACTGGCGCTGATCGCCGATGGGCGTTGGCGAGTTGTCCTTTCTGGCGCCGCAGCAACTCTGGCGCTGGCCACAATGTCCTGGGTGATTCTGGGGGGCGCAACCTGGGGCGCATTCTTTGCGTCAATCACCGACACCACCCGCGTCTTCACCGGCACCGGCGCGGGGGCACAACGTTGGGCAATGGGGGCCGGCGCCTATGGTTTTTTGCGCCACCTGGGCACCGGTTTCGGCGTGGCGATGGCGCTGCACGGCGTCCTCGCATTGGCGGTGCTCGCCGTTACGGTCAAAGCCTGGCGCAGCCCCACCGTCACGCCGGACATCAAGGCCGCGCTGATTTGTTTCGCGGCCCTGGTGGCGACTCCGCGGGTGCTGAACTACGACCTGCATATTCTAGTGATCGGGGCGCTGTTCCAGGTCCGCCACGCCCTCAAACACCGCTTCTACGCCGGCGAGCAGCTTCTGTTGGCGGCCACTGCACTCGGCGCTTTCCTGTCGATGCTGGCGCCCCCCGGAGTAACCCCGGCCATCGCATCCGCCCTGTTCGCCGGCTGCTGGTGGGGACATGTCCGTCGATCGGGAAAACCGCAGCCGCCCGTTCCTCCCACGCCGCCCGTGGCGACTTCTACCGAACCAGCTTGACCCGGTCCCGCACCCGCAGGGGTGCGCCCGGCCTCAGGCCGTTCAGCACCCGGAAGCGCTCGACCTGGTAGTCGTCGAAGTTCATCCGCCGCGCCAGGCGCTCGGCGGTGTCACCGCTACGCACCGTGGTGATGTCGATGCGTTTTTCGCGCAGTCGTCCGGCTTCGGCCCCCGACAGGCGGCGGAAACTTGCAGCGGCGTCGGAGATTGCCGGCATCTGGCCTGAGCCGCGCGGCGTCAGTCCGGTGATCCGGTATAGCTTGCCGTCCAGCCGGTAGGCCACCAGCAGCGCCTCAAAAACCTGGCCGCCGAGCTGCACTGGCAAGATTGCGCTGGCAGCGTCGAGACCATTGATCCGCTCGCGCCTGAGGCCGGTGAGTTGGCCTGTGCGTTGGCTCCGGGCGATCCCCGGGGCCCAGACGCGGGCAATGTAGTCGCTGAGATCGCCGCCCTGGTCCGCAGCGCCATCCAGGATGAAGCGCGATTTCTGCGGCCCGGTCGCCACCACCGCATTGGCGGTATTGTTGATGGTGAAGCGCTGCGGCACGCTGAAGGTGAAGCGAAGTTTCGGGTGGCTGAAGGTCCGGCCATCGACAAAACCCTGGTCGGCGCTGTCGCCATAGACGATGCCATCGATCGCGGCGAGGAACTGGTCGCGGTTGCGGTTGGCGCCGACAGTTCCGACGGCCCCGGCCGACTGTGCGATCTGGATCGCCTGGCGGGTGCGCGGACCATTCGCCGGATGTGAGGCGAAGAAGTCGACCCGGTTGGCGTCGTAGGCACCTCCGGAAATGCGGGCCTGCAGCTCGGATGAGGCGCCGAGCCGGTCGATGAAATCCGCCTGGGCATAGGGGTCGTAGCCCGCGCGGGATAAATAGCGGATGCCGAGATTATCCGCGTCTAGCTCGTCGCCACGGGAGTTCTGGGCCAAGTAGCCGCCCGCCGCCTGCTGGCCGATATCCATCAACCCGCCGGCAACATTGGGATCGACACCCAATACCGACAGCCCAATGGCCCCGGCAAGCAGGCCGATCCCCGCGGTAGTTCCGCGCTTGCGGCGCAGCGCCGAATGCCCGGCGACAACATGGCCGATCTCGTGGCCGATGACCCCGGCCAGCTGCGCCTCGTCGCCCGCCAGTGCCACCAGCCCGCGGGTGACATAGACATAGCCGCCGGGAATGGCGAAGGCGTTGATCGTGGGGCTGTCGAGCACGGTAAAGGTCCAGCGGGCGTTCGGCTGCTCGGAAACTTCGGCGATGCGTCGGCCGATCTGGTTCACATAGCTGGTTACCCGCGCATTCTCATATATACCCCCGAACTGGGCGACAATCTTTGAGTGGTTCTGGTCACCCTCGCGCTGCTCATTGGCCGAGCGCACGGCGCTGGTCTGGGGTGCCAGCCCTGCCGGGCGGTTACCGGCCGGCTCACAAGCAACCAGCACCAGGGCGCCAAGCCCCAGCAAAACGTTGCCGATCATCCTGGAAAACTGCATTTTCGGTTCTCCCTCGCCAATTGTTCCTTCTGGGAACTCCTGTGTTCTGCAGCATCCTAATTGACCGGAACCTGTCAATCCAGTACCTCCCTTTGCGGGACCCCGTAGCTCAGCAGGATAGAGCGACCGCCTCCTAAGCGGTAGGTCAGCGGTTCGAATCCGCTCGGGGTCGCCACTTCTAAAATTCATAAAGCCCGGTCAAAGGCGTTTGGTTCCCTCTGGCGATCGAGTCCTCTCAACCGAGACGTGGGGAAGCCGTTCCAACCGGAACATCGAGAAAATCCCCGCTGTTTGCCGAGGATCTTCATTTCCATTTGGGCGATAGACGGCCATGCGTTCAGGCGCGGGCGCGCAACCGGCGTTGGGGCTGAAATGTCGGATAAAGCAGGGATTGCCGGTAGCCTCAAGTAAGGCTTTGGTGTTCAGAGCGACCAAGGTCTTCAGTTACTCTGTTTCCCACCGATAGCCGTGCCCGGAGACCAGCTTGATCCTCGCCCCGAGATCCGGGCGCAGCTTTCTGATCCTGTGGACGAATACAACGATGGTCCTCGACTGCGGCAATTCCGGTCTGTCCCAATAGACAGCGTCTGCGATAGCGGCGCTGGTGAGCGACCTGCCACTGGCGTTTTGCAGCGTGTGAATGACGCGGGACAGGCACTTTGTTAAACCCTCGACGGGTGCTTCGGTTTCGCCGGTCAGTTCGGATATCATGCCGCGAAGATAGATGTTCTCCTCGCGAAGATCCTCAACAGTGTCTCTCATCGTTTCTCCGTCTGTTTTGACTTTGGCGCCGCTGCGCACCAGCGCATCTCTGCGAGGGCGCGGGCGCCAGGTATCCCTCGCGCTAAGATTGACCGAATTATCGGTGAATTATTCCCCGTCCTCGTAGGCGCAGCGGTTTCGCCTGATCTCATCGTTCGCGATTCCGTGCGATAAATATTGCCGCTGGCTTAGGCAGGTTGATGGTCCAACATGGACAAACCGGAATTCATCGGACTTGTCGGGATAGCCGCCGTACCATGAACCACACGTCCGCGCTTCAACCGCCCAGCGCGATCATCTGGCGGGCGATGTGGTCATAGGCGGCCCCCCAGGCAGCGGCGGCGTCCTCAGGGAACCCGGAGCCGAGTGTTTCGCGCATCGTCTGGATCAGCGCCTGCCCCATTGGCCGGAAATGCTCGGGCTTCACCCCATATGCTCCATGGCCGATCGCCAAGCGCTCCAGATAAGGGCCTAGCGCCTCCGGATCGTCGAGATTTTGCAGAATCACGCTCATCGTGCTCATGAAGCGCATTCCCTGTCCGGCCATGTCAGCGCGAAACAGCCCTCGCAGCTCCGGCGCGATCTCGAATAGACGATCGTAGAACAGCATCGAGGCAAACTCCACATGCGGTTGCATGCGGTCGAAACTGTCGCGGATCAGGTTGATCTGGGCGATTGTCAGGATCATGGCGTCCTCCGCAACGGGCAGTCTCGACCAGCAGAGTGCAGCGCCGAGTGCAATGCGACCCTGATCGAGATCAAATAGCGTGGATTTCGACTCGATGTTCCTGTAATGTTCGCGCTCATTGACAGTGAGAATCACATGGCCGAGCCGCTGCCAGACCCGATCGACATCCGACGCCGGTCCGGCGAGTACCGGGGGCGGGGTGCCACAGTGAACCCCGCCGGGCGCTTCGAGCGGCTGCATGCCGAGCGCATCGATGATGGCTGGGAGACTGAAGACGAACTGCCGCCGATCAGAACAGAAGTCGCGGTCGACCGCAGCCGGTCGGTGCTGGTGAGAAACACCTCGCCGGATCTGCCCTTTGACCGCTCGGTCAACCCCTATCGCGGCTGCGAGCACGGCTGTACCTATTGCTTTGCCCGGCCCAGCCACGCCCAGCTGGGTCTGTCGCCAGGGCTGGACTTCGAAACCCGGCTGGTCGCCAAGCCGGATGCGCCGCGGCTGCTGGAGGCGGCGATCCGCAAGCCCGGCTATCAGGTTGCACCAATCGCCATTGGCACGAATACCGACCCCTATCAGCCGATCGAGAAATCCTGGTGCGTCATGCGCGGCGTGCTCGAGATCCTGCGCGACTACAATCACCCGGTGATGATTACCACCAAAGGGTCGCTGGTGACCCGCGATCTGGATATCCTGGGGCCAATGGGTCGGGCTGGGCTGGCCCATGTCCAGGTGTCGCTGACAACGCTCGACCGGCATCTGAGCCGGGCGATGGAGCCGCGCGCCGCCGGTCCGGGGCGGCGGCTGGAGATGATCCGGGCGTTGGCCCGCGAAGGCGTCCCGGTGGGGGTCAATCTGGCACCGATCATCCCGGCGCTCAACGACCACGAAATCGAGCGGCTGCTGGAAGCCGCCGCCGGGGCCGGAGCAACCTGCGCCGGCTACATCACTCTGCGCTTGCCGCTGGAGGTCAGCAGTATGTTCCGCGAATGGCTGGAACGAATTTACCCGGATCGCGCTCAGCGCGTGCTCGGCCGGGTGCGCGAGCTGCATGGCGGGCGCCACTACGATCCAACATTCGGCAAGCGGATGACGGGCGAGGGCGTTCACGCCAAGCTGATCGCCCGGCGCTTTGAGGCTGGTTGCCGACGCAACGGCCTGACCATCAGCAACCGCGAGCTGCGCTGCGATCTATTCAGTCTGCCGCCGCGTGCGGGCGATCAGCTATTGCTCGGGCTTTGACCGGCTGGTTTGGCATGCCCGGAGGGAAGTTGATTCGACGAGAGTGGATTTGCGCGGTCAATGTGACCATCGTCATATTTGTTTTTTAGGGTGGGAGTAACCTCACACCGTCGATCACTACAGAATGGAGCGGGTTGATGACACCTGAGACAATTGATTCGGTTCGGGATAGTTTCCGCCGTCTGTTGCCAATTGCCGACATGGCCGCAGAAACGTCGCTCGATCGTTTGTTCCACATCGCGCCCAAACTTTACGGACAGTCGACCGATGGCAGGGACAGACAAAGGCGCACGCTGGTCGTGACCGTCGCGTTTGTGATCAAGCACCTCGAGGACTTCGAAGATATTCTTTCAATGACGTATGCGCTTGATATCAGATCCCACCTCATCTGCCTTGGAGAAGCAGGCGACACACCGTTCCGGATGGCGATGCTGGATGTGCTTCAGGCGATGTTGGGCGCGGACTGGTCTCCCCAGCTAAAGGACGCATGGTCAGAATGCTTCAATGCGTTCCTGCGCGCGGCACAGAGAACTTGCCCATCCGCCACCATGGCAGCATGATCGGCGCAGTACAATCCTGAGGCGCGATAGTGGGAGTGACGCCGCCCGTGTATCTACGTGGTCAATCAGCTATCTTTGAGTTCGATGACAATGCCGCCAGCGATGCCAGCCGCAACATTGTAGATAAAGGCACCGATCACGCCGGCGATAAAGCCGATAATTCCACCCATGACCACGCTGATAATCACGCCGATGATGCCGCCGCCCATCATCATGCCGATGCCCCCCATTTCAGCTCCGCCAAAGCCGGAGCCGCCCATTTCAGCACCGCCAATGCCAGCCATCATGCCGGTCATGACAATGCCGAGTACGCCCATCACCAGGGACATGACTGCAAAGATCACGGCGTAGATGATGCCGGTGCGAACCGGGCTGACCCAGCTTATTTCTTTACGCATTGATTTATCCCCCCATATTGGGTTGCCGGAACCGCATCCGGTAACTGGAGAATGCCATGAATGGGGAATCAACGCTACCAGATTTGACCGTAGAAATTGCGTTTCTTGGGTGCGAGGGCACAATATGTGGCATCGACGAGGCTGGACGCGGGCCGTGGGCCGGGCCGGTTGTGGCGGCGGCGGTGGTGTTGGACTGGGGCAATATCCCGCCGGGGCTCAATGACTCAAAGAAGCTGACAGCGGCCCGCCGCGCTACCCTTTTCGATGCCATCAAGGCTTCGGCATCGGTCGGGGTTGGCATCGGCACGGTCGAGGAAATCGACGCCCTGAACATCTTGCGCGCCAATGATCTGGCGATGCTCCGAGCCTTCGCGGCATTGCGCACGGCGCCTGATGCGGCGCTGATCGACGGCAACCGGGTGCCGCCCGGATGGCCTTGCCGGGCGCGGGCGCTGGTCGGTGGCGACGGGCGTTCGCTGTCGATCGCGGCGGCCTCGATCATTGCCAAGGTGACCCGCGACCGGATCATGGCCGATCTGGCGAGAGCCCATCCCGGTTATGGCTGGGAACGCAACCAGGGCTACGGCACGGCGCAGCATCGCGCGGCATTGGATCGGCTGGGAGTGACCCCGCATCATAGACGATCGTTCCGTCCAATCCACAACATATTGCGTTTTTATGGTGATCCATTAGATTAAGATTCAAAAATAAACGCATGATTCAAAAGAATTATTGACCGTGGAATCATTTTGACTCATCTTGGCTGTGAATCACAGGTCCGGGCGCCGGGCCTGGATCGCGATCGAGGAAGCAAGATGAGCAAGCTACCGCTGGACCGGATCATTGAGGGCGATTGCGTCGCCGGAATGGCGGCGCTGCCCGAGGGTTCGGTCGATCTCGTCTTCGCCGATCCGCCGTACAATCTTCAGCTTAAGGGCGACCTGCACCGGCCCAACAACAGTCTGGTCGACGCGGTCGACGACCACTGGGACCAGTTCGAAAGTTTCCGCGCCTATGACGACTTCACCCGCGCCTGGCTGACCGAAGCCCACCGGGTGCTGAAGCCCGATGGTGCTATCTGGGTCATCGGCTCGTACCACAATATCTTCCGGGTCGGCACGATCCTCCAGGATCTTGGGTTCTGGATCCTGAACGACGTGGTCTGGCGCAAGACCAACCCGATGCCGAACTTTCGCGGCAAGCGTTTTTGCAACGCCCATGAGACGCTGATCTGGGCGGGAAAGTCGCAGGCATCGAAGCCGGTGTTCAACTACGACGCGCTGAAGGAGCTGAACGAAGGATTGCAGATGCGCTCGGACTGGGTGTTGCCGATTTGCTCCGGCTCCGAGCGGTTGAAGGCCGGCGATGGCCTGAAGGCGCATCCGACCCAAAAACCGGAATCGCTGCTGTACCGGGTGCTGGTCGGCACCACCAATACCGGCGACGTGGTGCTCGATCCGTTTTTCGGCACCGGTACCACTGGTGCGGTTGCCAAGCGCTTGGGCCGCCACTTCATCGGCTTCGAGCGCGAAGCCGATTATGCCGCCGTCGCCCGCGACCGGATCGCCGCCGTGACGCCGCATGATCGAGCGAGCCTTCGCGTCACCGCCTCGAAACGCAGTGAGCCGCGCATTCCGTTTGGCCAGTTGGTCGAGCGCCGCCTGCTCGAGCCGGGCGAAGTGTTGGTTTCGGCCAATGGCCGCCATAGCGCGCGGGTCCGTGCCGACGGCTCGCTGGTGGCGGCGCAAACCACCGGATCGATCCACAAGGTCGGCGCTGAATTGCAAGGCGCGCCGTCGTGCAATGGGTGGACCTACTGGCATTTCCGCCGCGATGGGCAGCCGGTGCCGATCGATGTTCTGCGTCAGCAGCTCCGCGCCGAGCTGACCGATTGAGAGTTTATGTGTGAAGTGGACTTCTGTCCGGGCCTAAGCCTCGGCCCTAACTCAAGAGCCCCGGAAACGGGGCTCTTTTTTTGTCGACAGGAAGCCACGGCCTCATTTCCCGGCAGCGGAGCGTCCCAGCTTGCTGGCCTTGGCGAACACCGTGGGCATGGCGGCCTCGGCCTCGTCAATCTGCGGGGCAGTTCCCGGCACCACGCCGGGCAGCGTATCGACCCGGGTCCACAGCACCGCGAGGCGAAGATGGAAATGGGTGAAGGTGTGGCGCACCTCGCCAGCTTGTTGCCAGTCGCCGACGAAGGGCGGCAGCGGATTGAGCGGACTACCGTCCCAGCCGGTCGTCGGCAACGCCAGCATCCCGCCCAATAACCCGCGTTCCGGGCGCCGCTCGGTCAGCACTCCGCCCCGGCTGTCGAGGGCGAGGTATGCGGTGCCATGGCGCACCGGCTTGGCCTGTTTCGGTACCCTGGTTGGCAGCGTCTCGGCGATGCCTTCGGCCCGGCCCTGGCAGGCGCCGTGCCAGGGACACGAGCCGCAGGCCGGGCGGCGCGGCGTGCAAACGGTGGCGCCCAGATCCATCACCGCCTGCGCATAGTCGCCGGGGCGGTCCAGCGGCGTCAGCACGTCTGCATGGGCGCGCAGACGTTCCTTAACCCCGGGCAGCGGGTCGGTCTCGGCATGGAGCCGGGCCATTACCCGCTCGACATTGCCATCCAGCACGGTGGCCGGGCGGTCGAAGGCAATGGCGGCGATGGCCGCCGCCGTGTAGGGGCCGATACCGGGCAGCGTCCTTAGTTCGGTCTCGGTGTCCGGAAAGCGCCCACCGGGGCGGGCCGCCACCGCGATCGCGCAGCGATGCAAGTTGCGCGCGCGGGCGTAGTAGCCAAGCCCGGCCCACGCGGCGAGGACATCCTCCAGCGGCGCTGCGGCCAATGCCGCGACAGTTGGCCAGCGGGTAGTGAAGGCGATGAAATAGCGGCCGACTGCCGCCACCGTGGTTTGTTGCAGCATCACTTCGCTGAGCCAGATATTATATGGATCGGGCCGCACACCGGCCACCGAGGCGGCCGGAGAAACCCGCCACGGCATCTCGCGGTGATGGCGGTCATACCAAGCGAGGATCCGGTCGGCCATTCCTTCGGGCGTGAGGTCTGCCGAAGTTTCCGCCACTTTTGTTCCAGGTATCACGATTGTTATCTCCCCACCGCGCGCTTATCTTGGACTGACACCCAAAACCGTCGTATCAAGCGACGGAAAGATGGCTCTCTCCCCGTGCAAGCCAGTAGCAACACGGCAGGGCTGACAACACGGAGAATGACGCTGGGAACGGCAAGCGGCAAGACCGGATCGGCACCACGGCCAACCATACGGGCCAAGCGGGGCTTCCACAGCGCCGCCGAGACTGCGCGACGGCGTCTCGGCGAGGCGGCGGCCGGGTATGGCTTCGCCGAGCCCGAGGTGCTGATCCGCTGGCCCGAGGTGGTTGGCGAGCAACTTTCGGCGCTGTGCGTTCCGGTCAAGGTCAACTACCCGCGCGCCCAGGGGCTGGGTGCGACGCTGGTGGTGCGCACCGAGGGTGCACGGGCGCCCGAGGTCGAGCATCTGGGACCGCGCATCATCGAGCGGGTGAACCAATTCTATGGATACCGCGC
>DATLAW010000190.1:0-4813 GCA_035527255.1 Thermohalobaculum sp. | reverse complement strand
GCCTGCGAACGCTGAGCCCACAGTGTCTCTTGCGCGCAGTTCATCAATGACATCGCCCAGTTTGCGGATGTTCGCTAATTCGTCTCGGATGGCCGCCGTCGAACGGTCAACTTCCGTCTGGAGACGCTGCATCCGCTCAAGGGTTCCGACTAGTGCCTCGATAGCTTCGCCGTGCCTCGCTACCCGACCGGGCAGCATCTCGACATCATCGAGGCCCGGATAAAGTAAATCGGCCACGCTGACTTTGAGGGCAGCCGCCAAGACGATCACGGCATCAATCGAGATGGTCCGGCGCTTGCCGGTCTCAATCTCCGAGATGGTCGATCGCGATACCCGGTGGCCAATCGCCGCCGTCTCGTCAGAGAGCCATTGCCCTGACCGTTCTCCCCGCAATGCCTTTATCTCGGCCGCGATCCGACTGGTGAGCTCAGGGGCCCACGTATCCGACATTCCGACACACTAGCTCACCATCATCGGGATGTCGTCACTGACTGCTACTGTTTATGGCAATCAGTCAGTCTGACTGATTTCCGTAAACGGAGGAGTAGGAGGGGCCATGCGAGTGGAAACCCAGAACACAGGGCCGGTAGCGGCCGACGTCGAGACCTGGCTTACCCGCAAAGAACTATCGGCGCGGATCAAGGTCAATCTGAACACGCTGAACCAATGGGCCTCGCTCGGCAAGGGCCCACGTTTCGCAAAGTTCGGCCGCCACGTCCGTTACGCGATTGCTGACGTCCTGGCTTGGGAGCAGGACCAGTTCGCCGGTATCCGCGACTAAAGCGAAGAGCCCCGCGCGGGCGAGGCGACCAAACCTCGAAACACCCGTGCGGGGCTCTCCAACCAGAAAAGAAATCGCAAGTGTATGCGAACCCCCCGACACCGGCCGATGTCCTCAAGGCCGAGTCCCTCATCATCCGGGCCCAGGGCGGGACCGTGGTCGAAAGCACCGACTTGGGCACCCACGCGATCGAGTACGGCGTGCGCGGCTGGGAAGTATTTCCTCTCCGCGGAAAAGTGCCGGCGATCCGAGGCGGCCGAGGCGTCCTAGATGCCACCACCGACACCACCACGATCGCGGCATGGTGGGGAGGCCGGTATGCAGGATGCAACATCGGAGTACGGCCACCGGAGACGGTGTTCGTTCTCGACATCGACCCCCAGCACGGCGGGCACCTCACGATCGAGGCCCTAGAGGCCGAGCACGGCGCTCTACCGGAGACGCTGACCACCTGGACCGGGCGGGGCGACGGTAGTCGCCATCTGTACTTCCGGCGCCCAGCGGGCAAGCTGACATCGACCCGGCTGTCGGGTGTCGACATCAAAGACCATTCCGGTTATCTCGTGGCCGCGCCGAGCATCCACCCCGATACCGGCAAGCCGTATATCCGCGTCGATGCTCCGGTGGCTTTGCCGCCGCCGTGGTTGGTCGCACTGATCGGACCCGCCTCGGCCCCGCTGCTCCCAAGGTCACCTCGGCGACTGTTCCCGATCCACACGGGCCCGTCGATCGCCGACGAGTTCACCACTCGCGCCAGCTGGTCGGACATCCTCGGCCCGCACGGGTGGCGATGCCTCGACGCCGACCCCGACGCCGATGGCACCCGCTGGTTACATCCCAACGCCACCTCGGCGAGCTCCGCAACCGTCCGCCACGGGTTGCTGTTCGTCTACAGCCCGAACACACCGTTCGGCATCACTGAGTCACAACACCCAAATGGCTACACCAAGTTCCGCGCCTTCGCCGTCCTCGACCACCAAGGCGACATGAAGGCGGCCGCCCGCCGACTCCGCGCTAACGAAAGGCCCTAACCCATCATGGCGATCCCCCACGCCGCCGACATCCCCCCGATGCCCGACGATATCGGCGACGACCCGCTCCCACTCACCCGCGAGGTCACTCTCCCAAAGTTCCCGATCAAGTCTCTGCCCACCGCGATCGCCGCAATGGTCGAAGATGTCGCCGAAGCAACGCAGACTGATCCAGCGATGGCCGGCACTTCCGCAATCACCGCGATCTCCGCATGTACCGGCGGGCATGCCGAGATCAAAGTCAGATCCGGATGGCGCGAACCGCTGAACATCTTCGCAGCCACCATCGCCCATCCGGGTGAGCGAAAGTCCGCAGTGCAACAGGTGATGTCATCGCCCTTGCTCGACATCGAGCAGGAACTAGCCACAGCGGGAGTCGTCGCCCGCGACGAGGCGCTACTACAGAAACAGATCGCCTCGATGGCGGCCGACAAAGCCAAGTTGGCGGCCGCGAAGTCATCGGACACCGATCAATGGGCCAAGAAGATGGCTGACGCCCAGAGCGCGCAAGCGATGGCCGAAAGCATTACCGTGCCCGCGATCCCCCGGTTCATCGCCGACGACATCACCCCCGAGGCGGCCGGGTCGATCCTCGCCGAGCAAGGCGGTCGACTGGCGATCATCTCCGCCGAGGGGGGACTGTTCGACATCATCGCCGGGCGCTACACCGTCTCGATCAACATGGATGTCTGGCTCAAGGGCCATGCCGGTGATCCTCTCAAGATCGACCGCAAGGGCCGCCCTCCTGAGTACATCCGCAAACCTGCGCTGACTCTTGGGCTGATGATCCAGCCGACCGTCCTCGATCAGATCGCCGCGAATAAACAGTTCCGTGGCCGGGGCCTACTCGCCCGCTTCCTCTACGGGTTTCCTGAGTCGAAGGTCGGTAGCCGACTGATCGCCGCCAAGCCCATCGACCCCGAAGTGCGCGACGCTTACGACACCGCGATCACCACACTGGCCGCCGGGATGTCGAAGTGGTCTGAGGACCGCGCCGTGCTGACACTCACCCCGAACGCCCAGACCGCGATCCAAGCAATCGAGACCGCCGTCGAACCAACCCTCGCCGGTGATGGCGAACTGGCCGCCCTGGCCGACTGGGGTGCCAAGTATGTCGGGGCGATCGCCCGTCTCGCCGGGATCATTCACCTGGCCGAGCTCGGGCCCGAGAAGGGCCCCAGGACCGCCGTCACCGCCGAAACGATCGCAGCTGCATACCGACTAGGCGAGTACTACAAAGTGTGCGCCATTAAGGCGTTCACGGTGATGGGCGCGGATCAGGTCAGCGCCGACGCGGAATATCTGCTCGACCGCATCCATCACCTCGATGCCGAAGAGGTATCCGAGCGGGATATGCAACGCGCGGCGAAGCGATTCAAGTCGCGCGAGGTGATGTTGCCCGCCCTGGACCGTCTGCTCGACTACGGCTGGCTCATCCCCCTGCCGGTCCTGGCATCGACCGGCGGCCGCCCTGCCTCACGGCGCTACCGGATGACGGTGACGAAAGGGCAAAAGGTGACACAACCCTAACTCGATGACCCTTCTGTCCCTTTTGCCCTTCTGTCCCGTACCTCTGAACCTCGCAAGGAGTAGCACCAGATGAACCACCAACCCGCTCCCATCCTCGACGGCACCACGATCAACACCACCTATCGCCGCCGCGCCGCCGAGCTCTGGCAAAGCGCCCTAGCCCTTGATGGCAACGCCGACCGCGTCGTCCTGGTCAAACTCGTCGACTTGGGCGCGAATCAGACCATGGCAGTGATGCCTTCGTTTCCCATCCAGATGACCGCCCTACTCATCGCAGTGATGCGCGAGGCCTTCAACCTGTCGTCGCGGTCGCCGAGTTGGCCGACTAGGCCGAAACATTGCGCGCGCGGTGTTCTCACCCTTCGGCCGTGCCCGCGCAGCACCCCGACACCGATATGGGGGTCAAAATCTGTACGCGCCGACCGGGCGGTCCCTCCATTGGTAGGGGCTTTTTTCGCGGACAAGAACGGAGTACCACGATGACGATTGCCGACCGACCGCACGGCCGCAGCCGCTACAACGCCGGATGCCGTTGTGGCGCATGTAGAACCGCCAATCGGGAGCACTCGCGCCAACTGCGGGCGAAGTTTCTAATGCCCGTACCACGGGCCGAGGGATCACCGCCGGCCGATTTCGTCGACGGCCCGGTCACGCTGGCAGTACGGGCACAGTTGACCGGCCTGCCCGCCGCCGAGGACCGCCCCGGCCTAGTCGCCATTGCGATCCGGCTCGCGCAACTGATGGATAACCAATCCGCTGTGCCTCAATTCAGCGCGGCGGCCAAGGTGCTCTCCGACATCCTGGGCGTGCTGTCGCGGCAGTCTCGTCGCCCTGGCCGGTTGACTGCGGTGCGGGATATGACTTAAGGCGAGATGGACTAGGTGTGGTCGTAGTTTTTTGCGCTCAACGCCAGCCCGCTCTAGCAGTTTCGGATGTAAGTGGTTTCGAATTGCGAACAATACTCCGTTTTTGGGGCACCCGAGATCTCTCGCCACATTGAGCAGTAGCAATAGACCACTTTGGCTGCGGAACTGATGGCGTTTGCTTCATCAAAGGAGTACCCCCCCTTGCGCATGAGTTCGTACAGCGCATCGAGGCTTCTCGTGCCATCAATAATCTCCTCGCACAGCCGCTGACCCTGGCGTATCTGAAGCCCAGGAGCATTTAAAATTCCCTGTTGCGCAGGATGATCCATGAAGCGTTGATCCTCCGTAGTGATGTCGCCGGGGTTGGCTGTGGCACTCGCAGGGAAGGTTAGGGCTGCCAATGCGGTGACGGCCGCAACCGTCCCGTGCAATACCGTTCTCGACAATGACATGCGTGCCACCCTTCCCTGACTTAGCGCGGCACGGACTCGATGTTGCCGAAGCACGGCGCGCCCCATAGCCCGCGTCCGGCCGCCTGCGCTTCCAGCTCCGCTGCGGCGATCGCCGGATACCGCTCGACCGGATCGCCGTCGTAGATGTATGCC
>DATLAW010000189.1:0-15972 GCA_035527255.1 Thermohalobaculum sp. | reverse complement strand
CTAACGCGCGCGCGCGCGAGGGATCGGTGTCCATGATCACCGCTCCGGCGACCCGTTCAGGGGCCCGCGCGATCACCTCCATCGCCACCATGCTACCCATCGACAGGCCCGCGACGACGAAGCGTTCCGGTGCGTCCGCCAACAGCCGCTCGGCCATCGCCCCCAGGGTATCGTCGCTCAGGGTGTCGGCGATCCGGCCCGGATACGCGCCAAGCTGCGGCGCATACAGCCAGGCGCCGCACAGGTGCCCCGGTATCCAGATGATCGGCAGGGTCATCGCCACCCGCCCTTTGCCGCCGCCAGCGCAATCCCCGGACAGGTCAACAGCGCGCGCTCCGTCAGGTCCGCAGCCGGGGCCATCGATGTTTGCGCCAGCGCCACAACATCGGCCCGGCTCGCCTCGGCATCCCGGGCGATCTTCTCGGCGTAGGCGGCGTGATCGCCGGCATGGAACAGCGCCCAGGCACCGGGAACCAGCCGGATAGTCACCCGCGCCCCGGTCCGCCCAGCGGCATTCCCAAACAGCTCCGCCGTCGCCGCCAACGTGCTCGGTGCCGCGCACAGCACCTCAACCGCCCCGCCGCCAGCCACGGCCGCCTCGGCCAGTGCAGCATCGGCCCGCAGCGCGCCAGCAGCCTCCGCAGCCGGTCCCAAGGTCGAACAGTTCAGCACAACCGCGTCCGCGCTCTCGCTAAGCACGCGCAACGCCCGCGCCGTCGCGGCGGCGATTTCAGGCGTCAGCCCGCCAGCCTCCGCCGCCGCCAGCAGATCCGGGCGCACCACATGGGTCAGGCTCACACCCTCCGGCCGGGCCGCCTCGAAGATCGCCACATTACTCTCGGCGGTGTGCAGGCAGGCAATCCTCATCGTCCCCACTCCTCACGGCTTAACCGATAGATGACAAGCGGCCTGATCGGACTGTTAACCGGCTCGTCCGGGTCGTCGAAATCCTCGGACGGATTGCACCGCATCCCCAGCCGCTCCATCACCGCACGCGACCGGGCATTCCCAGCCACAGTAAACGCCAGTACCTCCGGCAGCGCCATTTGACCAAACCCATGCGCCAAACTCGCCCGCGCCGCCTCGGTCGCATAGCCCTTACCCCAGGCCCCGCGCACCAACCGCCAGCCGATCTCGACGCATGGCAGCAGATGCGCCGGAAAGTCGGCCCGGCTCAGCCCGCAGAAGCCGATCAGGCCACCGCCCTTCGCCTCGACCGCATAGTATGAAAAACCGTCCTCACGCCACTGCTTGCGCAGCCGTTCCAGCAGACCGTCACTCTCGGCCCGGCTACGCTGCGCCTTGAAGTACCGCATCACCTTCGGATCGCCGTTCATCGCCGCAAAGGCTTCCCCGTCACTGTCACGCCATTGGCGCAATAACAACCGCTCGGTCTCCACTTCCAGCGGTATGGCCGGGTCAGGCATGGCCCCGTTCCCATTCCTCACGCCGCAACCGATAGGGAACATGGCGCCGAAGCGGACTGTCCGGCGAGATGCCAGGATGGTCAAAGTCGGCTACCGGGTCTGGCTGCATTCCCAACCGGCCCATAACCGCGAGCGAGCGGATGTTGCCAGTGACGGCAAAAGAAATTATTTCGCTCAGCCCCATCGTCTGAAACCCATAGCCGAACCAGCCCCGCGCTGCCTCGGTGGCATAGCCTTGACCCCAAGCTTGCCGCGCGAAGCGCCAGCCTATCTCGACCGCCGGCGCCGGCGGCATGTTGTTATCAATTGCCGCGAGACCGGTCATGCCGACCAACCCCTCACCCTTGCGCTCGACAGCCGCAAAGCAGATTGCGTCGCACTGCCACGACAGAAAGCGGTCGAAAAGGGCATTCGATTCCTTCTCCGACAGGACCGAAGGGAAAAAGCGCCGCACCTCCGGGTCGCCATTCATCGCCGCAAACGGCGCGCTGTCCACCTCCCGCCAGGGCCGCAGGATCAGGCGCTCCGTCTCGATCTCGGGTACCGCAACCACCATCACCCGGCCTCCGGAACTTCCTCAATGGCGCGATAAACCGGCAACCCGCGCGCCCGGAACTGCGCCACCTCGGCGTCGGCGCCACCTGACGGCCCGCCGATCCGCAGCACCGCGTCGCAGCGCTCGGCGGCGGCCAGCTACAGCGGCATCATGATCTCGTCAAAACAATCGGCCCCAGCCGCCTCAATGATCGGCAGGGCCAAGTTTACCCCGATCACCGGCACATGCCCGCGCCGGAACACCACCAGCGCTGCTTCGTTTAGCGTGCGCAAATTTGCCGCCCGCGCCGCCGCATCAGCCGCGCCAGACCGATAAGGCCCGGCGACCATGATCCACATCTGGCCTACACCCGCCGCGCCCACAGATCATACTCCCCGGCCTCGTCAACCTCGACAGTCACGATATCGCCCTGCGCCAGCCCCTCGAAGCCCTCGTCGATGAACAGGTTACCATCGATCTCCGGCGCGTCGCCCTTGGTTCGGCAGGTCGCACCGCCCTCGTCAACCTCGTCGACGATCACCTCCAGCCGCTGCCCCACCTTGGCCGCCAGCTTGGCCTCGGATATCCGCGCCGAGACTGCCATGAACCGTTCCCAACGGTCCTGCTTGACCGCCTCGGCCACATGGTCCGGCAGGTCATTGGCGGCAGCCCCCCCGACATTCTCGTATTTGAAGCAGCCGACCCGGTCGAGTTGCGCCTCCTCCAGCCACTCCAGCAGATACTGGAAATCCGCCTCGGTCTCGCCGGGAAAGCCGACGATGAAGGTCGATCGCAGCGTGATCTCCGGGCAAATCTCGCGCCACTGGCCGATCCGCTCCAACACCTTGGCCTCGTTGGCCGGGCGCCGCATGGCGCGAAGCACATTCGGTGCCGCATGCTGGAACGGAATGTCCAGATACGGCAGCACCAGCCCCTCGGCCATCAGCGGGATCAACTGGTCGACATGCGGATAGGGATAGACGTAATGCAACCGCACCCAGGCGCCCAGGCTGCCCAAGCCGCGCGCCAGATCAGTGATATGCGCCCGCCACTCGGCCCCCTGCCAGGGCGCTGTAGCATGGCGAATATCCACCCCATAGGCCGAGGTATCCTGGCTGATCACCAACAGCTCCTTCACCCCCGCATCGACCAGCCGCTCGGCCTCACGCAGCACCGCGTTCACCGGCCGCGAGGCCAACTTGCCGCGCATCTGCGGGATGATGCAGAACCGGCACGAATGATTGCAGCCCTCGGAGATTTTCAGATAGGCGTAATGGCGCGGCGTCAACCGCACGCCCGCCCCGTCCTTGGGCGACGGAATCAGATCGATCTTGTGGTCGGGCATGGGCGGCACGGCGGCATGCACCGCGTCCATCACCTGCTCGTATTGATGCGGTCCGGTCACCGCCATAACGGCGGGATGCGCGCCCCGTATATACTGCTCCTCGGCCCCCAGACAGCCGGTCACGATCACTCGGCCGTTCTCACGCAGCGCCTCGCCGATCGCCTCCAGGCTTTCGGCCTTGGCGCTGTCGAGGAAACCGCAGGTGTTCACGATCACTGCGTCGGCGCCATCATAGTCGGGCGAGATCGCATAGCCCTCGGCCCGCAGCCGGGTCAGGATCCGCTCGCTGTCGACCAGGGCCTTCGGGCACCCCAGCGACACCATGCCGATCCGCGGCTGACCGGCGCGCGGCGCATCGACCCCAAACCGGGCGCCGGGGGCAATGTCAGGTCGAAGATTGGGCGGGTTCGCGCTCATGAGGCGGCTTTAGCGCAACTGTCGCCGCCCCGCCAGCCCGCACAAAAATCGGGCCCGCCTCATGGGCAGGCCCGATATAGGGGAACTAAAACTGCGGATCAGAGGTTAAGCTGATACCCAACCGGCACAAAGCGGTAGCCATCGCCCTTCGGCTCCAGGTAGCCTGCCGCCGGTGGCGGCATGTGGTAGCCGATGAACGGGATCTTGTCGGCGGCGATCATCCCCAACACCTTCTTGCGGCTCGCCACTGCCATATCCTTGTCCATGTCGAAGCGCACATGCCAATCGGGGCGTTGCAGCGACACCACGTAGTGGTTGCACACATCGCCCAGCACCAGCAGGCGGCGGCCATTGCTTTCCAGATGGTACGAGTTATGCCCCGGCGTATGGCCGTTCGATGACACTGCCTCAATGCCGCTGACCACTGCGTCGCCGTCCTTGATGAAACGGGTCTTCGGCGCCATCGGCACCACGTTACTCTGAACCAACTCGGCCCGACCCTTTATTGCCTCGTTCGAAAGCAGTCCCTCGTCCGACCAGTAATTGTACTCGGCGTCGCCCATCACGTAGGTGGCGTTCGGAAACGCCGGGTTGCCGTCTTCCATCAACCCGCCGATATGGTCGCCGTGGAAATGGGTCAGGGCGACGATATCGACCTGTTCCGGCGCAATCCCGGCACCCGCCAGCAACTCGCGCAACCGCCCGGCGTTCGGCCGCCGGCCAGCGCCATTGCCGCTGTCGAACAGGATCACTTGCGAGCCGGTATTGACCACTGTCACGTTGAACGGGATCTCCATCCGGTCCGGCGGCAGGAAATTCGCCACCGCCAGGGCGGCGACCTCTTCCTGCGTAGTATTCTCACCGAAGATCGGATGCGGTCCATCCAGCTGGATCGCCCCGTCCAGAATCGAGGTCACCTCGAAGTCGCCCAACCCAAAGCGGTAAAAGTTGGGGCGGCTTAGCCCCTGTTTCGGCGCCGCGGCCATACTGACCCCCGGAGCAGCCATCGCCAGGGCAGTGCCGGCAACGGCCCCGGTCAGCAAAGTGCGGCGGTCAAGCTTGAATGTATCAGTCATCGGTGGTCCTCCCCAATTGTAAGTTATTTGTAAGGTATGATGGACCAAATCGACCGCCCGAAAAGCCCCCTCGCGGATTTTTCAGGGCCAATTGGAATTTTATTTTGCCGCCTGACGGAAAACCCGGCTGATGCCGTGGGTGGTCTTGTCCCAATAATAGGGCGCCCAGACCATCTCGAACACCGCCTTCCAGGCCGCGATCGCCCCCAGTGTCCAGTAGAACGGCAAAGTCGGCACCCAGATCAACAGCCCCGGACTGCCGCGTCGCACCATCGCCAGCGCCGCGCATCCCAGCATCACCGCTTGGCCAACCGCCAACGAGATGCCCAGCGGCCACAGCGCCCAGCCGGGGATCGCCTCGCCCCAGATGGTGTGGCCGGTGACCACGCCGCCGATCACCGACAACCAGAACAGCGGCATCGCCAGATAGGTCGCGGCCCCACCCAGGAACAGCACGTTCAGCGCCACGAACCCAACCCCGCCCGACTCGCGCCACAGCCGCACCGGCGACCGCATATGGCTCAGCCAGGTCAGCAGATATCCCTTCAACCAGCGCGAGCGCTGCCGGATCCACGGACCGACACGGCAGTTCGCCTCCTCCAGCGTCACCGAGCGCAGCACCGCGCAGCGCATGCCCCGGCGGGCCAGCCGCATCCCCAGATCGGCGTCTTCGGTGACATTGTGGGCATCCCAGCCGCCCAACCGCTCCAACGCATTGCGCCGGAAATATACCGAGGTTCCACCCAACGGAATCGGCAACCCGAGCCGCTGGAATCCGCTCAACAGAACATCGAACCAGATCGAGTACTCGATTTGAAAACAACGGGTGATCCAGTTCTCGGTGGCGTTGTAGTAGGATAGCTGGCACTGCGCGCAGGCGACCTCCGGCGGTGCCGCGCGCAGATATTCGGCGACCCGCCGCAGCTGATCCGGGTCGGGCCGGTCCTCGGCGTCGAGAATGCCAATAATTTCTCCCACGGCGAAATCCAAGGCAAAATTCATCGCCCGCGGCTTGGTCCGCGGCGCGCCGTCGGGCACCACCACCGCGGCGATCCAGCCCGGCAGCTCCAGCGCCGCCACCGCCGCCCGGGTCTCGGCATCGCCCTCTTCCAGCAACAGCATCACATCCAGCAACTCGGCCGGATAATCCAGTGCAGCCAATGCCCGGGTGATCTCGCCCACCATCTCCGCCTCATGGAACAGCGGCACCATCAAGGTCACCAACGGCAGGGGCCGCCACGCCGCCAGATCGACCGTGCCCGGCGCCGCCACCGGAACATTCTCGGCCTCCGGCGGCTTCCTCAGCCCAGCCGCCAAAGCCAGCAGCCTCAGAACCGTGGTCGCCAGGTTCAGGGCCAACAACGACCCGAACGCCAGCGCCAGCCCGACGGTCCCGCCGTAGATCAGCAGCAACACCGCGAGAACGACGCAAAGCCCCGCCGCCAGCCGCGCCCATCCCAGGCCGCGCACACTCTCGCCCGCCGCCGTCCGCTCCGCCGCCCGCTTGGCCAATGGTCCGCCAAGCACCCGGCCCAGCGCCGCGTCCAGCTGGCGTGACGGGGCAACCGCGATCGTGCAGCCGGTTTGACCCAGCGCGGTCAACGCCGCCGCCGCCTGCTCGGGCCGGTCGGTGACATGGACGGTGACACCCTCAACCTGCTGCCACGGCAGGATGCGATGGCGCAAATAATCTTCGGTCAGTTCCGGACGCACCAACCCGCCATCCGGCGGAACTCGCTCCAGGTCAGCAAATTCGAGGTCCCATTGCTCGGCCAGGGCGCCGGCGACAGCGCCACCGCTGGCCCATCCCTGCGCCACAAGCAAATCACCCAGTTGCCGCCCGGATTCCGGCTGGCGCACCAACGCCGCCTCCAACCGATGCCGCTCCAGCGCCTGGCGCCCGATCAGGATCTCGCCCAGCCGTGGTGACACTTGTCCGCCGGCGCCACCGACCCGGCGCTCCAGCATCACGACCGGGGGGCTCACGTGATGCCTCCACACCGCGCAATGCAGGACGCCGCACTATTCCTCGCAACATACAAACTAAACAAAACCGCCTCCTCCGGCCGCTCCAGAGGAATATTGCATAATAGTTAAGTGGTTAAGGGTGTCTTAAGCGCCGACTGGCCGACGCCAGCCAGGTCATCGACCCCGAAAACGGCTTTGGTCCGGGATCAGGCGCCGATGTCGGTCTGCGAGCCAAAAGCTGCCGCATTTTCGCGCATCGAAGAACTTCGGTATTGTGCCGGATGCCGACTAACCGTGCGATGGCCACACCCGATGTTCATCATCGATCACGAATACATGCCTATGGCCAACAACCTTGTCCCGATACCCCTGTAGATGAGGATGATCCGGCGGAAGATCGGGATGTTCATGATGCAATTCCATCGGGTCTTCATTTGGCCACGTATAGATTGCAAGGGCCGCGCCAGCGAATGCTGGCACCCCCAACAGGGCCATGGCGACGGGCAGACCGAACGCCTCTCCAGCCCAGCCTGCGACCGGATAGGTAATTAGCCAGCATGCATGGGACAGGGCGAACTGAGCAGCAAAGATGGCGGGGCGATCTTCAGCGTGGGCGGACCGACGCAACAGGCGGCCTGAAGGCGTTAGGATGGCCGAATACAAGACGCCGCTTACAGCCCAGGCCAATAGGAAGGAGGCCCATGCCAACAGCCCGTCGATCAGTAAGTAAACCGCATGCCCAATGGTCAAAGCAGCGAGCAGGAAAGCGGCTGCCACCATTACCTTGCGGTCGGACATGGTTTCAAGAAGACGGGGCAACGCCAACGCCGCGACCATTGATCCGCCACCGAAGGCCGCAAGCGCATAGGCGACATAGGTTTCGGTGGCACCATAATCCGACCTGACGATCACTACGGTGTTGACCAGTACGAACGCTCCCGCCGCCGCCGCCGTCATGTTCAAGGCCAGAAGCCCGCGCAATCTGGGCGTCGCGAGATAGATGCGAGCACCCCGTGTCAACCGCTCGGCAAAGCTTCGCGGCTTCACATCGGATTTATGTGCGGGAACGACGGTCATCCACACAAGAATGGCGGAGCCACAGAAGCCGATCACGGTTCCGCCGAATAGCCAGTGATAACTCATGATAGCGAGCAACAGGCCAGCCAGCGCCGGGCTGATTAGGTTCTCCAAATCATAAGCCATGCGCGATAGAGACAGAGCCTTCGTATAGTCCGCCTCGTCTTCGAGAATATCCGGGATGACAGCCTGAAACGCTGGTGTGAACGTCGCCGATGCCGCCTGAAGCAAGAAGATCAGCAGGTAGATTTGCCAGATCGCGTCAATGAACGGCAGAAGCAAGGCAATCGAAGCCCGCATGAGATCAGCGCCGATCAGTACCGCTTTGCGGGGTAGCCGCGCTGCGATGGCGCTGGCGACCGGGGCGAGACCGACATAGGCAACCATCTTTATCGCGAACGCCGTGCCCAACACCGCGCCTGCCCGACCTCCAGCCAGATCATAAGCAAGGAGGCCAAGCGCAACGGTCAGCAGACCCGTGCCAAGCAGGGCTATGACCTGTGCGGCAAAGAGCTTTGAGTAGGTTGGATGCTTCAGAACGTCGATCATCGATTCAATATATCAACGACGCGGATTGCCCGACAGGGGAAATGGGGCGAGATGGGCCCTAGCGTTTGAGGAAATTCGCGTTATCGTCTGTGAACGGTCGATACTTGGGAGCACCGCTAGTGTCCGGCAAAATCAAGTTTTCAACGCCACCAGACACAATGGAGCCGCTCGGGCCTTACAGCCATATCGCGAAGGTCGGCGATTTCATTGCGATTGGAGCAACGGCTGGAGTTGACCCTGCAACCGGAAGCCTCGCCGGGCCGGATATCACGTCGCAGACGCTCCAAATTCTCGATGCTTTCGAGGTCATGCTCGCCTCAGTTGGATCCGACCTTGCACATGTAATTCACATCAACGTCTTCCTCAAAGAAATGAAGGATTTTGCTGCGATGAATGCCGCCTTTGAGAGCAAGATGGGGGAGCGGCGGCCAGCGCGAACCGCTATATCCGTGGACGATCTGCCGAAACCAGATGCGTTGCTCACAATGAACTTGACTGCGGTCGCCGCAAAATAGGGCTCAATTTCGCGGCCTTTGGCGCCGTCGGCAGATATTCAGCCGGTGGTTACTGAAGGACCGGGTAGCCGAGCCGAACAGCATAATCCTGGAACGCATCCCCGAATGCGGCTCGCGACCATTGATCACGGCAACCGGGCCGCACATATCGCGCACATCATCGAACCGGCAGCTATCGGCAACGACAACCATGCTGCAATAGGCACCACCGAGACATGCGGCCGCCTCGAATTCCGGGGTTGCGATGGGCAGCGAGCGTAGGGTGCGTGCTCGCACGCACCGCTCTCTCGTTGCCAATCAATGGTGCGTGCGAGCACACACCCTACGGCGACAAAAAAACCATATTTCGGTAATCGTTTATAATCAACGGCTTAACACCCTGTCCAACCTTGGACACCCTGCGTTCACGCCTACACCCGCCCAGCCAGCCGACCCGCTAGGCCATTGCCGTGGTGAACCGCTTGAACAGATATGTGCTGTCCTGCGGCCCTGGGCTCGCCTCCGGATGGTACTGCACCGAGAACACCGGCCTGCCCTCGGCCCGGATACCGCAGTTCGATCCGTCGAACAGCGAGACATGGGTCTGGATCACCCCGTTGGGCAGGCTCGCCGCATCGACCGCGAAGCCGTGGTTCATCGAGGTGATCTCGACCTTGCCGGTCTCCAGATCCTTCACCGGGTGGTTCGCTCCGTGATGACCGTGGTTCATTTTCAAGGTCTTTCCGCCCAGCGCCAGCGCCAACATCTGGTGGCCCAAGCAGATGCCGAAGATCGGCGTGCCCGCCGCCAGCACGCCCTGGATCATCGGCACCGCGTAGACCCCGGTCGCCGCCGGGTCGCCCGGCCCGTTCGACAGGAACACCCCGTCCGGCTTGTGCGCCAGCACCTCGTCGGCGGTCGCGCTGGCGGGCAGCACGGTCACCTCGCATCCGGCACTGGCCAGGCAGCGCAGGATACTCCGCTTGGCGCCGAAATCGACCGCCACAACCTTGTGGCGCGGCGCCTCGACCTTGGCGAAACCCTGCCCCCAGGCCCAACGCATCTCGTCCCAGCGATAGGACTGCGCGCAGGTCACACCAGCCGCCAGATCGGCGCCCTCCAGCCCGATGAACGCCCGCGCCTTGGCAATCAGCGCGGCCGGATCGAACACCCCGTCCGCCGCATGAGCCAGCGCCGCATGGGGCATGCCGAGGTCGCGAATACGCCGGGTCAATCGCCTGGTATCGATGCCAGACACCCCGATCCGCCCGCGCCGCGCCAGCCAGGCCGACAGATGCTCGACAGCGCGCCAGTTCGACGGCTCGGTCACGTCCCACTTCACCACCATACCCAGCGCCACCGGATCAGCGGTCTCGTCGTCCTCGGGGTTGGTGCCGACATTGCCGATATGCGGGAAGGTGAAGGTGACCATCTGCCCGGCATAGGACGGGTCAGTCATCACCTCCTGATAGCCGGTCATCGCAGTATTGAAGCAAAGCTCGCCCACCGCCGTCCCGGTCGCGCCGAATCCATGGCCAAAGAACAACGAGCCATCAGCCAGCGCAATACACCCGGTGGGCCGCCCGTTAAGCGCCGGCGAGCCAAAGATATCCGATTGTTCTGGAAGGATTACTGACGACATTACCGGTCCCATCCGGCAGCCCGGTCCGCGCTCCCCGATGACCGGAAGCGATCGGCCCGAGGCCGCTCAGGAGCGCAACCTAGAGACCCGCCAGCAGGGCGTCAAGCATCAGCGAAAATATCTTTATTGTTTGAAAACAACATATTAAGCGCCGCCTGCGCTGTTGCTCAAGCAGAATTGCTGGTGTAGTCTTCCCTCCCGGGCCGCGAGCATGCGGTGCAACCACTTGAGGATTTCATGCGCGAACGCATCAGTGCCGCTCTCAGGGAGGCAATGCTGGCCAAGGACAAGCTCAGGATCAGCACCGTTCGGCTCATGATGGCGGCGCTGAAAGACCGCGACATCGCTCTGCGCGGCGAAGACGGCGCCAGCGGCCTCGACGATGCGGGGATCATGGCTCTGCTGGCCAAGATGGTTAAGCAGCGCGAAGAATCAGCCAAAACCTACGAGACCGCTGGTCGAATGGAGTTGGCGGAAACCGAACGGGCCGAGATTGAAGTCATCAAGGAGTTCCTTCCCAAACCGCTGTCTCATGATGAGGTCGATGCCGCTATCAAACAGGCGATGACCGAGACTGGTGCGTCCTCGATTCGTGACATGGGTAAGGTAATGAGCGCACTCAAGTCGCAATACACCGGCCAGATCGATTTCGGCGCCGCTGGCGGCCGGGTCAAGGCAGCCCTCGGCTGAACGCCGCCGAGGTGCCGGGCCAGGCGTGCTGCAAGCCCGATAGCCGCGAAAACTTATACAACAGTCGTTGTCCGCGCGATCAACTTGGCGCAATGTGCCAGCAAGGGCGCGTCGCGTCGGTGTACGGACGAGGGGCGTTCCGATGACACGATATCCACACGGACCCCAGCAATGCTGAACAGCATCATCCATCGGTGTATCCCGGCGCTTTGCCTCGCGCTGATCGTCGCGATGCTGGCCACGGTTGCCACCGCTCAGGTGAAGCTGCCGGGCGCCGGGGCCGCGCCATCAACCATCACGGCGCCAGCATTCCCGGCCGATCTCTCGCCCGAGATGGTCGATGCCCTGATGGCCCGCCTCACCGATTCCGAAATCCGGGCGTTGCTGCGCGACGAACTGAAACGCCGCGCCGAGGAACAGGCCGCAACCGAATTTGCCACGGATGAAACCCTGGCCAGCATCCAGACCCGCCTGACCGAGATGGCGACCAACATCGAGACCCGGGTGTCGAGCTGGGCCGACGCCCTGGCCAATATCGGCAATCGGCGCGAGCCAATCCAAAAGAAGCTTGCCCGGGCCAAGAACGGCCTCATTGGCATGATCGCCGCCACCATCGCCGTCGCTCTGGCGGGATTTGGTGCGGCCTTTGCGCTCGCCTGGGCCACAGCTTCGTGGCGCCGCTGGCTGGCGGCACCACAACTGAGTGGCCATCGCGGCGCCAGCTATTGGGATCGGGTCGTGCGCACAATCGTGCTCGGTGTTCTGGAGATCACCCCAGTCGTCACCTTCGTTCTGGTGACGAAAAGCGTCGCCCCGCTGGTCGCAGGATCCCTTGGGCCAATGGTCGACTATGTCTGGATCTACCACTCCGGGGTCTCGTACAGCTGGGGCTTCATCGTCATTGCCCGCCGTGCCTTCGCCGCCGACGCATCGGCGATCCGCATCGCCCACCTCACCGACACGGCCGCCATCAAGATCCATTCGATCGTGCGCCGCGCGGTGCAGATCGGCGCCGCTGGCTGGCTCATCGCCGGATTGTCGCCGACCCTTGGGCTTGGCTATCCGCCAGCGCTGCTCACCGTTTCACTCGCCGGCACGGCGGTCGCCGCCTATCTCCTCACGGCGGCGGCACGTAACTACACCCAAATTCGGTCGGCGGTGTCGGCGCTGTTGAACACCACCGACGGCCGGCCCGGCACGCTCGCCCGAATAACCGTCGCCGCCGCACCCATCGCCCTGATCATCTACCTGCTGGTCGCCTGGCTCTATTGGCTCGCCCACTGGCTCGAGAGCGGCCAACAGTGGCTTTACGGCCCGGCCGGCACGCTGATCTACCTGCTGCTGATCCCAATCCTCGACCGGCTGGGGTTCGAGCTGGTGCGCAGCATTGCCAGCAGCGGCTCACCCGCCGCCGCGCGCTACCGTGCCGTCTTCCACGGCGCCTGGCGCATGCTGCTCGGCATCGCCTCGGTCTTTGTCATCGCCCAGCTTTGGGGCTTCGACCTCTATGCCCTCGCCAAAGGCGAGGCGGCGTCGCGCTGGGCCGACACGGCGTTCGATATTGCCGTCACCCTGCTGCTCGCCCGCTTCGTTTGGCAACTGATCCTTGCCGCCCTCCACCACGAGCGGAAATTCGCCAGTGGCGGGGCTGAAGACGACGACGCAATTCCCGCCGCATCCCGGCTCGATACCCTTCTGCCGCTGGCCCGCAATATCCTCCTGACCATCCTCGCCATCGTCGTGGTGATGATCGTCCTGGCCTCGGGCGGAGTAAATATCGGCCCGCTGCTGGCCTCGGCCGGGATCGTCGGCATTGCTGTCGGCTTCGGCGCCCAGACGCTGGTGCGCGATATCTTCTCCGGCGCCTTCTTCCTCATCGACGACGCCTTCCGGGTCGGCGAGTACATCGAACTCGACAAGGACCTGCGCGGCGAGGTCGAGTCGATCTCGGTCCGCTCGTTGCAACTGCGCCACCATCGCGGCCCGATCGTCACCATTCCGTTCGGCGAGCTGAAAAGCGTCACCAACCACAACCGCGACTGGGTCATCTTCAAGATGAGCTTCCGGATGGAGCCGGAGACCGACCCGAACCAGGTCAAGAAGCTGGTCAAGGAGATCGGCAAGGAGTTCCTCGCCCACCCGGAGCATGGCCCGAAGTTCATCGAGCCGCTGAAAAGCCAGGGCGTCCATATGATCGACGACGACTCGGCGCTGGTGATCCGGGTCAAGTTCAAATGCAAACCACGGGCCCAGTTCGTGCTGCGCCGCGAGATCTACCACCGCCTGCGCGTGGTCTTTGCCGAGAACGGCGTCCTCTTCGCCCGGCGCAAGGTCGAGGTGGTGTCATCGGATGGTGACGACATGGCGGCGGCGGCGGGCGCGCTGACGGAGGACATCCAGAGGGGCGGCCCGGCGGTGTAGCCTGGCGGTCGGGCTGGTTGGGTCACCGTATGCTCGTCCCGATGTGTTTCGACGACCTAACGACGACCACACAAAAGGCGCGCCCAAACCGGGCGCGCCTTCTTTTTTGTTTCAGATGTTGGATATCAGGCCGGCTTTGTCAGCCCTTGATGGCACTGACTGGCTGGGCCGTAGCAACACCTTCTGCTGAGTCCTTCATCCGCAGCCAAACTTCGACCCGGCGGTTGGCGTGACGGCCATCGGCGGTAGCGTTGCACAGCAGCGGCATCAGCTCACCATAGCTCATCGGTGTCAGCTTGTCTTCGGGCCCAATCTGGCCGTGATCTATGTCGGGCAGTTCTATCTGGCGTTTCGAGAGTCCTCTCGCGTGCGCTCGCTCACCGATCACTTTGATTGGCTGGTCCGCGAGGCCTCGGTAGATGCGCGGGATGCCGCAGACCACATCAACACGCTGATCAAAGAATAGAGAGGCCATTGCTCCGTGTCGGACTTGATTGCACGTATGTTATTCTGCGCCTGGTTCTGGCTCACCTTCAGTGTGGGCCGAACGGCAGGAGCGGGCCCGAAGACACGCCAACCGGCCGTTCAGCGCCACGATCTGGCGGCCAGGCCGGTTGGGTCTCTGGTTGGATTTGACGGCTTATTGATGGTAGCCAGACCTAAGCGGGCCGGTCGCTAAGTTCGTTCTTTGACCCCAAGGCGACATTCGGAACTCGTTCAATGGAAATTGAAAAGGTGACCGTCAAGCGATTTTGCTCGTCGATCACCGTCGTTTGAGGCTTGACCGGCGCTATCGTTCCTCACGCTCTCAGAGCATGAGGAACGAAGTTGTCGACAACCGGAAGCCCGCGCAATGCAAAGGGTCCGCTACCCTGCACGGCGACAGCACCGGCCATCACGACGAGCAACAAGGGGAATTCCCACCCGCCGCCTTCGCTGCTGAAGAGCCAGCCATTGCCGGCATGCGCCCAAAGAGCGCCAAGCAAAATTGGGATCGAAAGCAAAGCGGCAAGCCTTGTGTAGAGACCGAGCATGATCGCAGAACCACCAGCAATTTCGCCGAAGATGGTCAGATACGCCACCGCTGCCGGCAAACCGAGGCTTTCAAAATACCCCACAGTGCCGGGGATGGTGAAGACGAGGACTTTAAGCAGTCCGTGGGAAAGCAGCACGCCTCCGAGCGACAGTCGTGTCACGAGTGCTCCGTAATTAGTGTTGGCTTCTTGGGTCATAGCGTTTCTCCGTTCCTGGTCGATCGTTTTTGTCTGACTTCAAGATTGCATTCAGCGATTTGATTGATAATATACAATATTGACATCATACTAATTCCATAAGGTGGATAATCGGGATGGACCATGTATCGTGGGTGGGCGTTTTCATAGCCGTCGTGAAAAACCAGAGTTTCGCGGGCGCCGCCCGTAATCTCGGAGTTACGAGTTCGGCGGTTTCCAAACAGATTCAGAACCTGGAACAGGACTTACAAGTCAAGCTTCTCAACCGGACAACACGTAAAGTCTCGGTAACGGAAGAAGGAGCAGTCTATTTTGAACGCGCCGCACGCGCTTTGGATGATTTGCGGGAAGCCGAGCAACAAATCTATGAGTTAAAATCCCGCCCCCGCGGGCCTCTGAAAATCAGTCTCCCGCACAGCCTGGGCGTTAAGTACCTCGGGCTAGCGATTGGTTCATTCGCCGCACAGTATCCGGAGGTAGAACTGGATGTCAGTCTGGACGAACGCTTCGTCGATATCGTCGGCGAAGGGTTTGACCTAGCGGTCAGGATCGGTTCCCTCAAGGACACATCGCTCGTCGCCCGGCGGATGGCTTCATGCCCCGTCTTCCTGTGTGCAAGCACTACTTATCTCGAACAGAACGGCGATCCCCAAAGCCCTGCGGACCTTTTGCGCCATAACGTGCTGGCCTATACCCGAAATAGCGGCATCCATGAGTGGCGCTACAAAGCGCCAGATGGCGAAATTGGTCACATTAGTCTGAGCGGAACTTTCAAAGCCGATTCAGGGGATATTCTGTGTCGTGCGGCCATGGAGGGAATTGGCATTGCAGTCCTCCCCGCCTTCTACATTTCGGAGCACTTAAGAGACGGGGCGCTACAATCGGTTCTGCCAAATTACTTAACTTGGCCAAAGCGTGACATACATGCTGTTTTCCAGCCAAACCGATTCTTAGAGCGTTTCGATCAAATGTTGAATCTTTTGGGATTCCCACTGGCTTGGTTTTGTGATTCATCCTTTTCAGGAGGATCTGCCGATGCCCATGCCGCTTTCGCTCGACATTCGCCGTCGCTTTCATCGCTGCATTGAAGATGGGCTCA
>DATLAW010000188.1:0-15155 GCA_035527255.1 Thermohalobaculum sp. | reverse complement strand
GCCTTGGCCGCGATCACATGCATCAGCGGCCCGCCCTGCAGTTGCGGAAACACCGCCGAGTTGATCTTCTTGGCGATCACTTCGTCGTTGGTCAGCACCATGCCGCCGCGCGGCCCGCGCAGGGTTTTGTGGGTGGTGGTGGTGGCGACATGGCAATGGTCCAGCGGGTTCGGATGCGCGCCGCCCGCCACCAGCCCGGCGAAATGCGCCATATCGCAATGGAACCAGGCGCCAACAGAATCGGCAATCTCGCGGAACCGCTTGAAGTCGATCTGGCGCGGAATTGCCGAGCCGCCGGCGATGATCAGCTTCGGCCTTTGCTCCGCCGCCAGTGCCGCGACCTGATCGTAGTCGATATAATTGTCAGTCCGGGTCACCCCGTACTGCACCGCGTTGAACCACTTGCCGGACTGATTGACCTTGGCCCCGTGGGTCAGGTGCCCGCCGGACGACAAATCCATGCCCATGATCGTGTCACCGGGCTGGATCAACGCCATGTTCACCGCCTGGTTGGCCTGCGCGCCGGAATGCGGCTGCACATTGGCGAACTTGCAGTTGAACAGCTGGCAAGCCCGGTCGATGGCCAACTGCTCGGCCGCATCGACATACTCGCAACCGCCATAGTAGCGCCGCCCCGGATAACCCTCGGCGTATTTGTTGGTCATCACCGAGCCCTGCGCCTGCATTACCGCCCGGCTGACAATGTTCTCGGACGCAATCAGCTCGATCTCGTCCTGCTGCCGGTGCAACTCGTTGGTGATCGAGCCGAACAGCTCGGGGTCGCGGCTCTCCAGGGTCTCGGTGAAGAAACCGGCGTCGCGGGTGGTCGCATCCATGGGGTCGTCTCCTGTGCGGTCGGTGCCTGGGGGGCGTAGGGTTTTCGCCAGCCGGCTAACATTTTCGTTGAAGGGGCTTCTACACTGAAAGCGACGCTGCGGGGTAGAAAGCGCACCGAAGAAAATTTTGAAGAGGTATGAAAAAATAATTCCTCTGGTTCGGTGCCTTCGGTGCGTGCTGCCACCGGAATGATTGCTCCTGTGCGCCCCGGTCGATAAGGTCCAACACCGACATATCGGCCGAGCGGGGGGCGCGTGAGTTTCAAGCATATCTGTTTTCTGGCCAGCGATGCCGACGAGGCGCAGGCTGCGTTGCGCGATCTGCGTCACCGCTACGGTCATGTCGAGGCGGCCAGCGCCGACGTGATCGTTGCCCTCGGCGGTGACGGCTTCATGCTCAGCACGCTGCACGAAACGATGAACATGCCAGCCCCGGTCTATGGCATGAACCGCGGCACTGTTGGCTTTCTGATGAACGACTACGACCCGGAAAACCTGCCGCAACGGCTGACCAAGGCGCGCCGCGCAATCATCAACCCGTTGCGCATGGTCGCCCATGACAAGGATGGCGGCATCACCGAGGCGCTCGCAATCAACGAGGTCGCGCTCCTGCGCCAAACCCGTCAGGCGGCCAAGATTCGCATCCTCCTCGACGGCGAGGAGCGCATGCCGGAGCTGATCTGCGATGGCGTCCTTGTCGCCACCCCGGCCGGCTCAACCGCCTATAACCTCTCGGCCCACGGCCCGATCCTGCCGATTCGGGCCCGGCTGATGGCGCTGACGCCGATTTCGGTGTTCCGCCCCCGGCGCTGGCGCGGCGCCATCCTGCCGTGGGAGGCCCGTGTTACTTTCGAGATCCTGGAATGCGATAAGCGCCCGGTCTCGGCCACCGCCGACCAGGTCGAGATCCGCGACGTGCGCAAGGTCGAAGTTGCGGCCGAGCCGGATATCGAGATGAATTTGCTGTATGATCCCGGCCATGGACTGGAAGAACGTTTGTTGCGCGAGCAGTTCGCCCCTTGAACCGTGTCGTGTATGGAGCAAGCTTGATTGCCTGATCCATGCGCCCCAGTTAATCCTAACCAGAACAAACTCAGCGGCGGGCGGACAGCGGAAAATGAAAGACACCACGCGATGACCATGGGCGAACAGTTCCGCTGGTGGGGGATCGGCTTTGCCGTCTTCATCGTGCTGCTGTGGTTTCTCAGCGACGCCATCCTGCCGTTCGTGCTGGGCGCGGCGCTGGCCTATCTGACCGATCCCATGGCCGACCGGCTCGAGCGCGCCGGCCTGTCGCGCATTCTCGCCACTGTCGTCATCACCGTCGGCTCGCTCGGGATCATGGTGTTCGCGCTGATCCTGATCATCCCGAAGCTGATCAACCAGGTCCAAAACGTCATCGCCAATGCGCCTCTGTATGTCGAATGGCTACGCGGCTTCATCACCAACCATCTGCCTTCTATCTCGGATGACAGCGCCACCGTGACCGGCGTTATGGAAAAGCTGCGCGCCCGCGCCGATGAGTGGAGCGTCTCGGTGCTGCAACGGTTGTGGAGCGGCGGGCTGGCGGTGATCGATTTTGTCGCCCTTGTGGTGATTACTCCGGTGGTGGCGTTCTATCTGCTGTATGACTGGGACCACATGATCGCCGGAATCGACAAAAACCTGCCGCGCCAGCACCGCGACAACATCCGCCAACTGATGCGCGAACTGGACCGGGTGTTGGCCGGCTTCGTGCGCGGGCAGCTAAGTGTTTGCGCCATCCTCGGCGCCTTCTACGCTGTTGCGCTCACTCTGATCGGGCTGCAATTTGGCCTGCTGATCGGTGCTTTCGCCGGGCTGGTCAGCTTCATCCCCTTCGTCGGCTCGATCCTCGGCGGTGTCCTGTCGCTGGGCGTCGCCGTCGCCCAGTTCTGGGGCGAGCCGCAGTTGATAGCCGCCGTGGCCGCCGTTTTTGTCGCCGGTCAGGTCGTTGAGGGCAATTTTTTGACGCCGAAACTCGTTGGCGGGCAAGTTGGGCTGCATCCGGTTTGGTTGATGTTCGCATTGTCGGCCTTTGGCTCGCTGTTTGGCTTTGTCGGGTTGCTGATCGCGGTTCCGGCCGCAGCGGGAATCGGTGTCCTCACCCGCTTTCTGATCGAGCAATATAAGGATGGCCGGCTTTATCGTGGCAGCGCTGAATGGCAGGAACAAGCAGCGGCGGAGGCCGACCCACCCGAGGACGCGCCCGAGGATACCCCGGGGTGACCGCCGCGCCGCGCCAGATGTCCCTGATGCTTGAACACCGCCCCGCACTCGGCAGGGCGGAGTTCCTGGTGTCGGCGTCAAATGCGGATGCGGTGCGTCTGCTGTCAGGCTGGCGCGACTGGCCCCGGCGCCACATGGCACTGACCGGCCCGGCCCGCGCCGGCAAAACCCATCTGGCCCATGTCTGGATGCACGAATGCGGAGCCGAACTGCTCCCCGCCGGGTTGCTCGACGATGCCGCCGCCGAGCGGTTGGTCCGGCACGGCATGGTTGTGATTGAGGACGTCGATGCGCTGGCGACCCTTGAGCCCTCCCGCCGCCTTGCCGCTGAGAAGGCCCTGTTTCATCTCTACAATCTCGCTGCCGCCGAGGGCGCATGGCTGCTGCTGACTGGCCGCGCGGCCCCAGACCGCTGGCCGGTGGAGACTCCGGATCTCGCGTCGCGGCTGGCGGCGCTGCCGATCGCCCGGCTCGATCCGCCCGACGAAGCCTTGCTGTCATCGCTGATGGTAAAGCTGTTCGCCGACCGCCAGTTACATGTCGCCCCGGACGTGATCCATTATCTCGCGCTTCGGATCGAGCGTTCCTGCGCCGCCGCCGAGGCTGCTGTCGAGGCGCTTGACCACCTGTCGCTTGAGCGCAAGAAACCGGTGACCCGTGCGATGGCTGTCGAATTGCTCGGCGCCGATCTTGCGGGCGAGGACTAAACAATGCGCGCCGATTTTCTGAATACGACAACTCAAACGGTCCCGGAGGAATACCAGGCTGTCTTCGACCCGAGTTCGCCGAATCGTTTCCAGAACCGCGAACTTTCGTGGCTCGCCTTCAACTCGCGGGTGCTCGAGGAAGCCGACGACCCGCGCCAGCCCTTGCTCGAGCGGCTGCGCTTCCTGTCGATCTCGGGCACCAATCTCGACGAGTTCTATACCGTCCGCGTTGCCGGTCTGCGGGCCCAGATGCGGGCCAGCGTCGAGCGGCGATCGCCCGACGGCCGGACCCCGGCCCAGCAGCTTGAGATGATCGACCGCGACGCACTGGCGCTGCAACAGGTGCAGCAGGAAACCTGGAAAAAACTGCGCGGGTTGCTGGCCGACGAAGGCATCCATGTCGTCGAGACCTCTGATCTAACGGCAGACGATCGGGCGTCGATGGAGACCTATTTTTTGACCCAGGTCTTCCCGGTGATGACGCCGCTGGCGCTGGACCCGGCGCATCCCTTTCCGTTCATTCCGAACGAGGGCTTGGCGCTGGCGCTCGAGCTTAAACGCAGCGCTGATGGCGAGCCGATGCGTGCGCTGATTCCGATCCCGGCGCAGCTAAGCCGCTATATCCGCCTCGCCAGCGGGCCGAATGGGGAGATCCGCTTCCTGCCACTCGAATCGCTGCTCGAGCTGTTTCTGGCCGAGCTGTTCCCCGGTTACGCAGCTATCGGACACTGCGTTTTCCGCGTGTTGCGCGATAGTGATCTGGAGGTGGAGGAGGAGGCCGAAGACCTGATGCGCGAATTCGAGACCGCGCTCAAGCGCCGCCGCCGGGGCAGCGCCATCCGATTGAAGCTGAGTGCCGCAGCACCACAGTCGCTGAAGCAGTTGATCTGTGACCAACTCGGCGTTGGCCGCAACGAGATGATCGAGGTCGACGGCATTGTCGGCATCACCGACATCGCCGAGTTGATCGTCGATGACCGCCCCGCCCTGCGCTGGCCGCCGCACCTGCCACGCCTGCCCGAGCGGGTGCGCGACCACGACGGCGACATTTTCGCCGCCGTGCGTCAGAAGGACATGCTGCTGCATCACCCCTATGAAAGCTTTGAGGTCGTGGTGCAGTTCCTGCAACAGGCTGCGCATGATCCCAACGTGGTGGCAATCAAGCAGACCCTGTACCGCACCTCGAAGGACAGCCCGATTGTCCAGGCACTTTGCGAGGCGGCCGAGGAGGGCAAATCCGTCACCGCTCTGGTCGAGCTGAAGGCGCGCTTCGACGAGGCGACTAACATTCGCCTAGCCCGGCAGCTCGAGCGGGCCGGGGCGCAGGTGGTGTTCGGGTTTCTCGACCTGAAAACCCACGCCAAGATATCGACCGTGGTGCGCCGCGAGGGCGGTGAACTGATCACCTACAGCCATTTTGGCACCGGCAATTACCACCCGATCACAGCCCGCAGCTATACCGACCTGTCGCTGTTCACCTGCTCGCCGGCCCATGCCCGCGACGCCGCCCGGATCTTCAACTACATCACCGGCTATGCCGAGCCGCAGGCGCTGGAAAAGGTCCAGGTCGCGCCGTTGACCCTGAAAATGACCCTGCTGGAGCTGTTGGAGAGCGAAGCCGGGCATGCCCGCGCCGGACGCCCGGCCCAGGTCTGGGCAAAGCTCAACGCGGTGATTGAGCCGGACGTGATCGACGCGCTGTATCGGGCCTCGCAGGCCGGGGTTCGGATCGATCTGGTGCTGCGCGGCATCTGCGGGTTGCGTCCGGGGGTGCCGGGGCTCAGCGAAAACATCCGGGTTAAATCGATCGTCGGGCGCTTCCTCGAACACGGCCGTATCGTTTGCTTCGGTAACGGCCACGGCTTGCCCTCGGCACAGGCGCAGGTCTACATCTCATCCGCCGATTGGATGGACCGCAACCTCAACCGCCGGGTCGAGACCCTGGTCGAGATCGACAATCCGACGGTGCATTCCCAGATCCTCGACCAGGTCATGGCAGCCACCCTGCGCGACGAGGCGCAAAGCTGGGTGCTGATGCCGGATGGGCGCTATGTCCGCGCTACCAGCGATGCGGACGAGGAACTTTTCAGTTGCCATGATTTTTTCATCAAGTATCCGTCGCTTTCGGGACGCGGGCGCAGTGGGGCGGCGGATGCGCCACGCCTGAGTGCCGCCGCTCCGTCACGCCGTTTGAAGGAACAATCCCCTGCTTGATCCAATTCGCGGCCCCAGCGATCGCCAAGGCGATTTCTTCCATGGCCAGCCACATTCCTTTCACGGCCTCGAGCGACCCGCCGACCGAATTGGCGTGATCGATGTCGGTTCGAACTCGGTCCGCCTGGTGGTGTTCGAGGGCGATAGCCGCAGCCCGGCGGTGGTGTTCAACGAAAGCGTCATGTGTGGCCTGGGTGCGCGCCTGACCGAGACCGGCGCGCTTGATGCCGCGGGAAAACGGCGTGCCGTTGCCGCTCTGCGGCGCTTTGAGGCGATCGCCGCAACGTTGCATGTCGGAGCTTTGGCGGCGGTCGCGACTGCGGCGGTGCGAGACTCGAGCGACGGCGCTGCTTTCTGCGCTGCGGTGAGCGCCGCCACCGGCATCCGGATCACCATCGCCAGCGGCGGTGACGAAGCGCGCCTCTCTGCTCAGGGGGTGATCTTCGGCGAACCCAATGCCCAGGGCGTCGTGGTCGATCTCGGTGGCGCCTCGCTCGAGCTTTGCCGGATCTCGAATGGCAAATCTGGGCCAGGGGTGACCACCCCGCTCGGTCCGTTGCGGCTGATGGCGGCCGGCCAAGGCGCGTCGGTTGATGCTGATATTGATGCTTGTTTCGGTGGCCTTGTCGACCGGTTCAGGGTCGACGGCGGGCGGCTCTATCTGGTCGGCGGCGCCTGGCGCGCGCTGGCGCGGGCGCAGATGCAGCGTATCAACTATCCGCTACGCGTTTTGCACGAGTACACATTGAATGCCAAAGAGGCGCTCAATTTGGCTGATTGGGCTGCGGCGTCCGCTCCCGGCGATTTCGCTCAAATGAGTGGAATATCCTCCAGCCGAGCACCGCTGTTGCCGATCGCTGGGCGTCTTCTGCGTCATCTGATCGAGAATTTTTCCCCCGGCGAGATCATGATTTCGGGCTTCGGCCTGCGTGAAGGGATCTGCCTTGAGCACCTGTCAGCACCCCTGCGCTCGCATGACCCGCTGATTGCCGCCTGCGAAGCGCAGGAGAAACTCCGCGCCCGTGGTCCCGGGTTCGGCAAGGACCTGGCGGCCTGGGTCAAGACCGTGTTGCCACCGCTGAATTCCGCCGAGGACCGATTGATTGAGGCCGCCGCCCGGTTGGTTGACGTGAACTGGCGCACCCACCCGGACTATCGCGTCTCCGGTAGCTGGGAGGCTGTGACCCGCACAACAATCACCGATATTGGTCATGCCGGGCGCGTCTTTCTCGGCGCGATTCTGTCGATCCGCTACAAGCGATCGTGGCGCGATCAGGACCAGTCGCGATTGCTGGAGCTGCTGGACACTCAGACGATTGACCGGGCGGTCTGCATCGGCCTCGCCTTCCGTCTCGGGGCAGTGCTATCCGGGTCGTCACCTGGAATTCTGCCCCTGTGCCGGGTGGAACACACCCCCGGGCGGCTGCAGCTGGTCCTCGAGGATCAGGCGGCGCTTCTGGCGGGCGAGGAAGTCGACAAGCGCCTGCGCCATTTGGTCGGTGAATTGGGTGTGGCCGGAGCGTTGCGTCAGGTTTCGGCCTGATGCGAGGCAGCATTTGCTGGACCCCAAAAAACGAAAACGACCTGCATGTCGCAGGCCGCTTCCTCCCTCAGACTTGGGCCGAAAGTCGTTGCTTTCGAGCCTTATTGGATGAGTTGATTAACCTATCGAACGTTGTTTGTCACCTATTAATGAATTGGTTCCACATTCCGGGAACAGTCGTTTCCCACATCCATCTTGCCGCCATCAAATCGAACAATACCCAACTCCCGCCGCGCTCAACGTCCCCTTTCACCGGGCCGCAGTTTCGCACGCTTGCCCTGCCGTGTCAGGTCGCCTAAACCCGGCGGCGATCCATCGCATTCCAGATCACGAGGATACGCATGCGCCTGACCCGCTATTTCCTGCCGGTACTGAAAGAGACCCCGGCCGAGGCCCAGATCGTCTCGCATCGCCTGATGTTGCGCGCCGGCATGGTCCGCCAGGCCAGCGCCGGGATCTATTCCTGGCTGCCGCTCGGCTACAGGGTGCTGCGCCGGATCGAGCAGATCGTGCACGAGGAACAGCAGCGCGCCGGTGCGATCCCGGTACTGATGCCCACCATCCAGTCCGCTGACCTCTGGCGCGAGAGCGGCCGCTACGATGCCTACGGCCCCGAGATGCTGCGCATCAAGGACCGCCACGACCGCGACATGCTGTATGGCCCGACCAACGAGGAGCAAATCACCGAGATTTTTCGCGCCTATTGCAGTTCGTACCGCGACGTGCCGAAAAACCTCTACCACATCCAGTGGAAATTCCGCGACGAGGTCCGCCCCCGCTTCGGCATCATGCGCGGACGCGAGTTCCTGATGAAGGACGCCTATTCCTTCGACATCGACAAGCCCTCGGCGATCCACAGCTACAACCAGATGCTGGTCAGCTACCTGCGCACCTTCGAGCGCATGGGGCTGAAGGCCGTGCCGATGCGGGCCGAAAGCGGCCCGATCGGCGGCGACTATGCGCATGAATTCCTGATCCTGGCCGAAACCGGCGAATCCGAGGTCTATCTCGACCGCGATTTGGTCGACCTGACCCTTGGTGACCGCGCAATCGACTACAGCGATTGGGCGCAGTTGAAGGCGATCTTCGACCAATGGACCAGCTCCTATGCCCGCACCGACGACACCCATGACGAGGCGCTGTTTCACGCTGAAGTGCCGGAGGCGCGCCGCGTCACCGCGCGCGGCATCGAGGTCGGCCATATCTTCTATTTCGGCACCAAGTATTCCGACCCGCTGGGCGCGCTGGTCACCAACCCGGACGGCGAGAAGGTGGCAGTTCACAGCGGCAGCTACGGCATCGGCGTCAGCCGCCTGGTCGGCGCCATCATCGAGGCCAGCCACGACGACAAGGGCATCATCTGGCCCGAAAGCGTCACGCCTTTCCATGTCGGCATGGTCAACCTCAAGCAGGGTGACGCCGAATCCGACGCGGCCTGCGAGGCACTTTACAGCTCCTTCGGTGCGCTCGGCCTTGATGTCCTCTACGATGACCGCGACGAGCGGGCAGGGGCCAAGTTCGCCACCATGGAACTGATCGGCCTGCCGTGGCGTATTACCGTTGGCCCGCGCGGCCTGAAGGCCGGCACCGTTGAGGTAACCTCGCGGCGCACCGGCGAGACCACCGAGATGTCGCCCGACGCGGCGGTCGAGCGGATGCGCCAGATCTATAAAGCACTGTGAGGGCAGAGTGGCTAACCAAAGCACCAATCTCGCACCGCCGCGGGCATTCTCTCACCTCGAATGGATGATCGCCTGGCGCTATCTGCGGGCCCGGCGCAAGGAAGGAGCAATCTCGGTCATCGCCGGGTTCTCCTTGGTCGGCATCCTGCTGGGTGTCGGCACCCTGATCGTGGTGATGTCGGTGATGAACGGATTCCGCGCCGAACTGGTCGGCCGCATTCTCGGTGCCCAGGCCCATATCGTCGTCCTGCCCTCGGCGACCGAGGGGTTGACCGACTACGACGCACTGGTGGCCAAGATCGCCCAAAACTCCAATGTTGTCCGCACAGCGCCTATGATCGAGGGTCAGGTCATGGGCTCGTCCGATGCCGGCAATGCTGGCGTGCTGATCCGGGGCTTGCGCAAACAGGATGTCCTCAGTCTGAAAGGTGTCGCCCAGCCCGAGGAATCGTCCGGCAGTCTCGACAACTACGACCAGGGTGTCGCCATTGGCGCCGGGCTGGCCCGCAAGCTGGGGCTCGGCATCGGCGACAAGATCACCCTGATCAGCCCGCGCGGCCTCACCACCCCCTTCGGTGTCGCCCCCCGGATTAAATCCTACCCCGTCACCTACATCTTCCGCATCGGCATGAGCGAATACGACAAGGTTTTCGTGTTCATGCCACTGGCCGAGGCGCAGGCTTATTTCAACAAGATCGACCGGGCCGACGGCATCGAAGTGATGGTCGCCGATCCTGACCGGGTCGAGGAGATCGGCTCCGAACTCCTCCCGATGATCGGCAACCAAGCCTATCTTTGGAACTGGCAGCGCGCTAATGGCAGCTTCATCTCGGCGCTGAAGGTCGAGGCCAATGTGATGTTCATCATCCTGTCGCTAATCTTCGTCATCGTCGCGCTGAACATCGTCTCGGGCCTGATCATGCTGGTAAAGGAGAAAGGCCGCCACATCGCCATCATGCGCACGTTCGGCATGACCCGTGGCTCGATCCTGCGCATCTTCTTCATTTGCGGCTCGGCCATCGGTGTCGTCGGCACCGGCCTCGGCCTGATCGCCGGAGTGCTGTTCGTGGCCTACATCCAGGAGATCCAGACAGCGGTCGAGATGATCACCGGCACCTCGGTCTGGGACCCGGAACTGCGCTTCCTGACCCGGCTGCCCGCTGTCCTGCTGATCCGCGATGTGGTGTTGACCTGCTCGGTGTCGCTGGCCTTCGCGTTCCTCGCCACCCTCTACCCGGCGCGCCGCGCCGCCATGCTCGATCCGGTCGAGGCCTTGCGCTATGAATGACGCGCTTAACCTCAGCGGCATTGCCCGCAGCTTCACCCAAGGCGCCAAGACGCTGGAGGTGCTGAAGGGCGCCAACCTGGCCATCCAGCCGGGCGAGATCGTTGCACTGGCGGCGCCCTCGGGTGCTGGCAAATCAACCCTGCTGCAGATAGCCGGACTGCTCGACACCCCCACCGGCGGCACCGTCTCGATCGAGGGCAACCAGGTCTCCGGCCTCGACGATGCTGCTCGGACCTCGGCGCGGCGCCGCCTGCTTGGGTTCGTCTACCAGTTCCACCACCTGCTGCCGGACTTCACCGCCGAGGAAAACCTCGCCATCCCGCTGATGGTGGCAGGCCAAGACAAGACAACCGCCCTGAAACGGGCCGCCGAACTGCTCGACCGCGTCGGCCTGACCGACCGCAGAACCCACCGCCCGGCCGAGCTTTCCGGCGGCGAGCAACAACGCGTCGCCATCTGCCGCGCCTTGGCCAACCACCCCCGCGTCCTGCTGGCCGACGAGCCCACCGGCAACCTCGATCCTGAGACCTCCGGCCGGGTGTTCGACATGCTGCTCGAGGTAGTCCGCGAGACCGGCCTCGCCGCCCTGATCGCCACCCACAACCACGATCTGGCGGGCCGCATGGACCGCACCGTCAGGCTGGAAGGCGGTTTGATCCGGGCGGCGTGACTCCCCTCACATATCCGTCTTCACCCTGTTCCGCCCCAGCTTCTTCGCTTTGTACAGCAACCCGTCCGCTCGCCGGACCAGCTCAGCCATGTTGTCGCCTGGCTGTAGCTGCGTCACCCCGAACGACACCGAGACCTTGCCAATCGAGCTCCGGTCGCGGCTCAGGATGAATTCGGTTTCGTATAGCAGCTTGCGAATATTCTCGGCCGCGTGACCGGCGCCGAATACCGAGGTCTTCGGGAAAATGATGGCGAACTCCTCGCCGCCAAACCGGGCCGGGGTGTCCTGACCTTTGATGTTGTTGCGGATCAGTCCGGCGAACTGCTTCAGCACCGCATCGCCGACAGTATGTCCAAAATTGTCGTTCAGCCCCTTGAAGTGATCCAGATCGCCCAACGCAAAGCTCAGCGGCTCGCTGTTTGCCACGGCCAGCGCAATCTCGCGCTCCAGCACCTCGTCCATGTGGCGGCGGTTCGAGATCTGGGTCAGGTGGTCGAGATAGGCACTGTCGCGCAGCCGGTGCAGCTCGCTTTGCAGATCCATCACCTGGGTCTTGGCCTTCATCAACTCGGCACTGATCGCCTCGGACTTTACGGCATGGGCCTGGCCAAGATCCAGCAATTCCATGACCATCCGCTTGGCATCATGATTGCGTGAGACATTGGCGATCTTGCTCTGCGCCTGGCGCAGCGACCCGAGGTAGCGTTGGTTCGACCCCAACCCCTCGCGCACCGTTGCGAGCGTGTCGCGCAACCCGGCATCCAGCCCATCGCCGATCTTGGTCATGCCCCTGGACAGGCGCTTCTGCAGAAAATGTTCTTCATAGATCTGCTCGATGGCGTCGTCGCCAACTTCATCGGCCTTGATCAGTTCGCTATCGACCAAGGCGCGCAGTGCCGGGTCGTTGCCGGCGACATAGGTGTACCACACCTCATAGGCCTGCGGCCGAGGCGGGCTGCGATGGCGATGAGCGTGGTCGATCGCCTTGGCCGCCAGTTGGGCGGCGTCATCGAAATCACTGACAGGCAGTAGGTTCTCTCTCGAATGTTGCGGTCATCCGCCACCCATTGCAGCCCGGGTGCACCGCGTTTGAACGGAAGCCTACGAGAGGATGATTAGCAAAACCCTATTGCGGGCGCCGATTGACGCGATATCCTACCCGAGGAAAATGCACGCAGACCAGGCCGACCTGTGGATCCTTGCGCAAAATCGCGACGGTCTCGCGGCTAACCGCCTGAACCACTCCCGCAACCGCCTGCTCGCCCCCGTCCAGATCCGGCGCGACGGTCACTGCCATACCCGGCACCAACCCTTGGCGGTCGTCCATGTCGGCCTGTTCGGCCGTTTGCGGTTCAGCACCTTGGGCAATCGCCAGCGCGTCCTCCGCGCCCATCGCGCTCATCGTGCCATGGCCGATGGCGCGCACTCGCGCCTCCCAGGCTTCCAGCGCCGGAAATTCGGACAGGAAAGCCGGGCCCTGCTCCCAGCGCCCGCGCAGGAACCAGACCACGTGATAGGCCAGCGCATCCGGCAAACCCGCCGCATCCCCCAGCATGAACCGCCGCCCGGTCGCTAGGCGCTGGTCCATCCAGCCGAAATGTGCCCGTACCTGGGCTGCTAGATGGGGCAGGTCGGCATTGGCCCGCTTCAGCCCCTCGTCCCAGTCCGCACCCAGATATAGCCGCCCGCGATCTTCGGCAAAATCCCTCGGCAGGGCATCGCCGGCCGCACCCAGAACTACCTTGATGACCAACGAGAACAGCTCGCCATCGGTCCATCGGCTTACCCCCCAAGCCATGCCATCAGCGCCACCGGGAAAGAAGGTCGGCTCCGAATGGCGCCGCTCGATCTCGCGCAGGATGCATTGACTGTCACAATAGATATCCGCCCCGATCTGCATCACCGGCGTACGCCGGTAACCCCCGGTCAGCGGCAGCAACAGCGGCTTCGGCGGAATTCGCGGGATCTCGACCGACGCCCAGGCCAGCCGCTTGATCCCCAACCCGACCCGCACCTTCTCGGCAACCGGCGACTGTGGGTAATTATGCAAGATAATTTCGGGCATTCGGGCATCCTTGTCGTGAGGCTCAGGCGGGCATTGCCGTTTCTTGGATATAGCGCCAGACCAGGCCACTGGCGCTGCGCTCGAACAGCACAGTCGATCGGCGCAGATTGTCCGGTGGATTGGTATTCCGGGCACCGAACTGCGCCTCGACATAGCCCGCCAGGATCAAACCACAATCCGGCCAGGCTCCCATGATCCGGGTATCGCGGATCTCGATCCGAAAATCCGGGTTCGATCCCCAGGCGTTGTGCAACCCGGTCAGCAGGATATCGCGGGGCAGGGCGCGCCCGCTCGGCTGTATATTCTCAAACTCCGGATGCAGCCGTGCAGTGACCTGGTCTTCAAACGCTGTCTTGACAATGATGCCCTGGAACCATCCGACAAAGAAATCATGCAGCCGCTCGATCTCCAGCCGGACTTCGCCCGGCAATGCGCTCATTCCCCGGCCATCACGCACAACAGCTCAAACATCACCGTCGCGCCGTTCAGCGCCGTGATGCCGCCCACATCGAACGGCGGCGAGACCTCCACCATGTCGCCGCCGCGAATATTCAGCCCCTTCAGCCGCCGGATCATCCCTTGCGCCTCGCGCATGGTGATGCCGCCGGCCTCCGGTGTTCCGGTGCCGGGGGCGTAGGCGGGATCAAGGCTGTCGATGTCGAAGCTGACATAGATCGGCATGTCACCGACAATCTCGCGCGCCTCGTCGATGCAGGTACGCCAACCGCGATCCTCGACCTCCTCGATCATCATCACCCGCATGCCGCTCTCGAAGCTGAACTTCCACATGTCCTTGTTGTAAAGCCCGCCACGGATGCCGATCTGCACCACTTTCTTCGGGTCCAGCAGCCCCTCATCCACCGCCACCTTGAACGGCGCACCATGGTGGAAGCGCGAGCCACCGTAATCGTCGCCGGTGTCGGCATGAGCATCGATATGGATCATCCCTAGCGGCGGCCCGCCTGCCGCCAACGCCCGCAAAATCGGCAAGCTGACCGAATGGTCGCCGCCACATGCTAACGCCCGGATGCCCGCCGCCTTGATCCGGCTGAAATATTCCTCGATCTCGCTATGCGCCCCGACCAGCTCATACGGTTTGCGGATCCAGGCATCGCCAATATCGGCCACAGTTGCCGCCGTGAATGGGCTGGCCCCGGTCGCCTGATTGACCCGGCGCATCAGCGACGACTGGTTGCGCACCTCACGCGGCCCATGGCGCGGGCCGGGGCGGTTGGTGACGCCGCCATCATAGGGCACGCCGCAAACCCCGATATCCGGCGGGTTGGTCTCGAAGTCTTCCCGGTAAGGCAACCGAAAAAACGTCGCCAGCCCGGTGAACCTCGGGCGCTGCATCGGGTCGTTGAAGTCGAGCGTTTCGCGGTCGGCCATTCTGACGGTCCCTCCAGGTTTTCACAATGATTGCGCTAAAGCGTTTGGCGGGGCAAGTCCGGAACCGGCGTCAGGCTCCGATATAAAATTTACCATCGGGGCTTGAAGTTTCTCGCGCTGATTTCCTTGGGACGCAAACTTAGACAGATGACGTGAGCGTGATTCACCGGGGTCTGCGGCCATTTATCGAAGCGAAATGATCGTGGCTGCATCTACCGGGGAATGGCCAGGGATATGGTGGACGCGGAAAAGGGGCCGGAGGGTGATGCGCCGACCCCTATCTTCAGACCTCGGGTCTCCGGCGGTTCCGCCGGAGCGCGGACTCAGTTGGTAGCGAGCAGCTCCACGGCGTTGATCAGCATGGACTGACCGCCGGATACATAGTCCGGGTCGGCCATCGGCGAATCAACTTCCGCCGTCTCCAGCTGTTCTTCTTCGTAGGAGCAGACCACCAGCGCGTGCTCCAGCAGCGCCTCGGCTGCATCGAACGCGTTGTCCTCAACGCCTGTAGCGG
>DATLAW010000187.1:0-6672 GCA_035527255.1 Thermohalobaculum sp. | reverse complement strand
CAGCTGTCACGCTGATGAACGAGGCCGGTGTGAGCATTCAACAGGTCGCCGCGATCACTGGCCACACTATGCAGTCGGCCACCCGGATTCTTGAGCGATATGGTGCACACACCCGGCGGTTGGCCGAGGCTGCGATACTTGGTTTTGAGAACGCTTCAAGCACAGAGTTTGCAAACCGTCTGCAAACCAAGACGCTAACCTCAATTGAGGGAGGCTCTAAGTGACTGTTACCATTCGGATAATTGGTGCACCGGGAGGGATTCGAACCCCCGACCCCCAGATTCGTAGTCTGGTGCTCTATCCAGCTGAGCTACCGGTGCCTGACCGCTCGCGATCTGGCGTTGTGCCGTCGCGCGGCGAGAGCGCTATCTAGCGGCCGGGTCAAGGGATTGCAAGGGTGAAATCCCCGCCTCCGAGGGGCTTTCACGGTTGTGTGCCGGGCTCTCGCATGACCTCACCGACCGCTGTTTGCAGCCTTTGGGAAGCGGATCGCGAACTCGGTTCCCGCACTGGTGCTGGCGATCAATTCCAGCTCGCCGCCATGGGCGCGCACCAATTCCTCGGCGATCGCCAGACCGAGGCCGGCGCCACCGCGACGCATGCCGCCTCGGAACGGTTTGAACAGGTTTTCCAGCGCCTTGGCCGGCATGCCCGGGCCGGTGTCGCAAAGCCGGATTTCCTGCCGTCCATTGGTGTCGCTGACGCTGACATAGATCTCGCCGGGGCCACCGCTGGCCGAAATCGCCTCGGTGGCGTTGCGCATCAAGTTGGCCAGGATACGATAGAGCTGCTCGCGGTCGGCGTGCACGATATAGCGATCCGGAATGTCGATCCGGCATTGCACGGCACCCAATCTAGGCTCGCCGTCAACGTCGAGGCCGAGGCCCTCCGCCACCTCATTGACCAGCGCGCCAAGCAGGATCTGGCGCAATTCGGGCGCGGCTTCCTCGGCACGGCCATAATCCAGGGTGCGTTGGCAAAGGCTGATCGCCCGGTCGAGCGAGGCGATCAATTTCGGCAGCGTGCGCGCCACCAAGGGATCGCGGCTGACCTCGAGCCGGTCGGCCAACAGGTGTCCGGTCGACAGCATGTTGCGCAGATCATGGCTGATTTTGGCCAGCGCCTGGCCCAACGACGCGAGCCTTGAGCGCTCGCGCAGTGCAATCAGCACATCCTCCTGCATCTCGGCGAGCGCCCGCTCAGCATCGGCGACCTCGCCAACCCGGCTTGAGGGCCGGATGATCCGCGCCGGGTCCTCGGGGTTTTGCTGAAATGCCCGGACATTCTCGATCACCCGCATCAACGGCAACACCACAAAGCGGCGCACGGTCAGAAAGATCATCGCCGCGGTAATGATCGAGATGATCAACGACAGCCTGAGGATGCGCCAGCCATAGTCGAGCATCGCCGCCTTCAGAGGAGCGCTATCGAGGGTGATCTCGATCACCTCGGCGTCGATGCCGGTGGGCGTGTCGATTACCCGGATCACGTCGCTCGTGGCCCCGGCCGTCATTCGGGAAAGCGCATCGACAATCATCGAAGCGGCGTCCATGTCGCGCAGATCAAATGTGGCCGAAACCTCGGGCATGTCGTCGCGCGACAGAATCAGGGTTCGCGTTCCGGCCCGTTGCAGCACGATATTCAGCGCCTCAGTCTTCTCCAGCAACTGGCGCTGCAGCTCGGGCGAGACCATGCCGTCGGGCGCGGCCAGGACGCTGAGAGATGCAATCTGGGCACGAACCACCCGCTCGCTCAGATAATCGGCACGAAACCGCGCCACCGACGGCACGAAAATCGCCACCTCGACGAGCATCACGACGAGGATCGTGACAATCAGCAGACGCCCCGACAACCCGCGAAACAGTGACATGGTGCTCCCGACAAGATCATTTGTCTTCTCAGGCTATTCTACGGTGTTTTAGCCTAAACGGGCAAGCAGGCGGACGGCGAGCTTGATCCAGCGGTTGCCGAACAAGCGTGGCGTGTAGTAGGCGCCGGCGGCGCGCTTGCCGGCCTCCCCCAGCGTCGGGTAGGGCGCCACGTAGCCAGCCATCGCCTTGATCTTCAGTCCCGATGCCAGCGCCAGTGCCCAAGGGTGGATCAACTCGCCCGCTTGCGGCCCGACAATAGAGCAGCCAACTATCCGGCCACCCCGCCCGATCACTGCCTTGACCAGACCGTAGGCCTTGCCCTCGGCCAGTGCGCGATCGTTCTCGATAAAGGGGAAGCGGTGGACCTCAATAGCGCTACCGTGTTGCTCAACCGCCTCGGCCTCGGTCATGCCGACCTGAGCGATTTCCGGATCGGTGTAGGTTACCCGGGGGATATGATCGGTTCGGCTGGTCACTGGCAGGCGGAACAAGGCGCTGCGGATCACCAGACCGGCGTGATAGTTCGCGACATGGGTGAATTGCAGCCCCCCCGCCACGTCGCCGATAGCATAGACCCGGCGGTTCGAGACCGAGCGCAGGTCCTTACCGACGCTAACCCCGCGGCGGTCGAAATCAATCCCGGCAATCTCAAGCCCCATCCCTTCGACATTCGTGCGGCGCCCAGTGGCAACCAGCAGATGGGTACCCTCTACGATCTCGCCGCCCTCCAGCGTGACCCGGATCGCACCCGCGCTGCCGGACACCTCGGCGACCTTGGCGCGGTCGCGGATAACGACGCCCTCGGCGCGCAGATGCGCGAGGGCGACTGCGGCGATCTCCGGGTCTTCGCGGCCAAGCGCTGTGAACGCCTCGAGCACGATGACCCGGCTGCCGAGGCGGCGATGCGCCTGGGCGAGTTCGACGCCAATTGGGCCACCGCCGATGACAATCAGGGTGGCGGGAAGCTCACGCAGATCCCACAGTGTCTCGTTGGTCAGATAGGGCGTCGTATCGAGGCCAGGGATCGGCGGAATGGCCGGGGACGAGCCGGTGGCGATGACGAAGCGCCGCGCGGTCACCACAGTGTCGCCCGCTGTGACCTCAGCCGGGCCGGTAAAACTGCCGTGGGCCTGGATAACCCGCACCCCCAACCCTTCAAAGCGCGCAACTGAATCGTGTGGCGCAATCGTTGCGATGGTACGCTGGACGTGGTCCATGACGGCACCGTAATCGACCTCGGGCTCGTGCGCGGCGATGCCAAGCGGGGCGGACGAGCGGTGCGCGTGGGCTGCTTTTGCCGCCGCAATCAACGCCTTCGAGGGGACACATCCATAGTTCAGACAGTCGCCGCCCATCTTGTGGGCCTCGATCAGGACCACATTGGCACCCATCTGCGTTGCCCCGGCGGCAACGGACAACCCACCCGATCCGGCGCCGATGATGCAGATATCCGCGGTAATGTGTTCAGCCATGTGCGGTCCCCCCTGCCCCGTTTTCAACGCCCGCGCAGTTTGCGCAGGATCACCGGCAGCGCCGCCAGCGTCGCCAATCCGAGCAACGGGAGTAGAATATGAGGTTGAAAGATTACCCCCAAGTCCGGCTCGCCGCCCCGGTCCAGAACCTCGCCCAGCCCAGCGCCGACCGAGCTGATCACCGCGGTCGCCGGGGCGATGCCGATGAAGGTGGTCCAGATGAAATTGCCAAGTCGCACATTGACGAATGCCGGGGCCAGGTTGGCGATGAAGAACGGGATCACCGGGATCAACCGCATGACCAATAGGAAACTGATCTCGCCCTCGGCCACCTCGCCCTCGATACGCTTCAGCCACGGACCGGCGCGCTCATGGAGAAACGCTCCGAACGACGAGCGGGCGGCGAGAAAGATGAGCGTTGCTCCGATGGTGGCGGAAAATACCGTCAATACCGCCGCCAGCATGGTGCCGAACAGAAACCCTCCCGCCATCGTCAACCAGATCGCGCCCGGGACCGAGAACGCGACGGAAACGATATAGACCGCCACATAGGCCAGACAGGCAGTCACCAGATTGCTGTCGCGCCACTCGATCAGTGCCGCGCGGTGTTCCTTGATTGCTGCCAAATTCAGGTAGTCGCCAGCGAGAAAATAGGCCAGCGCCGCACCTGCCGCGAGGACCGCGATGGGCACGAAGCGCAGCCATTTTCCGCGTCGCGCGGTCATAGAATCGCTTTCATGATTGACGCCGCTGGTCGGGGCCATCACCGGATTTCCTCGCATCTTGCCACCCTACCGGCGGCTCCTATGAATATTGGCTATGCTCACGCCGCTGGCCAGCCCCTATCACGAGGCGGTGACTTCAAATGTGGCGGCTGAAACATGATGATATCGATGTCGGGCGCGTTGACTTGGCGAAATGGCCGGGCTATACGCCGCCTCTCAGAATTGCCGTGTCTTTGGGCAGATGGTCGCGCGCGTGATATTCGCGGCGCACTTTGTCGGGGGCGGGGCTGGGGTCCGGCACCGGGTGGCAAGATCCCGGGCACAGGAGGATAGAATGAAACGCACTTATCAGCCGAGCGTCCTGGTTCGCAAACGCCGTCACGGTTTCCGTTCGCGGATGGCGACCAAGAATGGCCGGATTATCCTGAACCGGCGCCGGGCTCAGGGCCGCAAGCGCCTATCGGCGTAGCCGGGCGGGGCCATTTCAGTCCCGAAGAAATCACCATGACATCGCCGGAAAGCCAGGCTCCACTGCTCGATCAGGCGGCGGGCGCGTCTGCTTTGCCAACTAACTGTCCTGCACTCAAGCCATTGAAGACCTTGACAAAGCGGGCCGAGTTTCTGGCCTGCGCCCGCGCTAGGCGTGCCCATGTGCCGGGGATGGTGGTGCAGGGGCGGGAGCGTCTGGAGGGGGAGGTTGAGGGGGTTCGGGTTGGGTTTACCTGTACCAAGAAGGTTGGCAACGCAGTGGCGCGCAATCGGGCCAAACGGCGGCTGCGCGAGGCGGCCCGGATGGTTTTGCCTCGGTTGGGCAGGGATGGCTGGGATTATGTGCTGATCGGGCGTGTCGATATCACGGCCGCGCGCCTTTTCACCGATCTGGTTGGCGATCTGGAGGTCGCAGTCGGCAAATTGCACGGGCCGGAGCGATGACCCCTTTGGCATACATTGTGGCACTGCCGGTGCGTGCCTACAGGATGTTGCTCAGCCCATGGCTGGGTATGAGCTGCCGCTACCAGCCAACCTGCTCGGCCTATGCGCTGGAGGCGCTGGAGAAGCATGGGGCATTCCGGGGCGGATGGCTGGCATTCAGGCGAATCCTGAGCTGCCGTCCGGGCGGCGGATCCGGCTATGACCCGGTGCCGCCGGGCAGCGATCATCGCCACTGACTGCCCCCGAGAATCGGGGGCGTGAGATCACCGAGCCCTCACAAAAAGCAGGCGATCCTGTATTTCAGGACCGCCCGCGTTTTTTAGCCAAGCATTAGCCTCAGCTAAGGAGGCTTCCGCCGTCGACGTCAATAATGGTGCCTGTCACAAAATCGTTTTTGATGACGAACATAACACCTTGCGCAACTTCATCGGCGGTTCCAGCGCGGGGAATGAGATTGCCTTTGGTCATATTGTTGAAATTCTCGGCGCGTTTGGCTTCGTCGCCTTGAACATGCATCGGCGTATCGATCAGGCCCGGAGACACCACATTGATGCGAATGCGCGGGGCAATTTCCTTGGCGACGGCCCGCACAAGCGCCTCGACAGCGCCGCCGACGGAAGACAGTGCGCTGAGATTTTCTGGGAATTTCCGGGCAGGTGATCCGGACAGAAGCGTAATGGAACCACCATCGTTCATGTGGCTCGCGCCAAGGCGAACGACATTTGCATAGCCCCAAAGTTTTTCGAATGACCCTTTGAACCCGTCCATATCCATCTCGACAAACGGGCCAATTGCCCGTTTTCCCCCGGTCGCGGCGCTGACCAGGATGTCGATCGGACCGATTTCGTTCAGCAGCGCCTCCACGGCTGCCGCATCGCGCACATCGCAAGATTTGGTTGTGACTCCGGCGGGCAGCGGCCCGGACTTGGATGGATCTCGGCTGATTGCAACGACCGACGCCCCTTCCTGCGCCAGCATTTTTGCGGCGGCCAGTCCGATACCTGACGTGCCACCAAATACAACGGCTTTCTTTCCTGAGACATTCATGGCGGTTTTTGCCTTTCGTAAGATTGAAAACACTCAGACGAGATTGTCTGGGCTGGGGGGAGACATCAGGTGATCGTGCCCAAGATGCGGTTGAGATTGGCAGATCGGGCGATCAAGCTGAATACAGTAACGCGGATCAACAGGAAAACGACGGCAATTGACGCAGTGGCAGGAGTATATCCGTAGCGCAATGCCGCAAAAATCCTGATGGCCAGGGTCTCGACATTGAAACCCGTCGCCGCCTGAAATTCCACCCATGCGCGCCCCACACCCCCGCCCAACCCACCGATCCGTCGCTTTTCGGCCTCGCAGCCCTTGCAATTGGCGCGGCGTCCCCGCACACCTCGCCCGAAACCCCTTGACCTGAACCCTGTCAGGCGCTTCAACGCGGGGCGTGGTTACCCTTGGAGCGATGAATGGGCGGCGATAGCGACAACAAGAACCTGATTCTGGCGGCTGTGCTGTCGATGGCGGTGGTATTTGCCTGGCAGATGTTCTTTGTCACGCCACCGCTGCCGGTCGATCCTGCGGCAGTCGAGGGTCAGGCGGGTGCGGTTCCCGGGGCCACGGTCGAGGGCGGTGCGGCAGCATCAGCCACCGAGACGGTCCAGACCCGAGGCGAGG
>DATLAW010000186.1:0-11841 GCA_035527255.1 Thermohalobaculum sp. | reverse complement strand
AGTTGACCCTGACCGCCACCCCCTGCGGGCTGCGTGAGCTGGTCGGGCATCTGTGCGACCACAGCGCTGGCGCCTCCACCACGCTGATCGACATCCCCGCGATCGACGGGCCCGGCCGCGATGCCCGCTTCGACGTCGTCTACCATTTCCTGTCGATGCCGCAGAACCAGCGCGTTTGCGTCAAGATCGCCGTCGTCGAGGATCAGGTAATCCCGTCGATCAACGACATCCACCCGTCGGCGAACTGGTACGAGCGCGAGATTTTCGACATGTTCGGCGTGATGTTCTCGGGTCACCCGGATCTGCGGCGCATCCTGACCGACTACGGTTTCCGCGGCTACCCGCTGCGCAAGGATTTCCCGACCACCGGCTACTACGAGGTCCGCTATGACGAGACCTCGAAGCGGGTGGTGTACGAGCCGGTGAAGCTAGTGCAGGACTACCGCCAGTTCGACTTCATGAGCCCGTGGGAGGGCGCCAAGTACATCCTGCCCGGCGACGAGAAGCCCGACCAGGCGCCCGCATCCAAGAAGGAGGGCTGAGCGATGGACGGCACCAAGCTGACCGGCGAGCAGCGCATCCGGAATTTTAACATTAACTTTGGCCCGCAACATCCGGCGGCGCACGGTGTTTTACGATTAGTACTTGAGCTTGACGGCGAGATCGTCGAGCGCTGCGATCCGCATATCGGCCTGTTGCATCGCGGCACCGAAAAGCTGATGGAGAGCCGGACCTACCTGCAGAACCTGCCCTATTTCGACCGGCTGGACTATGTAGCACCAATGAACCAGGAGCATGCCTGGTGCCTGGCGATCGAAAAGCTGACCAAGGTCGAGATCCCGCGCCGGGGCAGCCTGATCCGGGTGCTGTATTCCGAGATTGGCCGGATCCTGAACCACCTGCTGAACGTGACCACTCAGGCTATGGATGTTGGCGCGCTGACCCCGCCGCTGTGGGGTTTCGAGGAACGCGAAAAGCTGATGGTGTTCTACGAGCGCGCCTGCGGGGCGCGGCTCCACGCCGCCTATTTCCGTCCCGGCGGCGTGCATATGGACCTGCCGCCGCAGCTGTGCGACGACATCTGGCAGTGGACCGAGGAATTCCCGCAGGTGCTGGATGACCTGGAAGGGCTGTTGACCGAGAACCGCATCTTCAAGCAACGCAATGTCGATATCGCCGTGGTGCCGCTGGAGACTGCCCAAGCCTATGGGTTTTCCGGCGTCATGGTGCGCGGCTCGGGCTGGGCCTGGGATTTGCGCCGGGCGCAACCCTATGAGTGCTATAGCGAATTCGACTTCCTGATCCCTGTTGGCAAGAACGGCGACTGTTATGACCGTTACCTTTGCCGGATGGAGGAGATGCGCGAGTCGACCAAGATCATGCGCCAGTGCCTCGAGAAACTGGACAAGTGCCAGGGCGAGCCGGTGATCACCCGCGACGGCAAGATCGCTCCGCCGAAACGGGCTGAAATGAAAACCTCGATGGAGGCGCTGATCCATCACTTCAAGCTGTATACCGAGGGTTTTCACGTACCCGAGGGCGAGGTCTACGCCTGCGTCGAGGCGCCCAAAGGTGAGTTTGGCGTCTATCTGGTGTCGGACGGGTCGAACAAGCCGTACCGGGCCAAGATCCGCGCGCCGGGTTACCCGCATCTGGCGGCTATGGACCATATCTGCAAGGGCCACCAACTGGCCGACGTCGCAGCGATCATCGGCTCGCTAGACGTGGTTTTCGGGGAGATTGATCGGTGAGTTTGCGGCGCCTCCATCACACCCAACCCGAAAGCTTTGCTTACACGCCCGCCAACCAGGCCTGGGCGGCGGCGCAGATATCCAAGTATCCGGAGGGCCGTCAGGCCAGCGCCGTGATCCCGCTGTTGTGGCGCGGGCAGGAGCAGGAGGGCTGGGTCACCCGGCCGATGATCGAGACCGTGGCAGGGATGCTCGACATGGCCCAGATTCGGGTGCTGGAAGTCGCCACTTTCTACTTCATGTTTTATTTGCAACCGATTGGTTCTGTTGCTCATATTCAAGTCTGCGGCACCACATCCTGCATGATCTGCGGGGCCGAGGATCTGGTTGGCCTGTGCAAGTCGAAGATCGCGCCCAACCCGCATGAGCTTAGCCCCGACGGCAAGTTTTCGTGGGAGGAGGTCGAGTGCCTGGGTGCCTGCTCAAACGCACCGATGGCGCAGATCGGAAAGGATTATTACGAGGATCTGACGGTCAAGAAGCTCGAGCTGATCATCAATACGTTCGCCAAGGGTGAGGTGCCGGTGCCGGGTCCGCAGAACGGGCGCTATGCAAGCGAGCCAATCAAGGGGCTGACCTCGCTTAAGGACAAACGGCACCACGACACCAATGCCTCGATCACGCTGGCGATGGCCAACGGCGATACGGTGGCGCGGATTACCGGTGACCTGGTTCCCGCGAAGCGGAAAGCTGCTGCGACGCCCACCAGAAAACTGCGCGCGAAAACGAAGCCTCCGGCTGAGAAAACCGGCGCGGGGCAGGCGGCGCTGCTCCTGCAAGCGAAAGAAAGCAAAGGTCGACCCAAGACAGACGAAACCGTCAAGGCAGCCAAAGCGGTTGCAGCCGAGCCTGCTGATGACAGTCAGGTGCCGACCCGTCTGAAGACCGCCCGCGGCGGCAAGCCCGATGACCTCAAGCTGATCAGTGGCGTCGGGCCGAAGTTGGAGGGTGTGCTGAACAGTCTCGGCTTCTACCACTTCGACCAGATCGCTGCCTGGACTTCGGCGGATATAGCCTGGGTCGATGCGAGGCTGAAGTTCAAGGGCCGGATCGAGCGTGATGGCTGGATTGACCAGGCCAGAACACTTTGCGGTAAGGGGTAGGGCGATGCTCGCTGACAAGGATCGCATCTTCTCGAACCTCTACGGCATGTTCGACCGCTCGTTGAAGGGCGCGAAGGCGCGGGGGCATTGGGACAAGACCGCCGATCTGATCGCGCTGGGGCGTGATAACATCATCCAACAGGTCAAGGATTCCGGTCTGCGCGGGCGTGGCGGGGCAGGGTTCCCAACTGGGTTGAAATGGTCGTTCATGCCCAAGCAGTCGGATGGGCGGCCATCCTATCTGGTGGTCAATGCCGACGAATCCGAGCCGGGCACCTGCAAGGACCGCGAGATCATGCGCCACGATCCGCACACGCTGATCGAGGGTTGCCTGATCGCCAGTTTCGCGATGAACGCCAATGTCTGCTACATCTATATTCGCGGTGAATACGTGCGTGAGCGCGAGGCCCTGCAGGCGGCTATTGACGAGTGTTATGATGCCGGTCTGCTGGGTAAGAACGCCGCCAAATCGGGCTTCGATTTCGAATGTTACCTGCACCACGGCGCCGGCGCCTATATCTGCGGCGAGGAAACCGCGTTGCTGGAAAGCCTTGAGGGGCGCAAGGGGATGCCGCGCCTGAAGCCGCCGTTCCCGGCTGGCGTTGGCCTGTATGGCTGTCCGACCACGGTGAACAATGTCGAGTCAATTGCCGTCGTGCCGACGATCCTGCGCCGGGGTCCGGCCTGGTTTGGCGGGTTTGGCCGGCCGAACAACACCGGCACCAAGATCTTCGCCATCTCCGGCCATGTGAACGCGCCTTGCGTGGTCGAGGAGGAGATGTCGATCACGCTGAAGGAACTGATCGATCGCCATTGCGGCGGGGTTCGTGGCGGTTGGAAGAACTTGAAGGCCGTTATTCCTGGCGGTGCCTCGGTGCCGCTGTTACCGGCCAATCTCTGCGACGATGCGATCATGGATTTTGACTGGCTGCGCGATCAGAAGTCCGGCCTCGGCACGGCGGCGGTGATCGTGATGGATCAGTCGACCGATGTGATCAAGGCGATCTGGCGGCTATCGAAGTTCTACAAGCATGAAAGCTGCGGCCAGTGTACGCCGTGCCGCGAGGGCACCGGCTGGATGATGCGGGTGATGGACCGCCTGGTCACCGGCGACGCCGAGCCGGAGGAGATCGATATGCTGCTCGACGTGACCAAGCAGGTCGAGGGCCACACGATTTGTGCGCTGGGTGACGCGGCGGCCTGGCCGATCCAGGGCCTGATCCGGCATTTCAGGGGTGAAATCGAGGACCGTATCAAAGCCAAGCGCACCGGGCGCGTTAGCGCCGTAGCAGCGGAGTAGATACCATGTGCCATTCAGTCGAGATGTATATGCCAAGAATGACCCAGCGCGCCGCCGAGCACCGGATCGGCCAGATGGATTTCGCTGCCGCCGAGCGCGAACGCTGGGTGATGGGCGCGGGCCTCGGGCTGTGGGCGCGGCTGAAGCGTTTGTTCGGGCGCAAACCCGCGGATGAGGTGGCAGATGCCTGACACGCACCTCGCCCAGTTAAATATCGGCCGGTTCCGGTTTCCGACCGACGATCCGCGCATGTCCGAGTTCATGGACAATCTGGATCGGGTTAACGCGCTGGCCGACCGCAGCCCCGGTTTTGTCTGGCGGATGCAGGACGATAGCGGCAATGCCACCGCGATTCCGGTGACGCCGGACCCGATGATGGCGGCGAACCTGTCGGTCTGGACCGACGTCGCCAGCCTCGAGCACTTCGTCTGGAACACCGCACACCGCCGCTTCTACCGGCGCCGGGCCGACTGGTTCGGGCTGATGGACAGCATGCATTTCGTGATGTGGCGAGTGGCAACGGGCGACCAGCCGTCACTGGCCGAAGCGATGGAGCGGCTCGAGCACCTGAACCGGCACGGCAGCACCGACCACGCTTTCGGTTGGGATCACTTACCCGAAGCGAAACTCTGGCGCGCGCAGCATTGCGCGGGCATAGCGGCGGAGTAGGCCCATGACCCATTCCGGAGGCAACGCCGCATGACCGACCTGCGCAAGCTCATCATCGACGGCGTCGAGATCGAGGCCGAGCCTGGCTTGACCCTGATCCAGGCTTGCGAGCAGGCCGGGATCGAGATTCCGCGCTTTTGCTACCATGAGCGGCTGTCGATTGCCGGGAACTGCCGGATGTGTCTGATTGAAGTTGTCGGTGGGCCGCCGAAGCCTGCCGCTTCGTGCCATATGCAGGTCAAGGATCTGCGGCCCGGGCCTGAGGGCCAGCCACCGCAGATCAAGACCAACTCGCCCATGGTCAAGAAGGCTCGCGAGGGGGTGATGGAGTTCCTGCTGATCAACCACCCGCTGGATTGCCCGATTTGCGATCAGGGCGGCGAGTGCGATTTGCAAGACCAGGCAATGGCTTACGGCGTTGACTTCTCACGCTACCGCGAGCCGAAGCGGGCGGCGGTCGATATCAATCTGGGGCCGCTGGTAGGCACCGAGATGACCCGCTGCATCAGTTGCACGCGCTGTGTCCGTTTTATCTCGGAGGTGGCGGGTGTGCCCGAGATGGGCCAGACCGGGCGCGGCGAGGATAGCGAGATCGTCAGCTATCTGAACGCCTCGCTGACCTCGGAATTGCAGGGAAATGTGGTTGATCTGTGTCCGGTTGGCGCGCTGACCAACAAGCCTTATGCGTTCACCGCCCGGCCGTGGGAGCTGACCAAGACCCAGTCGATTGACGTGATGGACGCGCTGGGCTCGAACATCCGGGTCGATGTGCGCGGGCGCGAGGTGATGCGGATCATGCCGCGCAACCATGACGGCGTGAACGAGGAATGGCTGGCCGACCGCTCGCGTTATGTCTGGGACGGGCTGCGGCGCCAGCGGCTCGACAAGCCCTATGTCCGGACTGGCGGCAAGCTGAAACCTGCAAGCTGGGGCGAGGCTTTTGCCGCCATTGCTGCTGTCGCCAAAACTGCGGGTCCGGATATCGCCGCGGTTGCCGGTGATCTGGCCCCTGTCGAGGCGGTCTGGGCGCTGAAGGGGCTGATGGAGAGCCTCGGCTCAAACCGTTACGATTGCCGCCAGGATGGCGCGGCTTTGCCGAAGGGGAACCGCTCGGGCTATGTCGGCAATGCCAGCATTAGCGATATCGATGCGGCCAAGCGGGTGTTGATCATTGGCGCCAATCCGCGGCAGGAAGCGCCGGTTCTGAATGCGCGCCTGCGCAAAGCCTGGCTGAATGGCGCCGAGTTTGCGTTGGTCGGCGAGGCTGTGGACCTGACCTATGACTATATGCATGTCGGGCCGGGACCGGAGGCGTTGCAGCAGGTTCTCGATATGGGCGGTGAGATGATCCGCGAGCATGCCAGCCTGGTGATTGTCGGGCAGGGGGCATTGTGCCGCCCGGATGGTGCGGCTGTTCTGGCGGCGGCAATGAAGATCACCGAGCAGACCGAAAGCAAGTTGCTGGTGCTGCATACGGCCGCTGGCCGTGTGGGGGCGATGGATGTTGGGTTTACCCATGATGGTGGAACAAGTTCCACACTACGAGACGCAAAGCTGGTGTTTAATCTGGGTGCTGACGAGATCGACATGCCGGAGGGCGCTTTCGTTGTTTATCAGGGCAGCCATGGCGACCATGGCGCACACCGTGCCGATGTGATCCTGCCAGGTGCCGCCTACACCGAACAGTCCGGCATCTTCGTCAACACCGAGGGCCGTCCGCAGATGGCGAACCGGGCTGGATTCCCGCCGGGAGATGCCCGTGAGGATTGGGCGATCCTGCGCGCACTGTCGGCCGAGTTGGGCAAAACCCTACCATTCAACAGCCTGGCGCAGTTGCGCGCTGGTTTGTTCGAGGCACATCCGCATCTGGGCGCGCTGGATCAGGTGCCTTCGAACGAATGGACGCCGGTCAAGCCGGGCAAGATGGGCAAGGCGCCGTTCAAAGCGGCAGTGGCCGACCACTATCTGGTCAACCCGGTTGCCAGGGCCAGCCAGGTGATGGCCGAGCTTAGCCGGATGGCGGCCGAGCGTAACCGGCCGATGGCGGCGGAGTGAGATGATGACAGCATTTCTCGACACCAACCTCGGCATATTCGTCCTGATCCTGGCGCAATGCCTGGTGGTATTGGTGGCGCTTCTGGTGAGCCTGGCGTTCCTTCTGTATATGGACCGCAAGGTCTGGGCGGCGGTGCAGATGCGGCGCGGCCCAAATGTGGTGGGGCCGTTCGGGCTGCTGCAATCCTTTGCCGATTTCATCAAGTTTGTGCTGAAGGAAATCGTCATCCCGGCTGGCGCCGACAAGGTGGTGTTCCTGCTGGCGCCGCTGCTGACCTTCGTGCTGGCTGCGATTTCCTGGGCGGTTGTGCCGTTCGCCGATGGCTGGGTGATCTCGGACCTCAACGTCGGCATCCTGTATATCTTCGCCATCTCGTCTCTGGGTGTTTATGGCATCATCATGGGCGGCTGGGCGTCGAACTCGAAATATCCGTTTCTCGGCGCGCTGCGTTCGGCGGCGCAGATGGTGTCGTATGAGGTCTCGATGGGCCTGATCATCGTCGGCGTGCTGATCTCGACTGGCTCGTTGAACCTTTCGGATATCGTGCGGGCTCAGGATGGGCGGTTTGGCTTTCTCAGCTGGTATTGGTTGCCGCATTTCCCAATGATGGTGATCTTCTTCATCAGCGCCCTGGCCGAGACCAACCGGCCGCCATTCGATCTGCCCGAGGCGGAATCGGAGCTGGTGGCGGGTTACCAAGTTGAATACTCGTCCACCCCGTATCTGCTGTTCATGATTGGCGAGTACATGAACATCGTGCTGATGTGCGCGCTGACGTCGATCCTGTTCTTTGGCGGCTGGCTCAGCCCGATCCCCGGTCTGCCGGATGGGCTGCTGTGGTTCGTGCTGAAGATCGTGTTCTTCTTTTTCATCTTCGCAATGGTGAAGGCGATTGTGCCGCGCTACCGCTATGATCAGCTGATGCGGCTGGGCTGGAAGGTATTCTTGCCGATGAGCCTGGGCTGGGTGGTGATCGTGGCGATCCTCGCCAGATATGATGTGGTGGGATATGCCCGCTACGCGGTAGGAGGCTGAGATGGGTATCCCCTTCGACAAGGCGATCCGGTACTTCCTTCTGGCCGATATTCTGACCGGCTTCAGGCTGGGTCTGAAGTATATGTTCAAGCCCAAGGCGACCATCAACTACCCGTTCGAGAAAGGCCCGCTGAGCCCGCGATTCCGGGGCGAGCATGCCCTGCGCCGCTATCCGAACGGCGAGGAGCGGTGCATCGCCTGCAAGCTGTGCGAGGCGATCTGCCCGGCCCAGGCGATCACCATCGAGGCGGAACCCCGCGAGGACGGCTCGCGCCGGACCACGAAGTACGACATCGACATGACCAAGTGCATCTATTGCGGCTTCTGCCAGGAAGCCTGCCCGGTGGATGCCATCGTCGAGGGGCCGAACTTCGAATACGCCACCGAAACCCGCGAGGAGCTGTTCTATAACAAGGAAAAGCTGTTGGCGAACGGTGACCGGTGGGAGCGCGAGATCGCGCGGAATATTGAGCTGGACGCGCCATACCGGTGACAGAATGGTGCGTGGCAAGCACGCACCCTACCGAATGAAAACGAGGGAACAATGACCCTGACCGCCCTGGCCTTCTACGTCTTCGCCTCCATTGCGGTGGCGGCGGGGCTGTTCGTCGTTCTGGCGCGCAATCCGGTGCATTCGGTGTTGTGGCTGATCCTTGCGTTCTGTTCCTCGGCCGGGCTGATGGTGCTGCTGGGGGCCGAGTTCGTCGCGATGCTGCTGATCATCGTCTATGTCGGCGCGGTGGCGGTGCTGTTCCTGTTCGTGGTCATGATGCTGGACGTGGATTTCACCGAGATGAAGCAGGGACTGGCGGATTACCTGCCGCTGGGTGGGTTGATCGGGCTGATGCTGTTGGTCGAGCTTGGTCTGGTGATCGGCCACTGGGCCATTGCCGGGGCGGCCCCGGAGGCCCGCGCGGCGATTGCGCCGGTGCCGTCGGATATCGGCAACGTCGAGGCGTTGGGGCGGATCCTGTATGACGACTACATCTATCTGTTCCAGGCGGCGGGGCTAATCCTGCTGGTGTCGATGATCGGCGCGATTGTGCTGACGCTGTACCACCGCCCGGATATCAAGCGCCAAAACATCCTGAGCCAGATCTATCGCGACCGCGCCGACTCGGTGGAGCTGCGCGATGTCGAACCGGGCCAGGGTGTGTGAGGGGGCGTATGATGGAGGCGGGTATGAATAACATCGGCGGAGTTGGCCTGGAAGCGTACCTTGCGGTCGCTGCGATGCTGTTCGTGATCGGCATCTTCGGGATCTTCCTGAACCGCAAGAACGTCATCGTCATCCTGATGTCGATCGAGCTGATGCTGCTGGCGGTCAACATCAATTTCGTCGCCTTCTCGGCCCATCTGGGCGATCTGGTCGGGCAGGTCTTCACCCTGTTCGTCCTCACCGTCGCCGCCGCCGAGGCCGCCATCGGCTTGGCCATTCTGGTCTGCTTCTTCCGGGTGCGTGGCACCATCGCGGTTGAAGACGTCAATATGATGAAGGGTTAAGCAGGGCATGTTTACGGCCATCCTCGTCCTGCCGCTGATCGGCAGCATCATTGCCGGCTTCTTCCACCGCTTCATCGGCGAGAAGCTGGCGATGTATATCCCGACCGCGATCCTGTTCATCTGCTGCGGGCTGAGCTGGTACGCCTTCCTGACCATTTACGGTGAGGCGCATACGATCACCCTGATGCGCTGGTTTGACTCCGGCGACCTTCAGGCTGACTGGTCGATCCGGGTTGATCAGTTGACCGGGGTGATGCTTGTGGTGGTGACCTCGGTATCGTCGCTGGTCCATCTTTATTCGATTGGCTACATGGAGGAGGACGACAGCAAGCCGCGGTTCTTTGCGTATCTGAGCTTCTTCACCTTCGCGATGCTGGCGCTCGTGACCGGAGACAATCTGCTGCAGATCTTTTTTGGCTGGGAGGGCGTTGGCGTCGCCTCCTACCTGCTGATCGGATTCTGGTACAAGAAGGCCTCGGCCAACGCCGCAGCGATCAAGGCGTTCATCGTTAACCGGATCGGCGATTTCGGTTTTCTGCTGGGGCTGTTCGCGCTGTTTTATATGGTCGGATCGATCCAGCTTGACGACGTCTTCAAGGCTGGTCCACAATTGGCGGCGACAACCACGAATTTCCTCGGCTACGAAGTGCCGGCGATCGAGTTGATCTGTGTGCTGCTGTTCATCGGCGCCATGGGCAAGTCGGCGCAGTTGTTCCTGCACACCTGGTTGCCGGACGCGATGGAGGGCCCGACCCCGGTTTCGGCCCTGATCCATGCCGCGACCATGGTGACTGCGGGTGTGTTTCTGGTTTGCCGGATGTCGCCGCTTTATGAATACGCGCCGAATGCGCTGCTGATGGTGGTCGTGGTTGGGGCATCGACCGCGTTTTTCGCCGCGACCGTCGCGTTGGTGCAGAACGACATCAAGCGGGTGATCGCCTATTCGACCTGCTCGCAGCTGGGGTACATGTTTGCCGCCGCCGGTGTCGGCGCCTACGAGGCGGCGATGTTCCACCTGTTCACGCATGCGTTCTTCAAGGCGCTGCTGTTCCTCGGCTCGGGCTCGGTGATCCACGCCATGCATCACGAGCAGGACATGCGCAAGATGGGTGGTTTGCGGGACAAGATCCCGATGACCTATTACATGATGCTGGCCGGTACGCTGGCGATCACCGGGGTTGGCATTCCGTTGCTGACAATTCTCGATACGCCAATCGGATTTGCCGGGTTTGTCTCGAAGGATATGATCATCGAGTCTACGTTTGCCGCTCATTCCGAGGCTGGCAAACTGGCCTTTGTTCTGTTGGTGGCGGCGGCGGCGATGACCGCGTTCTACTCGTGGCGCCTGATGTTCATGACCTTTCATGGCGAGACACGGGCCGATCACCACACCTATGACCACGCCCATGAAAGCCCAAATGTGATGATTTTCGCGCTCTGGCCGCTGGCCATCGGCGCAGTGTTGGCCGGGATGAACTGGTATCCCGATTTCGTCGGCCACCATGAGGCCGAATTCTGGGGCACTGGGATCTTCAACGGGACCGAAAACGAAGTGCTGCACGATGCCCATGGCATCCCGATGCTGGCCAAGTTGGCGCCGTTTATTGCCATGCTACTGGGGGCGGGGCTGGCCTGGTACATGTATATCAAGCGCCCGGAGCTGCCCGCCCAACTGGCCCGCCAGCACCACTGGCTGTACCAGTTCCTGCTGAACAAATGGTACTTCGACGAACTTTATGAGTTTCTGATCGTCCGCCCGGCAAAATGGATTGGCACCTTCCTGTGGCGCAAGGGTGATGGCTCAACCATTGACGGCTTCCTGAACGGGGTGGCGATGGGGCTGGTGCCGCTGCTGACCCGCTTCGCTGGTCGGGCGCAATCGGGATATCTGTTCCACTACGCCTTCGCCATGTTGATCGGCATCTCGGCGCTGATCACCTGGTTTGCCGTCACTGGGGGGTCGCACTGATGACCAATCTCCTGACGCTGATCACCTTCCTGCCGTTGATCGGGGCGCTGATCCTGGTGGCGTTCCTGCGCGGTGACGACGAGATGGCGCAGCTGAACGCCAAGCGACTGGCGCTGCTGGTGACCACGGCCACCTTCCTGTTGTCACTGGCGGTCTTGACCGGCTTCGATCCGTCCGACCCGGGCTTCCAGTTTGTCGAGCAAGGCGAATGGATGGCCGGGCTGACCTACAAGATGGGCATCGACGGGCTGAGCCTGCCTTTTGTCATGCTGACCACGTTCTTCTTCCCGCTGACGATCTATGCGTCATGGGGCGTCGATACCCGGGTCAAGGAATACATGGCTTGCTTCCTGCTGCTGGAGACGCTGATCATTGGCGTTTTCACCTCGCTGGATTTGATTCTGTTCTATCTGTTCTTCGAGGGTGGCCTGATCCCGATGTTCCTGATCATCGGC
>DATLAW010000185.1:0-11878 GCA_035527255.1 Thermohalobaculum sp. | reverse complement strand
AGTTCGTGCATTTTGGGGTGTGGTCCATGTCAATCGCAGAAATTGAAGTCGGCTCTGAACGGCGACTACCCACGACTCAGGCTGCGAGAAGCCAGTTAATTGCGATAGGACGCTGGTGATCCGTGGCCGACTTTCGAATGCCAGAAAAGATCGCCCGCGTTCTTGCCAAGCCCTTGGCGGTGCTTACCGGCACCAGCCGCTCTCTTTGGACCAAGCGTCTGAGGCACCCGCTATGCGGCTGGGACGAAGCCGTAACGCGAGAAGGTTATATCCACATCTTTGGCCGGGAACCAGATCTCAAGAATCCAAAGACCTTCAATGAAAAGATCAACTGGTTAAAGCTCTTTAACCGGCAACCGATTCATCAAATTTTTGCCGACAAGGTTGCGGTCCGTGACCTGGTACGCGAACGCGGTTTCGGCGAGATTCTAAATGAAATCTACGGCGTATGGGACCGCCCCGAAGATGTACCAGTGCAAGACTTGCCCACGAGTTTCGCCCTCAAGGCGGCCCATGGTTGGCATATGAACTGGATCCGGAAGCCAGGCGAACCCTTGCGGATCGATGAGATTCGGCGGGAAATGCAACGCTGGATCCGCACTGATCAATCGCTCGGTTTCGGGGAGTGGCAGTATCGCAATGTTCCACGCCGCATCCTCGCCGAACACTTTCTCGGCGCCTCCGGTGATAAAATCATGGAGTACAAGGTTTTCTGTTTCGGGGGTGTGCCGAAACTGATGTGTTGTAGCCACGCAGAATTGGGAACGGATGTGATTCATCACATGTATTTCGACCTCGATTGGCGCGAATTGCCAATCGATAGGAAAGGACGCCACCTCTTTACTGACCGGCCCTTGAGGCCAGTTCAATTCGACGAGATGGTCGAGGTCGCGGCGGCGCTGTCTGCGGGGCAGCCATTTCTGCGCGTCGATCTGTATGAGATCGGGGAGCGTGTGGCCTTCAGCGAGCTAACGCTGCATCCGGATGGCGGCGCTTTTCCAATTCTTCCTGCAGAGTACGATGCCAAGCTCGGCGATATGATCGAACTGCCCGCGCGCACTGGTTGAACCGGCGCCCCAGCAGTGTGCTCTGTAATTCGTCTTTTTGGAGCAGTTTCCATTCGGGTGGAGTCGTTATGCTTTTTGTCTTTGCCGGGCTTGACCCGGCAATCCAGTTTTTAATTCAGGAGCCGCGAACCGGATGCCCGGATCAACTCCGAGCATGACCTGACCTTTTGTCGAGAACGGCCGTTGACGGGCCAATGGCATTGCCGATCAGGTCAACCGCCCGTGGCAGTGTTTATACTTTTTGCCGGACCCGCAGGGGCATGAGGAATTTCGGCCGGATTTGGTCCAGGTAGCCGGATCGGCCGGGTCAATCTCCGACACTGCGACGGACTCGCCCAGCGCGAAGGCCATTGCGCCGGCGGGCGGCGGTGGACGCCGGGCTTCCTGCACCGCCGCCGCCTCGGCGCGGTCCTGTATTTGCGCCTGCATCTGGGCTTGCATTTCTTCCACCATCCGCTGGCGCTCGGCCTGCTCTTCCGGCGTCAGGGGCCGGAGCCCGCCGAGTTGGCGGGTAACATCGCCACGGAGCTGCGACAGCAGGCCCTCGAACAATCCGAAGGCTTCGGACTTGTACTCGTTCAGCGGATCGCGCTGGGCATAACCGCGCAGACCGATGACCGAGCGCAAATGCTCGAGCATGACCAGGTGGTCGCGCCAATGATGGTCGAGGATTTGCAGCAACAGGCTCTTCTCGATGTTGCGCATGTTCGGCGCACCGACTTGCACTTCCTTCTCGGCGCAGGCGTGGTCGGTCGCCTCGAACAGACGTTCCCGGATCTGCTCGTCGTCGACGCCCTCCTCGGCCGCCCAGGCCTGAACCGGCAAAGCATGGCCAAAGGTCGCCTCCGCTTCCTGCTCCAGTTCCTCGGTTTTCCATTGGTCGGAATAGGCGCGTTTGGGGATGTGCCGCGCGACCATCTCCTCGATCACCGTATGGCGCATGTCGCGAATGGTCTCGGAGAGATCGCCTGCCTCCATGATGTCGCGGCGCTGCTCAAAGATCGCCTTGCGCTGGTCATTCATCACGTCATCGAACTTCAGCAGGTTCTTGCGGATGTCGAAGTTGCGCGCCTCGACCTTGCCCTGCGCCTTCTCGATCGCCTTGTTGACCCAAGGGTGGATGATCGCCTCGCCCTCCTCCAGGCCAAGCCGCTGAAGCATGTTGTCGATCCGGTCCGAGCCGAAGATCCGCATCAGGTCGTCCTGGAGGCTGAGGAAGAACGACGACCGGCCCGGATCGCCCTGACGGCCCGAGCGGCCGCGAAGCTGGTTGTCGATGCGCCGGCTCTCGTGACGCTCGGAGGCGATGACCCACAGACCGCCGGCGGCAATCGCTTTCGTCTTGGCCTCGGCCAGTTCGGCCTCGATGCTCGCCCGGATCTTGGCGATTGCCGCGCCGTCCTCGATATCCTTGGTCTCGGCCAGCACCCGCATCTCGACATTGCCGCCAAGCTGGATGTCGGTGCCGCGTCCAGCCATGTTGGTGGCGATGGTCACGTTGCCCGGCACACCGGCTTCGGCGATGATCTGCGCCTCCTGCTCGTGGTAGCGGGCGTTCAGCACGTTGTGGGGAATGTTCAGCTTCTTCATCCGGGCCGACAGCAGTTCGGATTTCTCGATCGAGGTGGTGCCAACCAGCATCGGCTGGCCGCGCTCGCGCCCGTCGCGGATGGCGTCGACGATGGCGTTGAATTTCTCCTCGACGGTGCGGAAGACCTGATCATCGTCGTCCTTGCGCATCACCGGCATGTTGGTCGGCACCTCGATCACATCGAGCTTGTAGATCGACATGAACTCCTCGGCCTCGGTCAGCGCCGTGCCGGTCATCCCGGCGAGCTTGTCATACAGACGGAAGTAGTTCTGGAAGGTAACGCTGGCCAGGGTTACGTTCTCGGGTTGGATCTTGACGCCTTCTTTCGCCTCGAGCGCCTGGTGCAGACCGTCGCTGTAGCGCCGGCCATCCATCATGCGGCCGGTAAACTCGTCGATGATGATCACCTTGTCGTCTTTGACGATGTAGTCGCGGTCACGCAGGAACAGTTTGTGGGCGCGGAGCGCCTGGTTGACGTGATGGACATGGCTGACCGAGGTCGGATCATAAAGCGAGCCCCCCTCGGGCAGCAGGCCAAGCTCGAGCAACCGCTGCTCGACGGCCTCGTTGCCCTCCTCGGTCAGGACGACGGTGCGGGCTTTTTCATCAACCTCGAAATCCTCGGCCGCCAGTCCCGGTACCACCGCGTCGATGGCGACGTACATGTTGGCCTGATCCTCGACCGCGCCCGAGATGATCAGCGGTGTGCGGGCCTCGTCGATCAGGATCGAGTCGACCTCGTCGACGATCGAGTAGCTGTGGCCGCGCTGGACCATATCCTCCAGGCGGAACTTCATGTTGTCGCGCAGATAGTCGAAGCCAAACTCGTTGTTGGTGCCATAGGTAATGTCGCAGGCGTATGCCGCACGGCGTGCGGGATCCTCGACCCCAGGCACGACGACACCGGTGGTCATGCCGAGAAAGTGGTAGACCTTGCCCATCCATTCGGCGTCGCGCCGGGCCAGATAGTCGTTTACGGTGACGACATGAACGCCCTTGCCCGTCAGCGCGTTCAAGTAGACCGGCATGGTGGCGACCAGTGTCTTGCCCTCGCCGGTCTTCATCTCGGCGATATTGCCCTGGTGAAGAACCAGCCCGCCGACGATCTGGACATCAAAAGGGCGCAGGCCCAGCGCGCGCCATGCCGCCTCGCGCACGGTGGCGAAGGCCTCCGGCAGCAGGTCGTCAATGGTTTCGCCGGCGCCAAGCCGGGCGCGGAATTCCTGGGTGCGGGCGCGGAGTTGATCATCGCTGAGCGCTTGCATCTGCGGCTCGAGCGCATTCGTCGCTTCCACCGTGCGCTGGGCCGCCTTGATCTTGCGATCATTGGTCGTGCCGAAGACCATTTTGGCCAGGTTGCCTAGTCTCAACATCTGACAAGTTCTCCTCGGGCACGGTCGCCGGACCGCGCAGTCTATCCAATTGCCCCGCCTCGGCCGGTTGCACCGGAGAAACAAGGTGACAAAACGCGCGTCGACGCTTGAGGCGCCGGTCGCATAGGATTAAGTCAGGCAGGTCACCCGGCGCTTGAACCTAGCGTGACACATATTTTCGGGGAGGGTGAGTGTCAACGCCCCCTGCCTAAAGACTGAAGTCAAAGAAACAAGGAGAGCCTTTCGTGAAATTGAAAATTGTCGCTACGGCCGCACTCGGTCTTGTCCCACTGGGCCTGATACTTTCAGGTCCCCTCGGATTGGCTCAGACAACCGAGCCGGTAGCTCCCGCAACCGAATATGCAGGTGGATACGCGGTGGGATCGGCCTTGGCCGAGGTCAACGGGGTCACCTTGACGCTGGGTGAGTTGATCGCGATCCGCCGAGCACTTCCGGAACAGTATCAGTCATTGCCTGACGAGGTACTGTTCAGCGGCATTGTCGACCAGATAATCGATCAGATGCTGTTGGCCGAAGCTGCCCGAACGGCAGGCCTGGACAAGCGCCCGGCGGTGGCACTGAACCTGTTGAACCAGCAGCGCGCGATCCTGGCCGACGCCTATCTGCGGCGCGAAGTTTCGACCCGGGCGTCCCCGGAAGTGGTCGAGGCGCTGTACAAGGAGCGTTACCTCGATGCCCCGCCGGAGCAGGAAGTCCGGGCCGCGCATATCCTGGTCGAAGCCGAGGAGAAGGCCGCCGAGTTGAAAGCACAACTTGATGGCGGCGCCGACTTCGTGGCTTTGGCGGCAGAGCATGGGACCGACGGAACCGCCAGCAAGGGCGGCGATCTGGGTTGGTTCGTGAAATCCGACATGGTGCCCGAGTTTGCCGATGCGGCCTTCGCCATGGAGCCGGGTACCACAAGCGCCCCGGTTCAGACCCCGTTCGGCTGGCATATCATCAAGCTGGAGGAGCGTCGCGACCGCCCGGCGCCGGCGCTGGATCAGGTGCAAAATGAACTGTTGGGCGAGGCGATGCAGCAGGCGCAGCTCGCCATCGTCGAGGAACTCCGGAGCCAGGCCACCATTGTCAGAACGGAGCCGCCTTTGCCACCGCAATCGATCCGCGAAGACGCGATGCTGGACGCCGCCGAATAAACTGCGTGGATCAAGGGGGCGCGGATCAAGGGGAAGATGACATGGTTGGGAAAAAATCGAACGCGGCTCAAGATCTGGCTGAGTTGCGGCGCAAGCAGATCGAGATCGCGGCGGAGATCGCAAAGCTGGAGGCAGCCGCTGGAAAGGCCGGCACCCCTGCCAAGAAAACGCTGATTTCGCCGCTCGCACCCAGCAAGTTTCCTACCTTGCCGCCGGTCAATGGGGTGCGGTTGTCCAGTGGGGCAGCCGGGGTCCGCTACAAAAATCGCGCTGACGTGATGCTGGCGGAACTGGCGGCGGGGTCAGTGATCGCTGGCACCTTCACGCGTTCGGAGACCCGTTCGGCGCCGGTCCTGTGGTGCCAGGAGCGGGTCGCGGCGCTGGCCGCAAAACCACCCGTCAAGAAGTTGGCCATCGTGGTCAACTCCGGCAACGCCAATGCCTTCACCGGGCGGCATGGCCGTGAAGCGGTCGAGGCGGTGATGAAGGCGACCGGCAAAGTCCTGGGAACCCCGGCGGGCAACGTGTTCATGGCCTCAACCGGGGTGATCGGCGAGCCGCTGCCAGCGGATCGGGTCACTGCCAAGCTGGCGGAGCTGGCCGCCGCCCTGTCGCCGGATGGGCTGGAGGGTGCTGCGCGGGCGATCATGACCACCGACACCTTCCCCAAGGGTTCTAGTGCTGTGGTCGAGCTGGATGGCATGGCGGTGACGATCTCCGGTTTCGCCAAGGGCTCCGGCATGATTGCGCCCGACATGGGGACAATGCTGGTGTTCATCTTCACCGATGCCGCCATTGATCAGGTAGTTCTGCAGGCGGCGGTTAGCGAGCTGACCGACGAGAGCTTCAACGCGATCACCGTGGACAGCGATACCTCGACCTCGGACACACTGCTGGTGGGGGCAACCGGCAAGGCCCCGATGGCGCCGATCGCCAGCCGCCGTGACCCGCGCTACGGTGCCTTCCATGGCGCCTTGGGCGAGGTGATGCGCGATCTGGCGATCCAGGTGGTGAAGGACGGCGAAGGCGCCTCGAAGATCATCGCGATTACCGTCACCGGGGCGAAGTCCGCCCGAGCGGCGCGCAAGATCGGGCTGTCCATCGCCAACTCGCCACTGGTCAAAACCGCGATCGCCGGCGAGGATCCCAATTGGGGCCGGGTGGTTATGGCGGTTGGAAAATCTGGCGAGGCGGCGGACCGCGACAAGCTGTCGATCCGCTTTGGCGATATTCTGGTGGCTGAGGATGGCTGGGTCTCGCCGGCCTATTCGGAGTCGCTCGGCGCCGCCTACATGAAGCGCGATGCACTGGAAATTGCCGTCGATGTCGGCGTCGGCGCAGGCCGGGCAACGGTCTGGACCTGCGATTTGACCCATAGATATATCGAGATCAACGCGGACTATCGTTCGTGAATCTTGTTCTCGTGGCGGCGGTGGCGCTGATCGACGCCGATGGGCGGGTGCTGCTGGCGCAGCGCCCGGAGGGCAAATCGATGGCAGGCCTGTGGGAATTTCCCGGCGGCAAGGTCGAGCCCGGCGAAACCCCGGAACATTGCCTGATGCGCGAGTTGGAGGAGGAGCTGGGCATCAACACCTGGGAGAACTGCCTGGCGCCCCTGACCTTCGCCAGCCACGCCTATGCGGACTTCCATCTTCTGATGCCACTATATGCCTGCCGCAAATGGGCCGGGATTGCCCAACCCCGCGAGGGCCAGCGCCTGACCTGGGCGCGGGCGCGCGAACTGGGTGACTATCCGATGCCGCCGGCCGACCTGCCGCTGGTCGCAATCCTGCGCGACTGGCTGTGAGCGATGGTTTTCAGAGACCTCTTGGTCAAACCGCCAGAATGTGCAAAGCGTTCATACTTTGTTAACTATTGGCGATCGAATATCGTCAGGGGCGAGCAGCGCAGCGCGTGGTTCCTTTAACCGTCACTAATGAGACAAGCCACCATCGAGAGGCTATCCCTATGCCGTCCGCCAAAGATGAAATCGATCTTGAGCATCTGGTGCGCGAGGCAATTTCCGGGGCTGCAGTCAAAGCATACGCGCGCGGGATCGACCTTTCCGCCCATATCGACAACCGGCTGAACAGTCGGGCGCTGGGTGATGGCTTGGCGTTGTCCGGTTACCTGCGGCGTGGCCTGGCCAGGACCGTCACCGCCGGCCAGACCGGTCAGATCGCGCTCGGCCTTTGGCGCGGCGAAGCGGACGGGGAAAACGGAGATCCGCCGATCCTGCTCGAAGTATGCCGCGCGGTGGACGAGACGGAGATGCCTCAATCCAGGCTGGCCGATCTCTGGGCACAGCCGACCGGTGGCGGCAATGCACGGCCGGCCGTCGCGCGGCAATCGGATGGTGCCGAGACGGTGTTGATCCCGCTGCCTTGCGAGCCGGTCCCGGATGCGCCCCAAATCGTACAGAAATGGGGTAACGGCTTCCATGGCTGCTACATCCTGCATGTGGGCGATGTGCTGTACGACCGCGAGCGATTCCGGGCGTCATTCGCCGCGGCGGGTCTTGAGGTTGGCTTCGCCATCCCACCGGCAAATGCCATGGAACAGGCCCGAAGTCGCGCCGACAACGGGCAATCCGTCGATTTTCTGCTGATCGACGGCGACCGGCTGGATGAAAGTGCGATCGCTCTGGCAAGGGATTTCCGGGCCGATCCTCGGCTGGCCGGGGCGCGGATCGTGGTGACCGGTGTTGCCCGTGGGCTTGAATCGTCCAGCTACGATTCGGCGCTGTTCGACGCATTGCCGTGCCAATCGATGCCTTGGCGGCGCCTGATGGATGTGCTGCATGGCGTCGCGCGCGCGTCAGCCGAGGGTCCCAGCCCAAAGCCTGCGGCAGGCGAAATCGGCAGCGCTATCCCATTGCTGGCCGGTCGACGAATTCTGATCGCCGAGGATGTTGCGACGAACCAGGTGCTACTCAAGGCGGTGCTGGTGCCAACTGGGGCCGATGTCGAGCTTGTCGCCGACGGGGCAGCCTTGCTCGAGCGGTATGCGCTGGCACCGGCGGATCTGATCCTGATGGACCTGCAGATGCCCGGCATGGGCGGGATCGCGGCGGTGCGGCGTTTGCGGGCATCGGGCGGAGCCGGGCGCGCAGTGCCGGTGGTGGCGCTGACTGACTATGCCCGCAGCGCCGACCGCCGACTGGCGCTGGGTGCCGGGATGGATGCCTATCTGGCCAAGCCGATTGTGGTGTCCGAACTATATGACTTGCTTCGCAACTTCCTGCCGGAGGGTGGGAGCAGCGCCGAATAAACCCGACTGGTAGGCGCGGCGGCGACCTATCAACTCAGCGCAAACCACAGGGCCAACAACAACATTGGCGACGGCGCCCCGAACGCCCCGAAGATCAGCATCTTGATGAAGAACAAGCAAAAGGCCGCGTAGAATGGCCGCGAGGCTGGGTGAAGAAATCCTGGAGTGATCGGCTCAAACAGCGCCAGAAACGGGTCGGTGACGCCGGCGAGGGCCTGGAAAAATACGATCGGGCGCGAGAAGTCGACGAACAGGCCGAGGACCGCACGCGCCAGAACGATCGCCGCGAGTGAGGTCAGCGCATAGGCGCCCGATACCCAGGTCGCGAGAATGTTCGAGGCGACCGGCTCGCTGCCTTCCGCAAAGGGCACGCCTTGGGTCGCGAAGACAGCGAAGCACAGAACGAAGGCGCCGATAAGAATCAGGATCGCCCGGAGACTGAGTTTGTCCATCGATGGCCCCAAGCTAAAATGCGCAGCGCCCGACAGCCCTGCCCCAAAAACCCTGCGCCGAAGCCGATCCGTTGTTGATCAGTGCGTCTGCTCCATCATCTGTCCGCCCCGCGGGACGCGCAGGCGACGGACGAAGTCCTGCATCTCGCCGCTTGGCTCCAGCGTTAATCGCGACACCACGAAGGTGACGATGAAGGCCACCGGGATGCCGAAGATGCCGGCCGAGATCGACTTGACGGCGAACCAGCTGATCTCGTCGCCGTTACCCTTCACCAAGTCGAAGCCATAGACGTTGCCGACCAGGTAGAGCATCGTCAGGCCAAATCCGGCAATCATGCCGCAGATCGCCCCGGCCCGATTGGTCCGCTGGTCCCAAACCCCGAGCACCAGCGGCGCGAACAGGCCGGCCCCGGCAATCGAGAACGCCCAGGCCACCATCGACAGGATGTCGGATGGTTTGGTCGAAGCCGTGTAGGCCGCCAGCGCCGCGACCATCAGCAGGAGGGCCTTGGCAACGAACAGCCGCTTTCTGGTATCGGCGTTGGGGTCGATCATCTTGTAGTAGATATCATGGCTGAGCGCGTTGGCGATGGCCAGCAGCAACCCGTCCGCGGTCGAAAGTGCTGCGGCAAAACCGCCGGCGCCGACCAAGCCGATCACGAAATAGGGCATACCGGCGATCTCGGGCGTCGACAGCACGATCATGTCAGCCCCCAAAGTCAGATCGGAGAAGCTGAACCCGGCCGTCTTTTCGGCCCCACAGGCTGCCATCACCGCGGCCTGGTCGGTGACGGCGACGCCGCAGATCTTGATCAGCGCGTTGCCGTCGATATTGCCCCATTTGTACATCCATTGCGGGATCGCGTCATAGGCGAACGGGATCGCGGCGCCGAGATCGTCCACGAACATGCTCATGACGTTGAATTTGGCAAAGGCGGCATAAGCCGGGGCGGTGAAGTAAAGCAGGAAGATGAAGAACAGCGACCATGCCACCGATTTGCGCGCCTCGCGCACGGTTGGCGTGGTGAAGTAACGCATCAGGATATGCGGCAGCGACGCCGTCCCGATCATCAGACACAGGATCAGGAAGAAGAAGTCGCGGGCTTCAATGCTCCATAACCCGTTCCCGTCGAATGGCAGCGAGTGGAAGTCTTTCGCGGCGACGCCGAGCGCCTGCTCCATCGTTGCGATATCGCCAAGGATCGAGCCATACATGATCTGCGGGACCGGCACGCCTGTCGTCACCCACGACATCCAGATCGCCGGAACCAGATAAGCGACGATCAGGATGATGTACTGGGCAACCTGGGTCCAGGTCACCGCCCGCATTCCACCCAGCATCGAGCACACCAGGATGCCGGCAAGACCGCACCAGACCGCGATCTGGAAATCGATGCCGAGGAATCGCGAGGCGATAATGCCCGAGGCGTAGACCTGCGCCGTTACATAGGTGAACGAGGCGCAGAACAACACGATAATACCCAGCAGCCGCGGCAGGTTGCCGCCGTAGCGGGTGCCGAGGAAATCGGGCACCGTATAGGCGCCGAACTTGCGCAGGTAAGGCGCCAGCAGCACCGCCACCAGCACATAGCCGCCGGTCCAGCCGAGCACGAAGGCCAGGCCGTCATAGCCGAGCACATAGAGCGAGCCCGCCATGCCGACGAAGCTGGCCCCCGACATCCAGTCGGCACCGGTCGCCATGCCGTTGTAGATTGCGGGCACGCTGCGCCCGGCGACATAGTATTCCGAGATCTGGCTGGTCCGGGTCATGATGCCAATGAAGGCATAAACCGCGATGGTCATGGCCATATAGGCCCACAGGATGAATCTCGGCGGCAACCCGACCTGCTCGAGAATTGCCATCGAGATCACGAAGACCGCGAAGCCACCAACATAGATGCCGTAGATCCGGCCTAGATTGTCGGTGAAGTCACCCTTCAAAGCCATATTCTGTTCCCCGCTCAATCATTGGCCGCGCCGAATTCTGCATCGATCGCGTTTTGCCGGTCCGCGAACCAAATGGTCAGCGCAACGAACACCATCAGCGACCCTTGCGCATCACTGTATCGTTCACCGCTATGCCGTCAACCTGTGACCCAAAATCTCAATTGAGCCCAAATCTCAATTGAGCTGGCGTTCAGCGCTCAACGGCTTGCCATTCCGCGCAAATCGCATCGCAGTCAATGCGCTTGCGCAATTGCTCGCGTATATCGCGCCAGCGAAACCGGATCGAGTTGGTTACGATCTCAGCGTCCTGCGCTTTGAACTCATCGGCAATAGGCGCCGACTCGAGCAAGACCATCGGGCTGGACGTGAAGGCATTTTCGCCGATCGCAGCGTTGGGCCAGAGGGTCTGTTTGATCCGCGCGTTGAAGCTATCTACAACTTCTGCGCGAACGTCGGCAGCTTCGGCGTCGTTGAAGGTCTGTTGTACCGAAGCGCTGAAACACCTGTGGGCCAGGTCAGAAACTTCGATGTCGCTCAGCCTGTTTTCCGATCCCGTTATTGCCGCTGCGAACACTGTCAGATCGGACAGACAGGCGCCATATGTTCGCCATTTGGCTTTGTTGATGGACGGGAGAAACTTGTCATCATCAAAGACCTCACGAAAGCGCGTACCCATCCGGGTCTTCAGATATCCGTAGAGCGACGTCTGGGCGACGTAAGCTGATCGCGTCTGAATGAAATCTGCAAGGCTATCAATATTTTGGATCGCACTCGTGTCAAAGCGAACACCAAATACGCGCCGACAACTCCCCGAAATCAAAGAGGCAATTCTTAAGACTGAAAACCGCCCCATTTTTAGTTATCCGATCCCTGGCGCGTTGCGTTGGATTGTCGCGTTCACCAGCACTTAATATAACTTGCTCGCTGTTGCACGCATCTGGTATGCCAAATGTGATATTCGTGGTAAAGAAAAGTTGCGATACGGCTATCCAGGCGTCGCATACGGGGACAACTATAACGG
>DATLAW010000184.1:0-16564 GCA_035527255.1 Thermohalobaculum sp. | reverse complement strand
TGATCGGCAATATGGGCTTCTCGATCATCGTGCTGACGCTGATCGTCAAGGCCGCCCTGTTCCCGCTGGCCTACAAGTCCTATGTCTCGATGTCGAAGATGAAGATGCTGCAACCCGAGATGGAGAAGCTGAAGGAGCGGGTCGGCGACGACAAGGCGAAGATGCAGCAGGAGATGATGGCCCTCTACAAGAAAGAGAAGGTCAACCCGGCCGCCGGCTGCCTGCCGATCCTGCTGCAGATCCCGATCTTTTTCTCGTTGTACAAGGTGTTCTTCGTCACCATCGAATTGCGCCATGCGCCGTTCATCGGCTGGATCCATGATCTGTCGGCGCCGGACCCGACGTCGCTGTTGAACCTGTTCGGGCTGATCCCCTACGATATCCCGGAGTTTTTGCTGATCTTCTCGATTGGCGTCTACCCGATCATCATGGGCATCACCATGTGGATGCAGCAAAAGCTGAACCCGGCGCCGACCGACCCGACCCAGAAGATGATCTTCGCCTGGATGCCCTGGGTGTTCATGTTCATGCTGGGCCGGTTTGCCAGCGGGCTGGTGATTTACTGGTGCGCCAACAACATAATCACCTTCACACAGCAATACCTGATCATGCGCTCGCAGGGGGCGCAGATTGATTTGCTGGGCAACATCACCTCCGGATTCAAGAAGGCACCGGCGGTGATTGCGACCGCGAAGCCGCCGGCAAAAATCAAGGCTGAGGTGGCCGAGGATGGGTCGGACGACGACGCGCCAACGGTTAGCAAGCCAAAGGCCAAGGCTGCCAAGAAGCCCGCCAGCAAGCCGAGCCGCAAGCGTCCCGGCAAGAGCACCGGCAAGGACGCCTGATCCGAGCGATGATCTGGAAATGCGCTCAATGACCGCCCAGCCGACTGCCCTGCCAACTGGCCATGTGGCCCAGATCTGGCGCCACCCGATCAAGAGCCTGGGGGCCGAGCGGGTCGGGCGGATCGCCCTTGCCGCCGGGCGCACAATGCCGTTCGACCGGGTCTGGGCGCTGGCGCACGAAAAGACCCGTTTTGACTTTGACGCGCCGGGGTGGGCGCCGTGTCAGTCGTTCCTGCGCGGCTCGATTGCCCCGTTGTTCGGCGCGGTGACGGCCCGGGTCGACGAGGCGGCAGGCAGGTTGACGCTGAGCCATCCTGAGCTTGAAGATATCTCCATCGATCCTGACGATACGGCGGACCGAGTGCACTTTCTCGGCTGGGTCGCGCCGATCTGCCCGCTGGGGGTGCCCGGGCCGCTGGGCATCGCGCGGGCGCCGGGACGCGGCATGACCGATACCGACTACGCCTCGGTCTCGGTCAAGTCGCTGGCCTCGCTGCGCGCGTTGGGCGAGCAGATGGGCGTGACGCTGGACCCGCGTCGGTTCCGCGGCAACATCTGGCTCGACGGGTTGACGCCGTGGGCCGAGTTCGACTGGGTTGGCCGGGAGATTACCGTCGGTGGCGGCCGGCTAAAGGTGGTCGAGCGGGTGGTTCGCTGCAATGCCACCAAGAACAACCCGGTGACCGGTATCCGCGACGCTGATACCCTGGGCGCGCTGGAGGCCCATTTCGGGCACAAGGATTTCGGGGTTTATTGCGAGGTCATCGAGGGCGGTTCAGTCGCTGACGGCGACCTGGCCGGGTTGGTTTGATCCCGATGACAGTAATCTCGGTTCCCTTCACCATCATGACCGAGGCCGAGCCCGAGCTGATCGAGCGTGGGCGAAAGCTGTTCGCCGGGCCGTGCGATTTTGTCAAGGGTGTGGTGGCGATGGACGGCCTACCAGCCGCCGACCGGCCCGAGGTGTGCTTCGCCGGGCGCTCGAATGTGGGCAAGTCGTCGCTGATCAATGCGCTGACCGGGCGCAAGGCGCTGGCGCGGGCGTCGAACACGCCGGGGCGGACCCAGGAGATCAACTACTTCGCACTGGGGAACACCGGCTATCTGGTCGATCTGCCCGGCTATGGCTACGCCCAGGCGCCGCTGGCCAAGGTCGAGAAGTGGCAGGAGTTGCTGCGGCGATACCTGGCCGGGCGGGTGACGCTGGCCCGCGCCTTCGTGTTGATCGATGCGCGCCACGGGGTCAAGACAGTTGACCACGAGATCATGACGCTGCTCGACCGATCGGCGGTGTCGTTCCAGGCAGTCATCACCAAGGCGGATAAGCCGCGGGCGGGCACCTTCGACCAGTCGCTGACGGCGGTGAAGGCAGATCTGGCAAAACATGCGGCGGCCTATCCGGAGATCGTCGTCACCTCGTCGGAGAAGGGCGACGGGTTGGACATGCTGCGGGCGGCGATTGCGCGGTTACTGGTGGAATAGGGTGTTTTCCGATCCACAAGAACCACTTCTTGCCCGGACTTGATCCGGGCATCCGGTCGTGTCTTAGTTAGAATTTATGCTCAGAGCCCAATTTGCATAAATTCTGCGATGCGGCCAATGTCGGTTATCGATGCACTGGCAAAAAATTTCGCAAATTCGAACGAAATGTGCCAAGTGTTTGAAAACGCTATGACGCTACAACGGCATCATAGCCATCAGAACTAAATTCAATCAGACAGAATCCGTGACCGAACGGGTCGCGCATTGGTGCTAATTGCCCGAAGGCATGTTCTGAGGGTCCTCGTGATAAGGACGCCCCCGCTTTCAATGCACGGCTGATTGAGGCCCCAAGGTTTTTAACAGATATGTCGAGGTGTACTGGTGTCCAATGGTTGCGGTAGTCGCGGAAAAGCTCTGAGGACGGCACCGCTTCCGAACCCGCTGATTGTTCAATCAGGAACACCGAAACAGACTGGAGCGACATCTCTGCAATCGTTCCATCAAATAGTCTGCGCCGAAATTCGAACTCTAGCCCGTTCTGATAGAACGCAATGCCCAGTTCAATATCAGGCACGTCAATATTGACGATCAGTCTAGAGTCACCGTCCATGTTCAATCGCTTTCCATCTCTTCCTAAAGATTAAAGTGTTGCGTCCATCCCGCAAAGCAGAAATTCAAGCTGAGAGGTTACCGGCATCCAGCTCTTAATTTGCGGATCTAAAGACTGGATCACCGGGTCAAGCCCGGTGATGACGGCGATCGTTGGGTCCGGCAATGACGAAAAGGATCACGACCCGAGCCGGGACAGCGGCGCGGTTAGCCCTCGGATAGGCCGAGCGCCAGAAGCTGGGCCGCCATCCGATCGAACAGCTGCTTCGAGAAGACCATTGCCTGCTCGAACTTTTTCACCGTCAGGTCCGGATAGGCGGCCACCAGGGCGTCAAACGAGGCGCGCGCCTCGGCCTCGCGTCCCGCAGCCATCAGCGCCGGAGCGAGGTGGCGGTGGATCCAATGTGCATTTGGCCGTTCCTCCAACGCCCGCAGGAACAGGTCGGCCGCCGCGTTGTCTTCGCCCGCCACATGATGAGCCGAGGCGAGGCCGACATAGTTGTTGAAATTCATTGGATCGAGCGGGCTGAGGCGCAATGCCCTCTCGAAATGGACCTTCGCCTGTTCAGGCCGGTCGGCATAGGCCTCGAGCCAGCCGATGCGGCTCCAGGCCCAGGCTGAATTGGGGTCGAGCGCCACGGCGCGCTCCAGCAGCACCCGCGCCGCACCATAATGGCGGGCGAAGGTGTGGGCGGCGCCGAGAACCGCGAGGATCAGCGGATCGTCGGCGGAGAGATTGGCGGCTTTCTCGGCATGGGCCAGGGACTTCGCCTTGGTCGCCTCGATGTCCTCGACCCAGTTATAGACCGAGCGCTGGGCGTGACACCAGGCGGCCAGCGCCAGGGCCAGCGGGTAGTCCGGGTCGATCTCCAGCGCCTTGTCCAGCAGCTCCAGCGCCTTGGTCGCCTCGTCCTTCTCCAGCATCCAGACATGGCGCATGGCGCGCATGGTGTAGTCGTAGGCGCCCATGTCCTGGGGCCGTTTGCGGCGGGCACGCTCGACCTCGGCCAGCCGGATCGAGGGTTGCAGGGCGCCCGCGACCTGTTCGGTGATGCGGTCCTGCAGGTCGAAGATATCATCCAGCGAGCCGTCGTATTTCTCGGCCCAGATATGCGCGCCGCCCTCGGTCTCGATCAGCTGGACGGTGATCCTGACCCGGCCGCCGGCGCGCTGCACGCTGCCCTCGAGCACGTAGGCAACACCCAGTTCGCGGCCAATGTCGCGCACGTTCGTCGGGCGGCCCTTGTAGGCGAAGGCCGAGTTGCGGGCGATGACGAAGAAGGCGCGGATGCGGCTGAGCGCGGCGGTGAGCGCCTCGACCACCCCGTCGGCGAAATACTCCTGATCCGGATCGCCGGACATATTGTCGAACGGCAGCACCGCGATCGAGGGCTTGTCGGGCAACGCTGGGGCGTTGGCGGGTGCAGGGCGGGCCTGTTCGGGCGACCACAGCCAGATGTTGATCGGGCGGTCGATGTTCTTCAACTCGCGCTGCCCGGCGTCGCGGAATGTCCCTTCAATGCATCCGGCGATGTATTCGCGCACGGCACCCGAGATCGCCACCCCGCCGGGCTCGGCGACGCCTTCGAGCCGGGAGGCGATATTCACGCCATCGCCGAGGATGTCGCCATCCTCGATCACCACGTCGCCGACATTGACGCCGATGCGGAGCGCGAGATCGCCCTCGCGTGCCGCCATGCCAGTCTGGATCGCCATCGCGCAGCGCAGCGCATCGACGGCGGATGGGAACTCGACCAGCATCCCGTCTCCAGTGGTTTTGACAATGCGTCCACCATGCTGATCGACGGCGGGGTCAATGAGTTCCGCCCGCGCGGCGCGCAGCGATGCCAGCGCGCCCGCCTCGTCGTTGGCGACCATGCGGGAATATCCAACCACATCGGCAGCCAGGATCGCCGCCAGCCGCCGCTCAACTCGATCTTTTGACATGCACACTCAATCCGTCTGCTCTCGATGCCCCTTCTGTAGCGCAATTGCGCAACTTGAGAAACATCTCACCCGATGCGCTGGCGTCGGTAGAAACGACGCGCTATGAAACCGATGACACGCCCACCCCCGGAGGCCGCCATGGAGACTTCGAAAGCCATGAAACGCGACTGGATCGCCACCGCGCGCACGTTGAGCGAGGCGCTGCCATATTTGCAGCGCTATGACGGCATGACCATCGTAGTCAAGTTCGGTGGCCACGCCATGGGCGATGCCGCCGCGATGGAGCGTTTTGCCCGCGACATCGTGCTGATGAAGCAATGCGGCGTCCACCCGGTGGTGGTGCATGGCGGCGGGCCCCAGATCAACGAGATGCTGGAGCGGTTGCAGATCAAATCCGAGTTCACCGACGGGCTGCGGGTGACCACGGCGGAAACCGTTGAAGTGGTCGAGATGGTGCTGGCGGGGGTGATCAACAAACGCATCGTCTCGGCGATCAACGCCCAGGGCGGGATGGCGGTTGGCCTGAGCGGCAAGGACGCCAACCTGATCATCTGCGAAAAGGCGAAAAAGACCAAAAAGGACCCGGACAGCAATATCGAGCGGGTGCTGGATCTGGGCTGGGTCGGCGAGCCGGTCGAGGTCAATCCACGCGTGCTGGATGTGTTCATCAAGTCGGATTTCATTCCGGTCGTGGCCCCGGTTGGGGCGGGCCGCAAGGCGGACGAGACCTTCAACATCAACGGCGACACTGCCGCCGGCGCCGTGGCCGGTGCAATGAAGGCGGCGCGGCTGATGTTGCTGACCGATGTGCAGGGGGTGAAGAACAAGGAAGGCGAGGTTCTGACCCGTTTGACCAAGGCCGATGTTCAGCGGTTGATTGCCGATGGCACGATCTCCGGCGGGATGATCCCGAAGGTGGAAACAGCACTTTATGGTATCGATAGGGGCGTCGAGGCGGCGGTGATCCTGGATGGCCGCACCCCGCACGGGTTGTTGCTGGAGTTGTTCACGCAGCATGGCGCGGGGACGCTGATCAGCGCTTGAGAATGATCCATGCGGTGGCGGAGGCGGACGAATGGATACGGAAGCGATACTGCGCCTGGGCGTGTTCTTCGGGATGTTCATTGTCATGGCGCTGTGGGAGTGGGGCGTGCCAAAGCGCCCTCTCGCGATCTCGCGGGTGCGGCGCTGGAGCACCAACTGGGCGATCTCGATCCTTGATGCCGTGATGGTGAAACTGCTGTTCGGCGCGGCGGCGGTGGGAGCGGCGCTGGATGCGATGGCTGGGGGCTGGGGGCTGTTCAACTGGCTCGATTGGCCCGGCTGGGTAGAGTTCGCGCTGGGTTTCCTGTTGCTCGACTTTGCCATCTGGCTGCAACACCTGCTCAGCCATAAGATCCCGGTGCTATGGCGATTGCACCGGGTGCATCACGCCGACCGCGATATGGATGTGACCACGGCGATCCGGTTTCACCCGATCGAGATTGCACTGTCGATGTGCCTGAAGATCGGCCTGGTCTATGCGTTGGGTGTATCGATTGCGGTGGTCATCGTGTTCGAGGTGGTGCTGAACGGGGCATCGATGTTCAACCATGGCAATGTGCGGATGCCGGGGCTGGCCGAGCGCTGGCTGCGCTGGGTGATCGTGACGCCGGACATGCACCGGGTGCATCATTCGGTGGACCGGGCCGAGCACGACGCGAATTACGGCTTCAACCTGTCGATCTGGGACCGGGTCTTTGGCACCTATGTGGCCCAGCCGGCCAAGGGCCATGACGGCATGACCATTGGCTTGGCGCAATGCCAGGACGACGGGCCAACCGGGGTAGTCTGGTCGCTGGCCTTTCCGTTTCGCAAATGACCGAACAAATGGTGGATAATGCAGCCGCCGCCGACGGCCTCGCCGTGGTTGGCGCGTTCCACGCACAATCCGGTGACCGGGCGCCGGAGGGGGTTCGGACGATATGCCTGCTGGGCGCCCGGGGCGGCGAGATGTGGCGGGTGTTTTCGGCCAGCCCGGAAGCGGCGGACGGCCAGCCGGACGCACTGGACCGTTGGTCCCAGCGGGTGATCGAGCGGCTGGCGGCAGGCCTGGGCGCGGTGGCGCTGTTCCCGTTTGGCGGGCCGCCCTACCAACCCTTCCAGGCCTGGGCGGCGCGCGGTGAGGCGGCGGTGCCGTCGCCAGTGGCGATGCAGGTGACGCCGGGCCGGGGGTTGTGGACATCGTATCGCGGGGCGCTGGGTCTTCGCGAAACGATTGCCCTTGAAGAACGCCGTGGGACCAATCCGTGCCTGGGCTGCCCGGCGCCCTGCCTGAGCGCCTGTCCGGTGGATGCCTTCGCGGGTGGCACCTATGATGTGCCGCGCTGTGTCGGCCATATCACCTCACCCGCCGGAGCGGTCTGCCGTGACGGTGGTTGTCTTGTACGACAGGCCTGCCCGGCCGGCCACGAGGCTATTCCGCCCGCCGAGCAGTGCCGTTTCCACATGGAGGCATTCATCCGCGCCCGACTTGCGGTGGGAGCCCGACTTGCGGAGGAAGATCGAGCGGCTGGTTGACCCTGGGCCCGCGTTGGCGTCCAGATGGTCGCCATGAAGACGCTAATGCTCATGCGCCACGCTGAAGCTGGCTGGACCGAGCCGGGGATGGATGACCATGATCGCAGGCTGAGCGAGCAAGGACGGCTGGAGGTGCCAATTATGGCGCGTTGGCTCGAAGCGCAAACGCTGCGACCCGACCGGGTGCTGTGCTCGTCGGCCGAACGGACGCGCGAAACCGCGGCGCTGTTGTGTGAGGTGGTTCCCGCATTGCCGCAACCGGAAGTTTCCGATGCGCTGTACCATGCCGGTCCCGGCACGATCATGGATCATGTGCGACGGCTGCCCGGTGATTGCGATTGCGTCCTGCTGATCGGTCACGAACCAGGTCTCGGCAGCTTGCTCCGGATACTTGATGGGCAGGCCGGGCCGACACTTCGCCGCGCCTACAACCAGTTTTCGACCGCCGCCATCGCCGTATTGGAAGCGAATGTCGAGGATTGGGCCGGTGTCGGCGTCGCAAATGTGAAGTTCGTCGCTTTCAGGACGCCCCGGGCGCTGTTCGAAATCCAGGCTCCCGGAGCTTAAACTGTGGCCACCAATTCTGCCTGGCTCAGAGCGAATATGAAGCGGCAGACAATACTGCAGCGAAGATCGCGACGGCGATAATCAGGGGATAGAGCAGGTAGGTCATTTCATGCCTCGGTCGTAATGTTCGTTGTGGAGCATCTGAGCCGGATCTTCCTCAACCCGGCCATTGCAGTGAGAAATACAGAGATTCGCGCGACGCGACTGTGACGAAAGTCACGAAAGCGTGAGAAATGATTTTTTTGAGAAAACTTGCTCGGTCAGTTGTTTTGGCCGTTTTTCTGCAAAGGCAGGCGGTCGCAAAAGCGAAACCGCCGACCCCGGTACAGGGTCGGCGGTTCACAAAAAACAAACTGTGATGCGCCTCAGTGTCCCAGAATCTGGCTCAGGAACAGCTTGGTGCGCTCGGATTTCGGATTGTGGAAGAATTCCTCCGGCTCGTTCTCCTCGACGATCTGACCCTCGTCCATGAAGATCACCCGGTTCGCGACCTGGCGGGCGAAGCCCATCTCGTGCGTCACCACCAGCATGGTCATGCCTTCCTCGGCCAGGCCGATCATGGTATCGAGCACCTCCTTGATCATCTCCGGGTCGAGCGCCGATGTCGGCTCGTCGAACAGCATGATGCGTGGCTTCATGCACAAGCTCCGGGCGATCGCCACGCGCTGCTGCTGACCGCCGGAAAGCTGGCCGGGGAATTTATGCGCCTGTTCGGGGATCTTCACTCGTTCCAGGAGTAGCATCGCGTCGGCTTCGGCCTCCTTCTTGGGGGTCTTGCGCACCCAGATCGGGGCCAGCGTGCAGTTCTCCAGGATGGTGAGATGCGGAAACAGGTTGAAGTGCTGGAACACCATGCCGACCTCGGCCCGGATCTTGTCGATGTTCTTCAAATCCGAGTTGAGCTCGACGTCGTTGACGATGATGTCGCCCTTCTGGTGCTCCTCCAGCCGGTTGATACAGCGGATCAGGGTCGACTTGCCGGAACCGGACGGCCCGCAGATAACGATCCGCTCGCCCCGGTTGACGGTCAGGTTGATGTCGCGCAGGACGTGGAACTCGCCATACCATTTGTTCATGTTGTTGATCTGGATGGCGACCTCGTCCGAGACATGCATCTTCGAGAGATCGACAGGGTGGTCTTCAGGCATGTGGTCGTCTGCCATTAAGGGGTCTGACATGGGAAAAGCCTCCTCAGCGATCCGTCTTGAGCTTTTTCTCGAGATACATCGAGTAGCGTGACATGGAGAAACAGAAGACCCAGAAGAACAGGGCCACGAACATGTAGAGCTCCCACAGGATGCCGTTCCAGGCCGAGTCGGCGCGGATCGGGTTCAGCAGGCCGACCGGGTCGAGGAGCCCGATGACCGACACCAGCGTGGTGTCCTTGAACAAGCCGATGAAGTTGCTGACGATCCCGGGGATCGCGACCTTCAGGGCCTGCGGCATGATGATCAGCCGGGTCGCCTGCCAGTAGTTCAGCCCGAGTGCATCCGCCGCCTCGTACTGGCCCGACGGCAGGGCCGCCAGGCCACCCCGGATCACCTCGGCCATGTAGGCCGATGCAAACAGCGTGACCATGATCACGACCCGCAGAACCAGGTCGAAGCTGGTCCCCGGCGGCAGGAAGTAGTTCAGCAGCACCGAGGCGACGAACAACAGCGTGATCAGTGGCACGCCGCGGATAAACTCGATGAAGACGACGCACATGGTCTTGATGGCGAACATCGACGATTGGCGCCCCAGCGCCAGCACGATGCCGATTGGCAACGACCCCGAGATACCAATCACGCCGATTGTGATCGACAGCAGGAACCCGCCCAGCCTGTCCGATTCGACCGGCTCGAATCCGACAAAACCGATGGTCGAAGTCAGTGCGTCTGCGATCGGCGTGACTGCAAACAGCCACCAGAGAACGGTCGCTAAAACAGTCACGGCGGCACCGACGATGAAATTGTCGCCATAGGCAAAACGCCCGGCGCGGAAACCAACAAGATAGCCCACGACCGGCCCCGCCAGAAACAGCAGCGTGCCCCAGATTGACCCACCCCAGATCAGGAAAAATGCGATGAGCGGATACGCGAGCGAGAACCACAGCATCTGCCGTGGTGCCGAGCTGAACAGCACCGGCGCGATAGCCACGAACAGCAGCATGAAAGCCAGGATTGGACGCCAGTAAAGCTCCGGCGGGTAGAAGCCGAACAGGAACTGGTAGATGCGTTCGTGGATCACCGCCCAGCAGGCGCCACTGGCACCCTCGCCATGGGTGGCGACAACGATCTCGCGGCATTCACCGAGCGAGCCGGCATTCCAGACCCCCTTGAGGAAGGCCCAGTCGATGATCGGAGGCACCACCATCACGATGATCGCGATCGAGGCCAGCGTCAGGATGCTGTTGAGTATTCCGTCGAACAGGTTTTCGCGCACCCAACCGATCGGGCCGGTCAGATTGGCCGGTGGCGCCGACGGGGGGATCTGCCCAGAGGCGACAAAGGCGATACTGCGGTCGCTGCTCATGAGTGTGATCCCTCCCTGACCCTATAGAAGAAGGTGACGTTTGGTCGGGATCCGAACACCGTGTAGCCGATGATCGCCAGTCGCGCCGCCAAGCCGCCAAACACGATCACGCTGTTGGGGACGCCGACTGTCATGTCGCCGAAGGGCAAACCGATCAGCACCGCAAGGATGAAGAAAACCAGCTCGATCGCCGCCATGTCGATGAAGCGGTAGTGCTTGAAAATACAGGTCATCATCGCGGCCGCCGAGAAGACCGTAAGCAACAGGGTGATCACCTGATGGCCGGTGCTCCACAGATAGTAACTGTTGCTCGCTTCCCGCGGTTCGAGGAACACATAGTAGAGCATCATCGCGAATGTGGCGCCATAGAGCAGCACCACCAGGTTCAGCCAGCCGGCGACGCCGAAGTTCGGCTGCATCCTGGCGTCGCCCTTCTTCAGGACTTCCCACTTGCCGCTGACGCCTCCGAACAGGGCGAGAACGCTGAAGCCGCCGCCGGTAACCGAGGTGCGCTCGACCAGCTTCACCTGCTCGTTATAGAGGTTCATGACGAACGAGATCGACAGCGAGATGGTCAGGTAGAAGCCCATCAGCAGCATCAGGGTTTGGAACTCCTTGCCGGTCTGGTTCAGGGTGATGCCGCCCAGCGTACCGGCGGCGTCCATGTAACCGATCGCCAGCGCCAGCGACGAGTTCTTGGTCAGGTTCAGATATTGCGAGATCTGCGGCGGGATGATGATCCGCAGCGCCTGGGGCAGCACGATCAGGCGCATGGTCCGGCCCGGCCTGAGGCCGAGCGCATAAGCGGCCTCGGTCTGACCCTGGCTGATCGCCTGGATACCGGCGCGCACGTTCTCGGCGATGAAGGCGCCGGTATAGATCGACAATGCCAGCGTCAACGCGATAAGCGAGGTGCGGGCATAGATACCGCCCTGGAAGTTGAAGCCCTTGAGTTCGGGGTATTCGAGGCCGATCGGCATTCCCATGACCAGATAGGCCAGTACCGTCGTGCCAGCGATAATACCAAGCTTGATCCAGAAATCCGGCAACTGTTCGCCGGTTGCCTGTTGGCGCCGGACAGACCAGCGGCCGAACCAGACCGCGACACAGACCGAAGCGATGAAGGCGAGCACGACATAGAGCGAGCCATCGCTGAACACCGGCCCGGGGAAATAGAAACCGCGGTTCGTCGGCGTGAGGAAGCCGCCCAGTATCGCCTCGGCATTCTTCGGGTGCGGCAATGCCTCGTCCAGAACCGCCGACAGCAGCAGGATCTGGATCAGCACCGGGATGTTGCGGATGCCCTCGATATAGACCGTCATCAGCTTCGAGACGATCCAGTTGTGCGACAGACGCAGCACACCGGCGGTCACGCCGATGAGGGTAGCGAGGATACAGCCGAATACCGCGACCAGCAGCGTATTCAGCAGGCCGACGACCGCCGCTGTCGAATGGCTGGAGCGCGAGGTATACTCAATCAGGCGTTGGTTGATGTCATAGGACGACGGCCACGACATGAAGCCAAAGCTGAAATCCTTGCCGAGAGCGGCGAGGTTCTGGGCCACGTTGTTGACCAGCCACAGGATCGCCAACATGACCAGGACAAGCGCGACGATTTGCAGGAACGTCGATCGGTAACGGCTGTCGTTCCACAGCATGTCGATACGGAACGATACCCCGGGATTCTCTGTCGTAACACTCATGCGTCCGCCCCCCTCTCTCGATTTGCTCGAGAAGTTATTTGGAATTCGGAGGGCGCGCGCCCGTTGCCGGGCGCGCGCCTTATTCGATCAGTGGAACGGTGGCGAGTAGACCAGGCCACCCTGGGTCCACAGCGCGTTCAGACCACGCGCCAGGCCGATCGGCGTGTTGACACCGATATGCTTCTCGAAAATCTCGCCGAAGTTACCACCGGCAGCGATCGCGTTCACGGCCCATTTGCTGTCAAGGCCGATCATGCCGCTGTACTCACCTTCGGTGCCGAGCAGACGGTTGATCTCCGGATCTCCGCCGGCGGCCGAGGCCAAATCTTTGACATTGGCGGCGGTGATGCCCTTCTCCTCGGCGATGATCAGCGCGTTGAGGGTCCAGCGAACCACGTCACCCCACTCGTCGTCGCCGTGCCGGACCAGCGGACCAAGCGGCTCTTTCGAGATGATCTCGGGCAGAAGCACGTGATCGCCCGGGGCCTCGAAGGTCGAGCGGGTCGCGGCCAGACCGGACGCGTCGGTGGTGTAGACATCGCAGGCGCCGGCCAGATACTTGGCCTGGGATTCGGCGTTGGTCTCGATCGGCACCGGCTCGTAGTTCATGTTGTTGGCGCGGAAGAATTCCGCCAGGTTGAGCTCGGTGGTGGTGCCGGTCTGGATGCAGATGGTGGCACCGTCGAGTTCCTTGGCCGACGACACGCCCAGCGCCTTCGGAACCATGAAGCCCTGACCGTCATAGTAGTTGACGCCGACGAAGGTGAACTTGAGGTCGGCATCGCGCGAGAAGGTCCAGGTGGTGTTGCGCGCCAGCATGTCGATCTCGCCCGACGCAAGGGCTGTGAAGCGGGTCTTGCCGGTGGTCGGGGTGAACTTCACCGCCTTCGGATCGCCAAAGATCGCGGCAGCGACAGCGCGGCAGACGGCGATGTCGTAGCCATCCCACTCGCCGCTGGCGTCAGTGAAGGCGAAACCGGCGACGCCAGTCGAGACGCCGCACTGTAAGAAGCCCTTCGCCTTGACATCGTCAAGGGTCCCGGCTGCGGCAACGCCCGCCACCAGACCGGCGGCAGCCAGCGTGCCAAAGAACACGGATGTTTTCATTGTTTGTTTCCTCTTAACTGTTGCGGCGTCTTGCGCCCGGAGCGGACTTGATTGCCCGCTATTGTAGATTTCCATGGGGTCGTACCCTAGGGGAGTTGAGCAGCCTCAGGTTGCAAGGTCAAGCGCCATCGCCATTTTTGCCCGCTGATGGTGCCTTGGGCAGCCTGTTTCGCAAGAATCTCGCATACAATGAGTAGATTATTGACATTGCTGGCAAATCACATGGGCGATGGCGTGGCGATTCTTGCGTGAGAGCCCTCATTGTTCAATAAAATCTCCGTGGGCTGGATCACGAGAAATTGCGAGTCCCCGTCCGATCTGCGGCATTGGTAATGTGGGCTTACCGCAAAATCGCGCCGGATAGAATCACTGCGCTTGACCGCGCAGAGTTCGGCGATAAGGTCGCTCAACGAGATTTCCGGGAGCAGGAACCCAATGAAAGACGCCACCCGCGCGGTCCATGCTGGCCGCCACCCGCACGATAATCACGGTGCGGTTAACCCACCGGTTTACCATGTCTCGACGATCCTGAGCCCGACCCTGGCCGAGATGCGCCGGAAGGGGAAGCTCGAGAGCGCCGATGCCACCACTTACGGCGTCCACGGCACCCCCGGCACCTTCGCCTTCGAGGATGCGGTCGCGGCGCTGGAGGGCGGCTTTCGGACCCGACTGTGCGGCACCGGCCTGACCGCCTGCGTGGCGCCGCTGCTGTGCTATCTGGGCGCCGGCGATCACCTGTTGATGGTCGATACCTGCTATGGCCCGACGCGGCGTTTCTGTGAAGCCATGTTGACGCGGATGGGGATCGAGACAACCTTCTACGATCCGCTGATCGGGGCGGGCATCGCCGTGCTGATCCGCCCAAACACCCGGGTCGTCTTTGTCGAGAGCCCCGGCTCGCTGACCTTCGAAGTGCAGGATATCCCGGCCATTGCCGCCGAGGCCAAGGCGCGCGGCTGTATCGTGATCATGGACAACACCTGGGCCTCGCCGCTTTACTTCAAGCCGTTCGAGCATGGTGTCGATGTTTCGGTTCAGGCGGCGACGAAATACATTGGCGGCCATTCCGACCTGGTTCTGGGTACAGTGACGACAACACGTGAAGCCTATCCGCAGCTGCGCGACGGCTGGAAGCAGTTGGGCCTGAACGGGGCGCCGGACGACGTGTTCCTGGCGATGCGCGGCATCCGCACCCTGGCGGTGCGCATGCCGCAGCACTGGAAGAATGGGGTCACGGTCGCCGAATGGCTGGCCGGGCGGCCGGAAGTGTCCGAGGTCGTCCATCCAGCGCTGCCAGGTGACTCCGGGCATGCGTTGTGGAAGCGCGATTTCCTTGGTGCGTCGTCGCTGTTCGGCTATGTCCTGCGCCCGGCGTTCAGCGGCGAGGAGCAGATGGCCGCCCTGCTCGACGGGTTGGAGCTGTTCGGCATGGGGGCGTCGTGGGGTGGGTTCGAGAGCCTGATGAAGCCGGTCAATATGCCTGCCGGCGCCGTCACCTGGCCACGCTCGGGTCGCCCGGAGGGGCAGCTGATGCGCATCCATGTCGGGCTGGAGGATACCGACGACATTATTGCGGACCTGAAGGCCGGGTTTGAGCGGATGGGGCGGGTGTAGGCGGCGCGTTGAGCATTTTCCAGCGAAGGCGACCAGCCGTAGCGTCGCGAAAATGCGGCCAATCAACGGGTTAGCGCACGACCCGGAAGTCCGGATATGTTGGGCCCGGGGTAACGGGTTTGGTCTCGACATTATCCACCCTCGCGAGTGGCGGCCCCTTGTGGCATAGCGCCAGCATCGCCGCCACAGCCGCACCCTGCCCCACCACGAGTGCACCAACCGAGCCATCCGGTTGGTTGCGCACCGACCCGGTCAGGCTCATGCGTTGGGCTTCACCGCACATCCAGCCACGAAACCAAACGCCCTGGACCCGACCGGTAATCCGGACGGCGACCGCGATGATTGGGTCATCAACCATGGCGCCCACCTCGTGCCTATCTCGGGTCCACCTCGGGCCCAAGGCTCAAAGATCGAAAATCAGACAGGTGGTCGAGCCCTGGGCAAACAGCTTGCCGGTGCTGTCGACCAGCCGGCCCTCTGCCACCGCGGTCCGCCGGCCAACATGGGTCGCCTGGCCGATCGCCTGCAGCGGCCCGGCCCCTTGCCCGGCTGGACGGATGATATTCACCTTGTATTCCAATGTCGTGAAGGCTTTCCCGCGCGGCAGGCAGCTATGCACCGCGCAGCCCATGCAACTGTCGAGCAAGGTCCCAAACCAACCGCCATGCGCGCCACCCAGCATATTATAGTGCTGAAAGCCGGGTTCGCCGGCAAAAACCACCCTGCCCTCGCTGGCCTCGATCAAATCGAACCCGACCGTACGGCAGATCGGCGGCATCGGCAGACGGCCGGCTAACAGCGCCTGCATGATCTCGATGCCGGAGAGCGCGGCGAGATCGGCGATGGTCGGCAGATCCTCGACGCGATCGACAAATCGCGGGGTGGTAGGGGTTGGCATGAGCGGCTCCTCGGTGACTTCCGAGACACAGTCTGGCGCCCAGGTCACCGGGCCGCAAGGCACAGTTGACAGTCCCGCACACCATCCGTAAACGGTTCGGCGGGGAGGTGGCCGAGTGGTTGAAGGCGGCACCCTGCTAAGGTGTTAGACCCGCAAGGGTCTCGAGGGTTCGAATCCCACCCCTTCCGCCACATGCCCATTTCATCTTGTCTCAACTCGCATCATTAATCGCGCATTATCAGAAACTTAATCCGAGTACGTGTCTCATTCCCTCTCGCGTTGTCTCCTCCAATCGCATACACTGTGTTGTAGCAGATGTTGGGAGATAACGATGAGTAAGCTCACGGCGAGGAAGGTGGAGACCCTGAAGGAGCCGGGCCACTACGTCGACGGAGATGGACTCGCCCTGGTAGTTGGCAAGCGTGGCGGCAAATCCTGGGTGCTTCGGACCATGGTTCGGGGAAAACGGCGCGACGTAGGACTCGGAGGGGTCTCATGGGTTTCGCTGGCTGAAGCGCGGGAGAAGTCCCGTGCTGCGCGCAAGATTGCCCGCGAGGGTGGTGATCCGATTGCGGCTCGGCGGGCGAATGTCGCCTGCCCGACCTTCGAGGAAGCAGCGCACAAGGTTCATGCCGATCAGATCGTCGGTCAGGCCAAGAATGAAAAGCACCGCGCCCAGTGGATCAACACATTGCGCGACTACGCGTTCCCCCACATCG
>DATLAW010000183.1:0-16882 GCA_035527255.1 Thermohalobaculum sp. | reverse complement strand
TCGAAGCCGGTCAGGTGGCGGCAATGATAGTGGATGTAGTTCTCGCGCCGCTGCTCGCCGTCGGTCGGGATATCGACGCCGCATTCGGTCTGATCGGCAACAGCGGCGCCGGTTGCCTTTTGGTACAGCGCCTCGATCTTCGGGTCATCGGAATCCTGAAGTTGATTCGCCCGGCGCGTAACCTCGCCGGAGGTCTCGGTCAAACCGAGATCGACCTGAAACCAGTCGCGCATCGGGACGTAATCGGGTTTCGGGTAGGCCCCGATACAGGTCGTCAGGATAGCCATCGATTCCCCTTTCCAGCGCAGGAAACATTCAACAATCTGCCCTTGTTCGGTAGTTGAACCGGCCACCCAGAACAAGGTAATTCGCCACGCGGGCCCGGCGCTAGGCGGCGCAAAATCGCCGATTCCGGCACCATCAAACTGGGCCATCCGGATGTTGCGCCAATCGATATTTGCACGCGGCGCCATGTCACTGGAATGCTGCACCTTTTCGAATTTTCCACAGCCTTTTCAACATTCTATCCACAGAAAACTGAGAAATTTTCCGAGATTCCTGTTGCACCAAGGCCGATTAATTCCGAATGTCTGTTTGCGCAACAAACGGTTTTCGGACCCAGCGGAGCGCGGGGATCGGGAAGCCTTCGGGCGGACAGGTTCCCGGGACAGCACACCTTCGGGTGGGATGGACCGAAAGGATCGGCAGGCCTTCGGGTCGGTTGGTCCGCCGGGATGGGGCGCCTTCGGGCGAACCGGACCGTAGGATCGGAGCATCTTCGGATGCGATGGTCCGCCGGATTGGCAAGTCTTCGGACGAACTGATCCGTAAAATCGAGAAGCCTTCGGGCGGAACGGTTTTGGGAGGCGTCAGGAGTGCTTTTCGAAGCACATGCAGAGACCCCGCGTCTACGCACCTGATGCCTCCTTTTCCTTTTTTACCCCAATCCATCGAATGTTTTCCGCTCTCAGGCACGCTTGAGGCGGCAAAGCCTGTTTTTATCGACTAGGATGCCATGAATCGCGGATCAGCGATCCTAATCGGCCGAGGCGAGATATGTCCAACAAGGAATTCGATGTTGTCGTCGTTGGCGCCGGATTCGCCGGCCTCTATCTGATCCACCGGATGCGCAATCTGGGCCTTACGGTCTGTGTGCTGGAGGCGGCCGATGGTTTGTAAAATCACTTTCGATGCCTGTGCCTTAGGTTAAAGGTAACCAACCAAATGGGAGATTCCGGGTGAAATACTTTACAACTGAATGGTGGGAAAGTGGGTGCGAAAACCCGCTTATGGTCTTCGAAAGGTATCAGGCTTACCTGGATTCTGTCCGCACGCAACTTTCGCCGGAACTCGTCGATTTTCAAGACCATCACACACTTCACGATGCTGAGGTCAAAGGCATTGTAAGTGACTTCAGCAACCGGACGGTCGTGATGGTACTGAATGGTTGGAATATTAAGCTAGAGTACCCAGTACGTTATACATTGCATTTTTCCGGCGTGTCTCTGTTCGACCAGCAACTTCCACAACAGGAATACGTGGAGGCTGAGGTTGGTGACCTTGGTTACTGGGAGTTTGAGGTAATCGACTCCGCCATTGAGGTAAGAATGTTGTTCGTTTTTTCGGGTGAGTTTCGCATAATTTTTACCGGTTTCGCTTTTGAGCATTTGGTCGAAGAGGTTTAGCTCTGCATTTATGCAGTGCGCTAAATATTTCCGCAAAATCGATGGTGCCGGACGTCAAGTTCACAGTTGCGCTTAGATGCAAACGGAAAGGGGCCCGACAACCTGCCGGACCCCTCGTTTGGCGTCAGATATGCATTTTTCCGCGTCTACGCACCTGAGAGCCTGTTGGTAGCCGCCGTTGATTGTGCTGTCAACTGCATTTAGTGTCGTGTGCGCATTTCTGCCCGATACCTTGTGATCAGATGCTACAGATTGTTACTGAGGTGTTCCCAGCTACAGAAAATCATCCTTCACCTACCGCCGACCAGTACGCAGCTGGCTCTCGTCGTCCAAGATCTCCCGCACTCGCGCGTTCCAGTCACCCAAGGTGGGGCCTAGATGCGTAATCGCGCCGGGAGTTTCCGACAGGTGCGGCAGCACGTTCGGGACGGCAATCTCACCCAAAGCATCATCGATGACCCGCGAGATGGTACCTCGGGCGGCGAAATGCGGGTCGGCGAAGATGTCGGCGATGGTGTTGATCGGGCCGCAGGGAACATCGCCGGCGGTACACAGGCGGACCACATCGCGCATCGGGTGGCGACCGGTAAAAGCCTCGACCAGACCGTCGATCAACGGCCGGTCAGCCAGCCGGTCGGCGGTTTTCGGGTGGCTGGCAGCGAGGTCCGGACGGCCAAGCACGTTGACCGCCATCCGCTCCCACATCTTGTCCGAGGTGCAAGCAATGGCGACCCAGTTGCCGTCGGAGCAGGGGAAGTGGCCGTGCGGGCAGACCTGACGGGTGGCGGTGCCCTCGCGACCCCGGACGATGCCGAATTTGGCGTAGGCGGGAGCGATATCGTCCAGTACCCGAAAGATCGATTCGAACAGCGCCACGTCGATGACCTGCCCCTTGCCGGTCTGCTCGGCGACCCGCAGCGCCATCAACACGCCGATGACGCCGTAGTAGCCCGAGATATAGTCGGCCAGCGAGGTCGAACCGGGGGTGATCGGCGGCCCATCCGGCATCCCCGCCAAGTGGCTGAGGCCGCCGACGGCATGGGCGATACGGGCAAAGCCGGGGCGGTCGCGGTAAGGGCCGGTCTGGCCGTAGCCGCTGATCCGCAGGATCACCAGCGCGGGGTTGAGAGCGTGTAGCACCTCCGGCCCAAGGCCCCAGCCCTCCAGCGTACCGGGGCGAAAGTTCTCGGCCAACACGTCAGAGCGGCGGACCAGTTCCTTCAGGGTCGCGACGCCCTCGGGTGATTTCAGGTCGAGGGTGACCGAGTGTTTGTTGCGGGCCTCCGAAAGCCAGGCCAGCGTGCGTTCCGGGTCGTCAGTCGCAGTTCCAAAGCGGCGCATCGGGTCGCCGCCATCCGGGTGCTCGACCTTGATCACCTCGGCGCCAAACTCGGCCATGATCGTCGCCGACAAGGGGGCTGCGATGAAGGTGGCGAGGTCGAGTACCCGGACGCCGGTTAGGGGTTTCATGTCACCCCTCTCCCCAACCCTCCCCCACAAGGGGGGAGGGAGCGCGCGGTTGAGGGGTGGGCGGCGTCATTCCTCAGCCTCCAGCTCGGCAAACACCGCGCGCGCGGTGCGGAAGGCATCGAGTGCCGCCGGGGCGCCGCAATAGACCACGGTCTGCAACAGGCACTCGCGGATTTCCTCGCGGGTCAAACCGTTGCGCAGCGCTCCGCGCAGGTGAATTTTCAGCTCGTCCGGGCGGTTCAACGCCACCAGCATGCCGAGGTTCAGGATCGACCGGTCACGCCGCTCGAGGCCGGGCCGGCTCCAGATATCGCCCCAGGCATAGCGGGTCACGTATTCCTGCAGCGGCAAGTTGAAATCGTCCACCGCGGCCAGCGAGCGGTCGACATGAGCATCCCCCAACACTTCACGGCGGATCGCCAGCCCCTTGTCCCAAAGCGCGTCGGTCATGCCAGCACCCGGATCGGGTTGCCCGCCAGCCACGAGTCGATGCATTCAACGATCTGCACGTAGAAGGCCCGATAGCAGCCGTCGGTGACATAGCCGATATGCGGCGTCAGCAGCGTGCGCGGGCACGAGCGGATCGGGTGATCGGCGGCCAGAGGTTCGCTATCATAGACATCGATCCCGGCCCCAGCGATGCGTTCCGCCGTGAGCGTGGCAATCAGCGCGTCGGTATCAACGATCGGGCCACGCGAGGTGTTGACCAGATAGGCGGTCGGCTTCATCAGCGCCAGTTCCGCCGCACCCACCAATCCACGCGAACGGTCACTGAGTTTGTAGTGGATGGTGATGAAATCGGCCTGCCGGAACAGTTCGGCCTTCTCGACCCGCGTTGCACCCGCCGCCGCCGCCGCCTCGTCGGTCAGGTTCTGGCTCCAGGCGATCACCTTCATGTCGAATGCAGCGGCGATCTGCGCCATCTTGGTGCCGAGCCGGCCGAGGCCGAGAATACCCAACGTCTTGCCCTGCATGTCAGTCCCCAGCGTAGTGATCCACGAGCCCTCGCGCATGCGGGCGTCCTCGATGTGGATGTGCCGCGCCATCGACAGCAAGATCCCCCAAGCCAGTTCAGGCGTCGCCTGCGCCGAGTTGGTGGTGCCCAGAACCGGAATACCGCGCGCCTTGCACGCATCCAGATCGATGGCGGCGTTGCGCATGCCCGCTGTGACCACCAGCTTCAGGTTCGGAAACCGCGCAATCAGGTCGGCCTTGAACGGGCTGCGCTCGCGCATGATGCAGAAGATATCGAACGGGGCGAGGCGTTTGGCAAAGCCATCCAGACCCTCATAGATGTCATGGAAGAATGTGACCTGGTGGTTGGCTTCAAGTCCGCTCCAGTCCGCCATGTCACGGGCGACGTTCTGGTAGTCATCTAGGACGGCGATTTTCATGCGCTGGTGTCTCCGTGGTTGTGGCTAGGCCCGGCCGTGGAAGTCGAGCATCAGGGTGTTGACGATCTCGGGCGCCTCGTACATGGCCCAGTGACCGCAGGCGAGAATAACGTGGGTCTGAACGTCGGGCCGGGCGGCGCGGCACATTTTGAGGCGCTCGGCGATGGACGGGATCGCGGCGGCGTCGTGCTCGCCATAGATGACTTTTACCGGGCAGGTCAATTCGCCGATCAGGCGCGGCGTGTCACCGGCCCAGCTCAGGCGGCGACTGTCGAAGCGGGTGCGCTCGACATTGCTGAACTGCATGTCGATGGCCCAGTCGTCGATCTTCGCACGGTGCCAGATCATCAGGTTGGCCAGGTTGTCGGCATGCATGGTGCGCAGTTCCGGCGGGCTCGGTGTGCGGCCCAGACGTTCGGCCAGCCGGCGGCGGCTCTCCAGCGTGAAACCCCTGCCCTTTGGCGGGCCATACCCGGCGCCGCCAGTCATCGAAAGCGACGCAGTGCGCGGACCAAACGCAACAGCAGTTGCCGCCGCGATCAGCCCACCGAACGAGAACCCGGCGAAGTGGACGCGCGGGGCCTCGCCGCACATCTCCCGCACCGCATCGGCGACCACACCCAGGTAGTCGTCGTTCGAGATATCCCACTCGACCCGGCTGCTGTCGCCATAGCTCGGCTGATCGATGGCGATCACCCGGAAGGCGGTGGCGAGCACATCGACATTGCGCACCCAATGCTCCCACGACCCGGCCCCGCCATGCATCACCACCAGCGGCTCGCCGTCACCAAAGGACCGATAGGCAGTGCCGTTGGCGGTCAGGTGAAACGGCGTCTCGGTCAGGCGCCGGTCGATATTCGGGACCTGGTTCATGGCATCTCACGACACATAAACCGTGCCCTCCATAATCCGCCGCGCCGTGCGCGTGACCGTGGCGCGGCGAACAACCAGCTCGTTGCCGACCAATTCGACAAACGATTGGGTTACGATCGCGCCCGCCGGATGGCCGATGCGAACCTCGACCCTGTCACGGGTCTCGGGCCGGGCCGCCTGATGGACGATGGTGCCGGGGATCTTTGCGGCGATGCCGGTGCAAACCGTCGATGTCCCGGCATAGGTCTTGTGCATCTGCTGCATGAACATCAGGCGCGAGACGAAATCAACATCCATGCCCGGCGTGATGCAGCCGCCGATCACGTTGCGGTAATCCTGCGGCGGGGCGATCATCGCGACGAAAGGCGTGGCGGGGCTGTTGGCGGTCGCGGTGGCGGCATCGGCGTACATGCCCATGACAACGCCCGCCTGCGCCCGGATGGTCTCCAGCGTTGCCCGCAGCGGCCCGTTGGCATCGATCTCGGCGGCGGTCTCGGTGCCGGTCAGGCCCAGGTCGCTGGCCCGCACGAACACATGGGCGTTGCCGATATCGACATAGGAGACATCGATGGTGCCGACTCCGGGAACTTCCATCCGGTCAATCGGGTTGCCGGTCGGCAGCAACGCGCCGGTGGCGGAGCCGGCGGTGGCGGCCATGTCGACGATGATCGGCGCGCCGGTGCCGGGGACGCCGGGAATGGCGCAGTTGCCGATCTCCAGCGGCATGCCGTCCTTGACCGGCACCTCGCAGATCAGCACCCGATCGAGATTGGTGTTGTAGATCCGCACCGTGGTAACCGGCTCAACCGCCGCGACCATGTTCTCGCGGATGGCGAAGGCACCGACGCCGGATGTCAGGTTACCGCACAGCGAGTGGTAATCGACATGCGGCTGGTCGATCTCGACCTGGCCGAAGGTATAAGTGAGTTGCGATCCGGCCGCCTGCGGCAGGTCAATACGGGGCGGGCCAATAACGCAGACCTTGCTGGTCAGCGGGTCGGCCCCGCCCAGCCCGTCGATCTGGCGCTTGTCGGGCGAGCCGAAGATCGCCAGGATCACCTTTTCCCGCGCGGCAGGGTCCGTCGGCAGGTCGGCCTCGCGCAAATAGACACCCTTGCTGGTGCCGCCGCGCATTATCACGCATCGGATCGATGTCAGCATCGGGACCCCTGGATAACCCTTACCGGTTGACAGGCCGGCTTCATGGATGGCGTAGGTTAGCCACGCGGCACGCAAATTCGCAACAGAACGTCATCGCCTATCTGATTTTTCAGGATGCGGCGCGGGAGGATCGAGCGGCATGGACACACCAACCGGCCAGACAACCAGCGCTGCATTGCGTGGCTCGCTGTTCCGGCCGCGCAGTGTCGGGCTGGTCGGGCTGTCCAGCGACCCGGCGCGTCCGACCGGGCGGCCACTGGAATACCTCCGCTGGGCCGGGTTCGGTGGCGTCGTCTACGTGGTCAACCCGATGCGCGAGGAAGTCCAGGGGGTGCGGGCGTATGCCAGCCTCGGCGATCTGCCGGAGGTGCCGGAACATGTCTACGTGCTGCTCGGCACCGATCTGGCCGGGCAGGCTGTGGCCGATTGCGCCGCCGCGGGCGTCAAGGTGGTGACCGTGCTGGCTGATGGATTTGCCGAGGCCGGGCCTTCGGGCGCTGCCCGCCAGCGCGAGATGGTGGCGGTGGCGCGGGGCGCCGGGATGCGCCTGCTGGGGCCGAACTCGATGGGGCTGGCCGACCTGCACAGCGGCGCCTGGATCACCGTCAATGCGATCTACTCCGAGCCGGAACAACTGGTTGGCCGCGTCGCTTTGTTGTCGCAAAGCGGATCGATGATGGGCGGGCTGATCTCGCGCGCCCAGGCTATCGGGCTAGGCTTCTCGAAATCGGTTGGCGTCGGCAACGAAGCGGACCTCAGTGTCGGCGAGATCGGCCTCGCCTGTGTCGATGACCCGGAAACGGACGTGTTCCTGCTGTTCTTGGAGACCATCCGCGATGCCGACCGGCTGGCGGCCTTCGCGGCGGCGGCGCAGGCGGCGGGAAAGCCGGTGATCGCCTACAAGCTGGGGCGCTCCGCCGTTGGCCAGCAACTCGCGGTCGCACACACCGGGGCACTGTTGTCGGATGACGTGGTGGTCGATGCGTACCTCCGCGATGTCGGCATCGCCCGGGTCCATACGTTGGACGGGTTGATCGAGGCGGCGACGCTGTTCGCGGGCCAGCGGCCCTTGGGCAAGCGCGATCCGGTGGTTGGCGTGATGACCACTACGGGGGGCGGCGGGGCGGCGGTTTGCGACCGGCTGGCCTTGGCCGGGGCCCGGATCGAGCCTGCATCGGCGCCGACCATCGAGGCAATCCGGGCGACCGGGTTGAAGATTATCGAAGCCCCCATGACCGACCTGACCCTGGCCGGCGCCCAACCGAGGTTTGTCAAAGCGGCGGTCGAGGCGATGGCACGGGATCCGAAATTCGACGTGGTTGTGTCGGTCACCGGCTCCTCGGCCCGCTCATCGACGACCGAGACCATGGCGCCGCTGATCGAGGCGCACAAGAACGGCAAACCGTTTGGGGCCTTCCTGACGCCTGAAGCCGCCGCCGGGCTGCGGATGCTGATCGAGGCTGGAGTGCCCGCCTTCCGCACCCCGGAATCCTGTGCCGACGCGGTTGGCGCGCTGCTGCGCTGGCAGGCGCCGCGCGCCGGGATCGCGCCGCATCCCTCAACGCCGCGACAGGGTGCGGTGGTGGACGAGCGCACCGCGCTGGCGCTGCTCGAGGCGCTGGGGGTGCCGGTGGTGACGTCGGTCGAGATTGCAATCGCCGAGGCGGGCAGCGCCGCCCTGCCCTTCGCTTGGCCGGTGGTTGCCAAGGTGCTGTCCGACGCCGTGCCGCACAAGACCGAGGCTGGCGGGGTGATCGTCGGCATCGACGGACCGGAGGCGCTGGCCGACGCTGCCCAAAAGATTGCCGCCAGCGTTGCAACACATCACCCCGGCGTGAGCGTCGATCGGTTGCTGGTGCAGCCGATGGTCAGCGGCTTGCAGGAGGTGCTGCTCGGCTACTGGCTCGACCCCCAGGTCGGCCCGGTGGTGACGCTGGCGCTGGGCGGTGTGCTGGTCGGCCTTTATGACGACAAATCGGTACGCCTGGCCCCGGTGGACGAGGCGACGGCGGCCGAGATGATGGGCGAGGTGATCGGTCTCGCGCCTTTGCGCGGCCATCGCGGCTTGCCGAAGGGCGATCTCGCGGCCCTGGCACAGGCGCTGGCGGCGTTCTCGCGGCTGGCGGAACATGTGGAAATACTGGAAGCCGACGCAAACCCGGTTATGGTAATGGCCACCGGGGTTGTCGCGGTTGATGCGCTGATCGTGATGGGAGGATGAAATGAACGTCGTGCAAAAGTTGAAGGACCAGGTCAGCCCGGCGGAATGGGCCATGCGGGTCGATCTGGCGGCCTGCTACCGGCTGGTCGACGTGTTCGGCTGGTCGGACCTGCTGGGGACACATATCTCAGCCCGGATATCGGGCGAGGAAGATGCTTTCCTGATAAACCCTTACGGGCTTTTGTTCGAGGAGATCAATGCCTCGTCCCTGGTCAAGGTCGACGAGGCAGGCAATATCCTCAGCCCGACCGAATACTATGTGAACCCAGCCGGATTCGTGATCCACGGCGCCATCCACATGGCCCGCCCGGAGGTCGCCTGCGCGATCCACACCCACACCCAGGCGGGCACCAGCGTCGCCACCCAGAAGGCCGGGCTGCTGCCGCTGACCCAGCACGCCTTGGCGGTGATCGCCCATACCGGCTACCACGGCTACGAGGGCATCGCCACCGATATGAGCGAGCGCGACCGGCTGGTCCGCGACCTCGGCGACAACGCCATTCTGGTGCTGCGCAACCACGGCCTGCTGACCGTGGGGCGCACCGTGGCCGAGGCATTTGTGTGGATGTACCGGGCCGAGCGCGCCTGCCGGATGCAACTCGCCTTCCAATCCTCCGGCGCCGAGGCGACCGAGATCCCCGAGGAAGTGCAGGCCGTCACCATCGCCCGCAACCGCCTGGCCAACAGCCCCGAGGGTCACCGCCCCATCGGCGTGCTGGAATGGCCGGCGCTTTTGCGAACACTGGATCGGGTAGATACGTCGTATCGGGAGTAAAGCCGGGATGCCGGCGATCCATCCCGCAATTGTAGGGTGCGCATTCATGCGCACCAATTGGGGGCGTCGCGACCGGGGCGGTGCGCATGAATGCGCACCCTACGGATCGATGCGGAACTGGCGGCAACATTGATGAGAAGCCGATCACACCGTCTGATACCCGCAATCTTCGCCACCGCGCTCGCGGTGCTGCTTGGTGCTGGCACCGTGGCCGCCAATGCTCAGGAGCCAATGATAGAACAATGCCTCGATCCTGCAACCTGCCCGATTCCCTATGTGCGATTGTCGAAACAGGATACCGAGCCGTTTTTGTTTCTTGGCAAGGTGATCGATGAAAAGCACCCCCGCTATCAGGACTACAAGAGCGCCATTCGTCGCTTCCGCGACGTTCGATCTTGTCTGACCACGGAGGAGCGCGAGAAGTCGCAGCCGGATTTGCGTCAGATAGAGTGGGGCGCAATCGATAATGTTAAAGAAATGGAGGTCTGCGTCTTTCGCGTCATATCCAGCTTCGACGATATTGAAACCATCAAGACCTGGCTGCGGCATCATGATTTCAATGTGGCCGATGAGAACCGGGTAAGGAATAAACGGTACGTCCCCGACTACGAAACTGATCTGATTTTCGGGCTCACATCAACACTTTCTGAAAAGAAGTACAGGGAAATGATACCAAGATCATGGATCGCAAGATTAATTGGGTTTGAAAGTGTCCGTATTCCAGCGTTGACCATATATTTTTCTCAATCGTGGCAAGTTGTCGGAGTGGCGGTAGGCGGTAGTTCAATACTGAATTAAAATGGGGCATACAAATGACCAACCTAATGCACGGCTTCCCACCCTCCCCCGACGCCCAGGTCACCCTGGCGAACTGGCGCAAGGCGCCGCATAACCGCTGGGCGTTTCAGCATGTGCGCGAATTGGTTCCGTCGGCGGATATTGCCAATGATCCGGCGGCGGTGCGGGCGTTGCCCTCGGCGCCGGTGGATCTGTCGGGGTTACAAATCCCGAACGGCACCACCACCCTGCCCTTCGACCGGTTCCTCGCCGAAACCGATACGGATGCGCTGGTGGTGTTGCATCACGGGCGGCTGGTCTTCGAGCATTACGCCAACGGCATGACGCCCGATACCCCGCATATCCTGATGTCGGTCTCGAAATCGGTTCTGGCGCTGCTGGTCGGCATCCTGGCCGGGCGCGGCGAGATCGACCCCGAGGCCCCGGTTGCAACCTATGTGCCCGAGGTCGCCGGCACCGCCTACGCGGATGCGCGCCTGCGTGATCTGTTGGACATGCGGGCCGGGATCCTGTTCGACGAGGATTATCACGCCACCGGTGGCCCGATCATCGAATACCGCAAATCGACCAATTGGGAGCCGCTGGGGCCCGGCCAGGCGCCCTCGGACCTGCGCTCGTTCTACGCCACCTTGACCCAGCGCGACGGCGCCCATGGCCGGCCCTTCCACTATATCTCGACCAATACCGACCTGCTGGGTTGGTGCATCGAGCGGGCCACCGGGCAGCGCTATGCCGACCTGATCAGCGAACACCTGTGGCAACCGATGGGTGCCGAGCGCAGCGCCTATATCACTGTCGACCGCCTGGGCGCGCCGCGTTGCGCCGGTGGGTTCTGCTGCACCGCCCGCGATCTCGCCCGGATCGGGCTGTTATTCGCCGAGGGCGGGAATGATGTCGTGCCTAAAGCCTGGCTCGACGACATCGAGACCGGCGGCGACAAGCGGGCCTGGGACGACAGCACCAGCGCGGCGGATTATCCGGGGCTGCCGATGCGCTACCGCTCGCAGTGGTATGTGCTGGAGCGGCCGTCGCCGATGGTCTTCGGCATCGGGGTGTTCGGCCAAAGCCTGTATGTCGACCGCAAAAACGGCTTCGTGATGGCCAAGCTGTCGTGCCAGGCGCTCCCAGTCGACGAGCCGATGAAGATGTTGGCAATCAGTGCTGCCGAGACGGTGCGGGGTCATTTGATCGGCGGGTAACCTTAGGTTGCTGCAACGCCCCCTCCCTAACCCTCCCCGCCCCCTTGTCAGTATCGGCGAGGTGAGGGGACTGCGTTGTGTATGCTGCAAAGCCTGTCGACCCATCCACGGCCTGTCCCCTCTCCCCGCTGGGGGGAGGGTTAGGGATGGGGCGTTCACCGCCTACTCAGCGTCCCCCGGATACCAACTCGGCTTCCTTTTCTCCAGGAAGCTGGCCAACCCCTCGCCAGCCTCGTCGTCGAGCCGTTTCAAGCCATGCGGCTCGGCCAGTTCGGCCAAGCCCTCGGCGTCGAAATGCAGGCCGGCATACTCCAGCGCCGCCGCCTTGCTGGCGGCCAGCGAACCCGGCGGGCAGTGCAACAGCGCATCGATGATCGGCGCTGCGGTCTGGTCAAGCGCCCCAGCCGCACATACCTCGTCAACCAACCCAATCTCGTAGGCGCGGCGGGCGTCGAATCGCTCGCAAGTCAGCGAATACCGCCGCAGGCGCCCCGGCCCGAGGCGTGACAATAGTTGTGGCACGATCGGCAATGCGATCAGGCCCCAGCGCGCCTCGGTGATCGAGAACATCGCGGTCTCGTCGGCGATGATAATATCGCAGGCAGCGGCAACCCCGGTGCCGCCACCAAAGCAGCCGCCATGGATCAAGGCGACCACCGGCTTCGGCAGCGACGTCAGCCCGTAGACCGCCTCGGCGGTGCGCTGGCTGACAGCGATGCTGTCGTCGGGTGACAAGCTTCGCAGCCCGTCGATCCAGGCGAGATCCGCCCCGGCCTGAAAATGCCGGCCCTCGCCGCGCAGCACGATCACCCGCACGGTGTCGTCGGCGGCCAAGGCCTTCGCGCCTTCGGTCAGCTCGGCGATCATCTGGGCGTTGTAGGCGTTGTTCCGCTCGGGCCGGGCCAGCCAGACCGTGGCGACCCCGCGCCGGTCGACTGCAACTTTGATTGTGGCTTCAGACATGCGTTCCCCCATCACCAACCTGATGGGTCCGAGCCTAGGCGGGCTGCCCGGCGAAATCCACTTGCCAATGTGTGAGGTCTCAGGGGAACCTCCCACCCGGGAGAAAATACCATGCCGCTACCGTTGGAGAATGTGAAGGTGCTGGACCTGACCCGGGCGCTGGCCGGGCCGTTCTGCACCATGATCCTCGGCGACATGGGGGCCGAGGTGATCAAGGTCGAACCCGCCCCCAAGGGCGAGATGATCCGCGGCTGGGCGCCGTTCGACCGGGGCATCGGGGTCTATTACCTCAGCGTCAATCGCAACAAGAAAAGCCTCGCGGTGGATTTCCGCAACCCACAGGCGATGGCCCTTCTGCGCCGTTTGGCCGAACAGGCCGATGTGTTGGTCGAGAACTTCAAGCCGGGCTCGACCGTCGAGATGGGGCTGGACTACGACAGCCTGAAGCCGGTCAATCCAAAACTGATCTACGCCTCGATCACCGGATTTGGGTCTGAGGGGCCTTACGGACATTGGCCGGGCTACGACCAGATCGCCCAGGGCATGTCGGGGATGATGAACATCAGCGGCTTTGCCGACGGCGACCCGACCCGCCTCGGCGTGCCGCTGGGCGACCTGGTTGCCGGCATGTGGGGTGCCATCGGGGTGCTGGCGGCGGTGGCGCAGCGCCATGTCACCGGACAGGGCCAGCGGGTCGATACCAACCTGCTGGGCGGTCTGATCGGCCTGCTATGCGTGCAGGGGCAACGCCATCTCAGCCTCGGCGAGGTGCCGGGGCGAATCGGCAACGACCACCCAGTGATCTATCCCTACGGGGCGTTCCAGGCCGCTGACGGTTTGCTGAACGTCGCGGCGGCGACCGAGGCGCAGTGGCGAAAGCTTTGCGCCATTGTCGGCGCCCCGGAACTGGCTGACGACCCGGAATTTGCCGACAATACCCTCCGCTCACAACACCGCACCCGACTAAAGCGCGAGCTGGACCGGCTGCTGGCGGCGCGCGGTGCCACTGACTGGAGCCACGAGTTGATGGAGGCCGGCATCCCGGCTGGCCCGGTCTACACGCTGGATCAGGTGTTCGCCGATCCGCACGTCCTGGCAACTGGCATGACGGAACAGATCGACCACCCGGTTCTCGGCATGATCCGGTTGCTGGCCGGGCCGGTGAAACTCGACGCCCATGAGGGGCGCACAGTGCGCAGCCACCCGCCGCTGTTGGGCGAGCACAGCCGGGCGGTTCTGGAAAGTTTCGGATTGCCGCCTGACGAGATCAACGCATTGATCGCCAGTGGTGCGGTAATGGAGGTGGAGCCATGAGTTTCGCACTTGGCTATGTTGCGCTGGCCGTGAACGAGATCGGCCGGACGGCGGCCCTGCTGGGTGACGATCTGGGCCTGCCACATGGCGAGGCAATGCTCGGATCCGAGCGGCTCCCAGCCTTCAAGGTCGGCGCATCGGCGCTGGTTCTGGTGCCAAGCGGGCATCGCTTCCTGTCGGGGCGCCTCGCCACTGGCGTCGATCATCTGGCTCTGACCTGTCCTGACCCGGCGGCCGTGGCTTGGCGCGGCGACCCGGCCCCCGGTCTGAACGGCGTGACCCAGTATTGCCCAGCACCCGAGACCGCCGCCGGGGTATCTCTCCGCCTGTCAACTCAGCTGGGGCTTACCTTCACCGGCAGCCCCTCGCTGCATGTCGAGCGGATCGACCATATCGGCATCGCCAGCACCAGCAATGCCGCCGCCGAGGATCTATTCGTCGGCCGAATCGGGTTGGCGTTTGAGAGCCGCCAGACCGATATGGAGGTCCGCATAGCGGTCGAGAGCTTTACGTCCGACAGATACGGCGTGATCTACCACCAGCGCCCGCCGCAACCTGTCGGCGGATTGCGAGTGTCGTTCATCACGCTGGGCGATTGCGAGCTGGAGTTCCTGCAGGACTTCGACCCGTCGCATGCGGCAATCGTCGAGCATGGCGCGGCGGGCACCACCCGGCAGGACCAGGGCGCCATCGGGCGCTTTGTCGCCAAGCACGGGCCGGGATTGCACCATATCGCGCTGAAAACCCCGGATATCGACGCCACCCTGGCGCATCTGGCGGCGCGGGGGCATCGCCTGATCGATCCTGTCGGGCGTCCGGGCTCGCGGCGCGGGCGAATCGGGTTTTTGCACCCAGCCAGCACCGGCGGGGTCCTGATCCACTTCGACCAGCGCGTCGATCCGGACCGCGACCGGCTGGGCGGTGCCCAATAAAGTGGCAATCGGGGCGTTCGTCAGGAGAAACTTCAGTGAAATTTCGCCTGCCGGAAACTGGCGGTCGAATATTCGTAATTTGCCGGAAGGTTTCTCGGTTTCTGGGATACCACGGGGAGAATCCGCTTGCACTAAAAGGAGATATGGTCAAAATCGCTGTCGAATGCCCAGATGGCGGTGGCCAAACGGACCGGTTCGCAAACTTAAGAAAAACCGGCCGCGGGTTAGGGTGAGGACACACAACTGGGAGCGCGGCATAACGCGCCACACGGGAAAACTGTGACGAAACTACTCGAGATCAAAGACCTCAAGACACAGTTCTACACCTCCGCAGGCGTGGTCAAGGCGGTTGACGGCATCACCTATGATGTCGCGCCGGGCGAGACTGTTGCGGTCGTTGGCGAATCTGGTTGCGGCAAGTCGGTCAGCGCGATGTCAATTCTACGGCTGATCCCCAATCCACCGGGCAAGATCGTTGGCGGGTCGATCCTGTTCGACGGCAAGGACCTGTTGAAGCTGACCGAAGAACAAATGCGCCAGGTGCGTGGGCGCGACATTGGCATGATCTTTCAGAAGCCGATGACCTCGTTGAACCCGGTTCTGTCGATCGAACGCCAACTGACCGAGACGCTGGAAGAGCATCTCGATGTCACCAAGGAAGGCGCCCATAAACGGGCGCTTGAATTGCTGGGCCTGGTCGGCATTTCCGAACCTGAGCGCCGGTTGAAACAGTATCCCCACCATCTGTCCGGCGGCATGCGCCAGCGGGTTATGATCGCCATGGCGCTGGCCTGCGAGCCGAAACTGATCATTGCAGACGAGCCGACAACGGCGCTGGATGTGACCATTCAGGCTCAGATCCTTGAGTTGATGAAGGAACTGACCCGCAAGATGGGTGTCGCGATGATCATCATCACCCATAATCTGGGGGTGGTGGCGCGCTACGCTGACCGGGTCAACGTGATGTATGCGGGCCGGATCATCGAAAGCGGCACCGCCGAGCAGATTTATCACAACCCCAAGCACCCCTATACACTGGCGCTACTGCGCTCGGTGCCGCGGATGGACCAGAAACGGGGCGCGAAACTGCTGCCGGTCGACGGCCAGCCACCGGATTTGACCAAGCTGGACGATGGCTGCGCATTCCGCCCACGCTGCACTTTCGCCACCGATAAATGCGCCCACAGCAAACCGACTCTGGACCCGGTTGAGACTGGTCATATTTCGGCTTGCTTTGAGAAAGACCGCGTTGGCTTTGTGGAGGCGGTGGCATGAATGAAATCTCCACAGCAACGGTAAATGCAGGCGGTGCGGTTGCCGGTTCCGGCGATCTGGTTCAGGTCAAGAATCTAAAAATGCATTTCCCGATTTCCGAGGGGGCGATCATCTCGCGGGTCGTTGCCCATGTGAAGGCGGTTGACGACGTCAGCTTCAACATCCGCAAGGGCGAGACGCTGGGGCTGGTCGGCGAGTCCGGCTGCGGCAAGACCACGACCGGGCGTTGCATCCTGCAACTGGAAAAGGCCACCAGCGGCGAGATCTGGTTCGACGGCAAGGACCTGAACGAACTGTCCAAAGCCGAGATGCGGCCGCTGCGCCAGCGTATTCAGGTGATTTTCCAGGACCCATACTCGTCGCTGAACCCGCGCATGAAAATTGGCGAGATCATCGCCGAGCCGATGATGGTCCATAATATTATCGCCGACCCGAAGAAGCGCGAAGATCGTGTGCATGAACTGCTGCAACTATGCGGCCTCAACCCGAAATTCGCCGACCGCTACCCACACGAAATGTCGGGCGGCCAGCGCCAGCGCGTTGGTATCGCCCGGGCCCTGGCGGTCGAGCCTGAATTCATTATCTGCGACGAGGCCGTCTCGGCGCTGGATGTGTCGATCCAGGCCCAGGTGATCAATCTGCTGGAGGATCTGCGCGACCGGTTCGAGCTGACCTACCTGTTCATCAGCCACGATCTCAGCGTCGTCCATCACCTGTGTCACCGCGTGGCGGTGATGTATCTGGGGCACATCGTCGAGTTGGCCGAGACTGATGAGCTGTTCGACAACCCGTTGCACCCCTACACAACAGCGTTGCTGGAGG
>DATLAW010000182.1:0-8874 GCA_035527255.1 Thermohalobaculum sp. | reverse complement strand
CACCTGCTGGCACTGTCGTGTTCGTCGCCGTTTTGGGGCGGCGAGGATACCGGGCTGGCGAGCTACCGACTGACGGTCTTTGACGCGCTGCCGCGCACCGGCCTGCCTGACAACCTGACGTCGTTCGGCGAGTATCGCCGCCTGGTGGACCAGCTGGTCTCAGCCGGCTGCATCGAGGATGCCACCAAGATCTGGTGGGACATCCGCCCCTCGGCGAAGTATCCGACGCTGGAGCAACGGGTGACCGATGTGTGTTCACGGGCCGAGGATGCTGCCTGCATCGCGGCGGTTTTCCAGTCGCTGCTGGCGTTCCTGTACCGCCTGCGCACCCGCAACCAGCGCTGGCGGATCTACCCCGCGACCCTGATCCGCGAGAACCGCTGGCGGGCACAGCGCTACGGTGTGCGCGGCCAATTGGTCGATCATGGCCGGTCGGTGCTGGCGCCCTTCGCCGACCTGATCGAGGAGTTGATCGACCTGATCGGCTCCGACGCAGAGGCACTGGGCTGCCGGGCCGAGGTGCTGCACGCCCGGCGCATCGCCCGCGAGGGCACTTCGGCCGACCGCCAGCGCACCGTCTTTGAGCACGCTGTCGCCGCCGGGGCCGAGCCGCCAGAGGCCCTGCGCGCCGTCGTCGATGCATTGATTGGCGAGTTCAACAGCGCCTGAAACCGGCCGACCCCGAGGAGACGAAGAATGAGCGCCTAGGTAGTCGCGCTGATCGATGTCCACGATATGGAGGAATATGGGAAATACCTTGCCAACTTCGCGGAAATCTTCGAGCGACACGGCGGCAAGATGATCGGCCGGAGCCTCGAGGCCGAGGTGATCGAGGGCGAATGGGCAATGCCCCGCACTGTGATCATGCGATTTCCGACACCCGAGGACGTGAGGCGCTGGTATGCAGACCCAGACTACAAAGATCTGGCCGAGCACCGGCTCCGTTCGTCCAAGGCCAATATTGTCATGGTCGGTGGTCTTGATTGGCGGCCGAAAGGTGTGGAGCGGGCGATGGGATTCGAACCCACGACAACTTGCTTGGGAAGCAAGGACTCTACCCCTGAGTTACGCCCGCACTGGAAATTGACTTAGTCCAGGCACGTTTTTCGGTCAATAGAAATCGCAGATTCTGTCACGTTTCACTTGGCCGGATGGATTGATCTCTATCGTACGCCAATGCCGAGAGTGCAGGCGCTTCCTGCCCATACTTGCCGTTCGGCAACCAACGACAGACCGCGGCGCAACATCCCGTTAGCGGTTGTTCGTACGCCGCGCAGCAATGTTGCAGCCAGGATGGCGACTCTGCGGACGAAGAAGACATCGGAGCCCGACCGGCCCTCTGGCTAGCTGCTGATTACGGACACTGCTGGTCGTGGCGTCGTAATCGGATCGCCTCGCACCGCCCCGGCCTACAGGACTACTTTCCGGGGGCCAACGGCGGCTAGAGTAGTTCGGCATGCCAGTTGCGCAGTGCTTGTGGACCGTTGACGTCCAAGCGGACGCTCAGAACGAGCTATCGCGGAGCCCCAAGCGGCCACTAAAAAGCGCCACCTGTGTTGAGCCCGGCAAATTCCCTAGCGTCGCACACATTGGGCACCATTCGGATGCGCTTGGACGGTTTTTCAATCGAGGGGCTAAAGATTGACCTGAATCAGAGCCGAGAAGCCGCAATTCTGGCATTATTCCTCTAGTGGGGTTTGAGGAAGGAAGAACACCATGACCATGACCGGGCTGACAGTTTTTGACGAAATCGTTCACACAACCAATACTTGGCTGCACGAGATCACCTCACGCCTCGGCTGGGATGACCGGCAGAAGGGGTACCGTGTGCTGCGCGCCAGCTTGCACGCACTGCGCGACCGGATGCCGGTTGCGGAGGTGGCCCATCTGAGCGCGCAGCTGCCGATTCTTCTGCGCGGTGTCTTCTTTGAGGGTTGGCGCCCCTCGGCGACACCGACAAAGGTGCGCTCGGTCGATGAGTTTCTGTCAGGACTCCGCGACGCATTCTCCGAGGATCGCGACTTCGACGCCGAAGCTGCTTTCCGTGAAGTCATCAGCGTGATGAGATTCCACATCTCGGCGGGTGAAATGGATGATGTGTGGCGGACGCTGCCTGCGGAAATTCAAGCCCTGTGGGAAGAGGACGTCCCCCAGTGACGCCGCGAGGCAATCTGATCTCCCGCGAGTCGGATACAATCCGACAGGCCGCAAAGCCCAAGCTTGCAGGGCGCTTATCGCGCGATCAGATCGCTGATCGGCTGAGCGAGATGGCCGACCTTTTGGAGGCGCAAGGGGCCGACCGCTTCCGGGTTCGCGCCTATCGTCAGGGTGCCGCCACGGTGAGAACCCTCGACGAAGACCCGGCGCACATCCTTGCGCGGGCTGGTTTGAAGGGATTGACCGATCTTCCAAATATCGGCCCGCGCCTGGCCCGCGCAATCGACGAGATGTCCGAGACCGGGCGCTGGATGCAACTGGAGCGGTTGCGCGGCGACACCGAGCCTGAGCAACTGTTCCGAGTTTTGCCGGGGGTCGGGCCCGAGACCGCCCGGGCTTTGCACGATCATCTGCATGTCGACACGCTGGAGGCATTGGAGATTGCCGCGCATGATGGTCGTGTGGAGATGGTACCCGGAATCGGTCCGCGCAAGGCGGCAGCGATGCGTGCTTCGTTGGCGGCGTTGCTGGCACGCCGGAGGCGGCGAGGAAACGAGGATCACGAGGAGCCGAAGGTCGAGACACTGCTCGCGATCGACGAAACCTATCGCCGCGAAGCGGAGGCTGGGCGCCTGCCACGCATCTCACCGCGCAGATTCAATCCGGAGGGCACGGCCTGGTTGCCGGTGCTTCATGTTGATCGCGACGGATGGTCCCTTACGGCACTCTATTCCAATACCGCGCTCGCGCATGAGCTGCGCCGGAACCACGACTGGGTCGTGATTTATTTCGGCCATGATGGCGGGCCGGAGCATCAGCGCACCGTCGTTACCGAGACCCGCGGTCCAATCGAGGGCCGCAGGGTCGTGCGTGGCCGCGAAATGGCCTGCCGCGAGTACTATCTTGGTGAAAAATAATGGCGCTGGAACATTGCGGTTGATTGGTGTCAAGGCGGAAGACAGACGCCTGATTTATCGTACAGACTTATCTAATTGATGGAGTCTAGGCATGCAAACATCTCCCGAGATTACTTGGCACAACATGGATCCGATCCCGCATGTCGCCAAGCGCATCAACCACCGGATCGAGCGGCTCCAGCAGTTCTTTGGCCGCATCACCAAGTGCCATGTGGTGGTCGAGGCGCCGCACCAGCGTCATCGCCAGGGCAACCAGTACGAGGTCAGGTTGGACGTGACGATCCCCGGTGGCGAGTTGTCGATCGACCGCAGACCTGGCGACGATCATGCTCATACCGATGTCCTGGTCGCGGTCCGGGATGCCTTCGATGCCATGGAGCGACAACTCCGGCGCTGGAAGGACGAACACAGCGGCAGGCCCGAGGTCCATGCCGCCCCGCTTCAAGGGCGAATTGCCGAAATCGATCTGGACGCCGGATCTGGCCAGATTGCCGCCACTGACGGGCGGTTGGTCTATTTCCACCGCAACAGTGTGGTTGGTGGGAAATTTGATGAACTGAGCGCGGGCGACACGGTCGAGCTGGTCGTCGATCGTGGCCAAGATGCCGTCGGCGCCCATGCCAGCACGGTGCGGTCGATCACGGCGCAGCGTTTCCTCGACGAGCCGGGGTGAAGCGCGGGAACCGGGAGGCCATCATGTTCAGGGATCGCACCGACGCTGGACAGGCGCTTGCCACGTCAATCGAGCAGCTGATCGCGGAAGACCCATCGCTTGCCAGTCCGTTGGTGCTGGCGTTGCCGCGCGGCGGTGTTCCGGTTGCTTTCGAAATCGCCCGTAGACTGAATGCGCCGCTCGACCTGGTATTGGTTCGCAAGATCGGTGTCCCTGGGCAGCCGGAACTCGCCGCGGCTGCGGTTGTCGATGGCGACGAGCCCCAATTCGTCGCGAATCCTGACGTGATCGCCCAGGCCGGCATATCACCTGCGGAGATCGAGTTTGCCCGGCAACGTGAATTGGCCGAGATCGAGCGTGGCCGCGAAATGTATTTCTCCGGGCGCAAGCGTATCCCGATCGAGGGACGGACAGTCATTGTCGTCGATGATGGCATCGCGACCGGGGTGACGGTGCGCGCTGCCCTCAAGGCATTGCGGCGGCAGCGGCCTGCCGCCCTGATCCTCGTGGTTCCTGTGGCCGCCGGCGACACGCTCGACCGGCTGCGCGGCGATGTCGAGCGTATCGTCTGTCTCGAGACTCCTGGCTGGTTCCAGGCGGTCGGTGCTCATTATGCGAATTTCGGCCAGACCCCAGATTCGGAAGTCATCCGCCTGCTCGACGCCGCAGCTGATTTCGGTGCGGATGCAGTGCCCACCGATGGAGCCTGATTGCTGGACCGGCGTGACAAGGACAAACGTCGACGGCAATTGTGTGTTGCCCGCGCGGTCACCCTCAGCCAAAGCGGCGCAGCGATTGTGCCGCTCTGACGCGCTCAAGCGCCATGGTGTTGGCGGCGGCGCGTGGCGTTGACTGCTCCGATCGGGCGCGGGTCAGCACCTCGGTCGTGTTGCGGCGGATCTTGTCCTCAATCGCGGCGAGGGCCTGCGGTTCCGAGCCGCCATGATACTCGACCGAAGCGCAGATCACGCCGCCGGCATTGGCGATGAGATCGGGCACCTCCAGGACGCCGCGCTTGTGGAGTGAGTCCTCGGCCCCGGTGGTCGCTGGAATGTTCGCGCCTTCGATGATCAGCCGCGCCCTCACGCGGCCCGCGTTGCCCTCGATGATCACGTCGAGTCGGGCGGCCGGGATCAGGTTATCGCAATCGGCCTCGATGACCGCGTCGCGGATACCCTGGTGCACGACAACCAGCGCATCGCTGTCCGCGAACCGGCCGGTGGATTCGTCGAACAGCCCGCACACCGTCAACCCCTTCAGCGGCTCGATCGAGACGCCGTGCAGATAGCTGAGATGGCTGGTGGTGGTTTCGGTACCGGCGTTCACGGGATCGCCCCTCGCATTGTTCCGGCGATTTCATTGTTGGCTGACGCAGGTGCCAACGGGGCAACCCCCGACCGGGCCAATCTTGCTCGTACTCCCGACGAATGCATTGACGCAGGTCAACAGCCCCTATTTCGGCGGCGGGCAAGCAATTGATGAAGCGCAAGGTGCGCGGCGGTGTTCCGGGGCAGACTGCCCAGAAATCGGGCCCACTTGGGTCGAAAATTGCAGAGGTCGGGCAAATCGCCGGAATGAATGTCATCGCTGATCAGACACGTACCGCGCATGCGCAGCGGCCCGAGGATGCTCTGACGGCGCTTGGCGTGAGCGCCGACGTCGGGCTGTCGCAGGCTGAGGCTGCCAGCCGATTGCCGGTTCATGGCCCGAATCTGCTGTCGCGCCGGCGTCAGGCGGTGGCGTTCGATATCCTGGTGCACCAGTTCGCTAATCCGGTAGTCGTGCTCCTCGCGGCCGCGGTGTCGCTTGCCTATGGTGAGATCGCCACGGCAATTGGCCTACCGGGTGCGGATGCAGGGGTCATCGAGGGCCGCGAACTCAAGCCCGAGGCGGAGCTTTCCGAAGCGGAGAAGCAATCGATCCTCGCCACCAATGTCTTCGCCCGCGTCAGTCCGGCGCAAAAGCTCGAGCTGGTCTCGCTCCATCAAGCCCGAGGCGAGATCGTGCGCAATCCCTATATCTGGGCGGCTCTCGCCGGCTGTACCGGGTTGCTTCTTCTCGCGGTCTACACGCCGATACTGGCGCAAACGCATCATCTCGTGCGCCTTGCTCCAAACGCATGGGCGCTGGTGATCGGCCTCAGCTTCATGCCGGTTGTCGTGGTGAACATCGGCAAATCGTTTATGGTGCGCTGGTGATTCCGATCACGATGCGCCCACACTCGCCCCGCACAAATTCCGCGCATTTGCGAAAGGAATCTCCGATGCCACCAGCTACTGCTGCAAAGATCGAGACCATCAACCCGGATGCGACGATCTCGACCCGCGGGCTCACAAAGGTCTACGGTGCCGGCCCGTCCGAGGTGCGCGCATTGCAAGGTGTCGACCTCGATCTTGCCCGCGGCGAGCTTGTAGTGCTGCTGGGGGCATCCGGCAGCGGCAAATCCACCTTGCTGAATATCGTCGGCGGGCTCGATGCGCCGACCTCCGGACAGGTCTTTTTTAAGGGCGACGAACTCACCGCCTACAGCGAAGCTGAGTTGACCCGCTTCCGGCGCGATAGCGTTGGGTTCGTGTTCCAGTTCTACAACCTGATTGCGAGCCTCACCGCCGAGGAAAACGTCGCCCTGGTCACCGAGATCGCCCGTGATCCGATGTCCCCTGCCGAGGCGCTGGCGCTGGTCGGTCTGTCAGACCGGGCCCACCATTTCCCTGCCGAGCTGTCCGGCGGCGAGCAGCAGCGCGTGGCGATTGCCCGCGCCATCGCCAAGCGGCCCGAGGTGCTTCTGTGCGACGAGCCGACCGGCGCGCTCGACAGCCAGACCGGCATCCTGGTGCTTGAGGCGATCGAGCGGGTGAACCGCGAGCTTGGCGCGACAACCGCGCTGATAACCCACAATGTGTCGATCGCGGCGATGGCGCATCGGGTGATCTCGATGGCCGACGGGCGCATCGTTGATACGAAAGTGAACGCAACCCGCGCGGCGCCGCGCGACATCAGCTGGTGACAGTGATGAGCGTGCTCGACCGCAAATTAGGACGCGACCTCTGGCGGCTCCGGGGCCAGGTCATCGCGGTCGCGCTGGTGGTTGCCTCGGGCGTTGCGCTTTTGGTGATGTCGCTCAGCACGCTCAGTTCGCTGCGCGCCACCTCCGAGGCCTATTACGACCGCTACCGTTTCGCCGAGGTCTTCGCCGGGGTAAAACGGGCGCCGGAGCGGTTGGCCGAACGCATTCTCGCCATCCCCGGCGTCCAAACGGTCGAGACCCGGATCTCCGCCTTCACGACCCTCGATGTCGCCGGCATGGACGAACCGGTTACCGGCCGGCTGGTCTCGCTGCCGGAGCGGGGCGAGCCGCTGCTCAACCGGCTCGCGCTGCGTGCCGGACGTCTGGTCGAACCCGGGCGCGACGACGAGGCGGTGGTGCACGAACCCTTCGCCGAGGCCCATGGGCTGACCATCGGAGATACCTTCAAGGTTCTGCTCAACGGAGCGAAGCGGAGCGTGCGGATCGTCGGCATCGCGCTATCGCCGGAATTTGTCCATGCGATCGCCCCGGGCGCGCTAATGCCGGACGATGCGCGCTTCGCCGTCGTCTGGATGGACCGCGAGGCGCTTGGGGCCGCCTATGATCTCGACGGCGCCTTCAACGATGTGACGCTTGCGCTACTGCGCGGCGCCGACCCGGAGACGGTGATCGATCGGCTCGACCCGTTGCTGGAGCGCTATGGTGGCACCGGGGCGGTGGCCCAGGCGGACCAGATATCGAACTGGTTCCTGCAGAACGAGTTCACGCAACTGCGCACCCAGGCGACGATCTTGCCGGGGATATTCCTTGCCGTCGCCGCCTTCCTGACCAACACCGTGCTCGGCCGGCTGATCGCCACCGAGCGCCGCGAGATCAGCCTGATGAAGGCGTTCGGCTATTCGAACCTCGAGGTCGGCTGGCACTACGCCAAGTTGGCGCTTGCCATGGCGGTGATCGGGATCCTGCTCGGCTCGGCGCTCGGCGCCGCGCTTGGGCACTACAATACCGTACTCTATTCCGAGAATTTCCGCTTCCCTTTCCTCTACTTCCGGCCGAGCGGGGCCGAGTTCGCGCTGGCCACCGCGGTCAGCCTTGGCGCGGCGCTGGCCGGCGCCTTCTGGGCAGTGCGCGCCGCAGTCATCCTGCCGCCCGCCGAGGCGATGCGCCCACCGGCGCCGGAGAGCTTCCGGGGTGCGGCGGTGCCGGTCTGGCTCGCCCGGCGGCTCGACAACCCGACCCGGATTATCCTGCGCCAGCTCGCCCGCGCGCCGCTCCGCTCGACCCTGACCGTGACCGGTGTTGCGCTCGCGCTCGCAGTTCTGGTGACGGTGATGCAATGGCGCGACGCCGTCACCCATCTGGCGCTCAGCCATTTCACCGGCACGCTGCACCAGGACGTGATCGTTGGTTTCCACGAGCTGCATCCGGCCCGCGCACGTTATGCACTCGCGCGGCTTCCCGGGGTGCATGCCGTCGAGCCGATGCGCATCGTGCCGGCGGATCTCAGTTTCGGCCACCGCAGCCACCGCGGCGCGGTCACCGGGCTGCCGGCCGAGGCGCGGCTGCAGGTGATCGATGACGCGCGCGGCTGGGTCATGCCGGTGCCGCGCGGCGGGATCGTGCTGGGCACGTTGCTTGCCGACAAGCTTGGGGTCGGCATCGGCGACCGGATCACGGTCGAGGTGCTGGAAGGCGCCCGCCCGAGGCTGGTGGTTCCTGTCACCGGGCTTAACGAAACATATATAGGCGTGCCGGCCTATATGGACCTGAGCCATCTCAACCGCGCGCTCGGCGATCCACCAGCGCTGGGCTTCGCCAATCTCCTGGTCGATCGCGCGGGTGAGGCGGCGCTGTTCGCCGCGCTCAAGGAAATCCCCGCCGTCGCCTCAGTCACCGTCAAGCGGGCAGCGTTAAACAAGTTCTTCGACACGTTGGGCAAGCTGATCCTGATCTTCACCTCGTTCTTCGTCGCCTTCTGCTGCGCGCTCTCCACGGGCGTGATTTATAATGCGGCGCGCGTGACACTGTCCGAGCGCGGCCGCGAACTGGCAACCCTGCGCGTCATTGGCTTCACCCGTTGGGAGATCTCCTACATCTTG
>DATLAW010000181.1:0-10261 GCA_035527255.1 Thermohalobaculum sp. | reverse complement strand
TAATGCCGAGCCCCGGAAAGATTGGATCGATGATCATGCAGGCGCGGACAAACATTATCCGGTCCCGGCCCCCTGGGCTGAAGGCCATTGTCGGGAGAATCGTCTCGGTGCGATCGATGCAATTCGCCTGATTCTGCGGATAGGCGCTGGCCGCGTCGTACTCGACGACTTCAAGAATGAGGTCACGCTCGCAATTGACCAGGATGGTTGAGTTCGCACAGACGCTTTGCCGGAGTGAGTCGTGGCTTACCGACGGATCTGTGCCCAGACGCAGATCCCGCGTCGCCACATCGAGACCCCGCTCCAATAGGACGCTCCGGGTCGCGATAAAGCCGGTCTCGAACACCATCATCACGAATAACATCAGCACCGGAAACACACACACAAACTCGATGGTCGCGTTTCCGGCCTGATCGTCGATAAAGGTACGCGTTTTCTCACACATAATACTCGTCATCCTTTTGAGCGCACACGCGCGCGGGTCACACTCAGTTGGTAAGCTTCAGATTGACAATCTCGTCGGCGATATTCTGAAACGCCGTCGTGATGTCAACGCCTTCCACCAGATAAGCGGTCGTCGGACTCGATGCGCAGGCATCAAGTGCTGCAATGGCAATCGGCTCGCCGGCCAGCTCGAACCCGATCGTGTAAATGGTCGAGTTCACGCCGATTCTGGCTGCTTCGCAAATGTCCTTGAGGAGACGGTCCCCTTGACCTCTTCGGGTGCCGTCAGGATCGGTGGTGACGGAATTGTCATTGTCGATGATCGAGATTTTTTGGCTGCTCGTAGGTGCGTTTTGGTTCCAGTAGGCGGGCGTATGCGCACTATACTGGACGGGAACGATCTCGTTTAGCTTGGTGTTCTTTCCGTCCGACATCACCACCGTGATCTTGCGCACCGAGGGATCGCTCCAGGCGTGCGGCCATCCGGCGAAGTTTGCGGAAAGGTCGCCGCTGGCGATCATGGCGTCGACGACCGGACGTGAGGTCGGATCGAGCAAAGCCGCCCCCCACTTCACTCCCAGATAGGTCGCGGTCCAGCTTTCGGACGCAAGTGCGTCGATCGCAGTCTTCAGTTGGGTCGGGTTGTTTGAGAACGGCGTGACAACGTTCATCAGCCGCGGGCAACCATAGTGAACATTGGTTCTGCCGGCGTTATTTTCGATAAAGTGCTGGCCCTGCTCGTACGGTCTGGTCGGCGTCGTGTGGCTCAGCGTCATCGCCGTCGTTTGGAAATCGAACTCGTGGAAATCGATGCAGCTGGAGTAGTCATGTGTGCGATCGATGTTATACACGTCGGCCATGGCGCGCGGCAGATTGACCTGCTGAGAAAACGGCACGATCGAGATCAAAGTTTGCGCTGCGCTGTCCGCGTCGAGAATGGTATCAATAAATTGCTTCGCGGCAACCTGCAGCTGAGCAAGCTTTGTTCCCGGCGCTGAAGTGGAATTCGAGCCCATCGACCCTGAAACATCGAGCACCAGGGTGATTTCCAGCTTCGGGGCCGCATAAACGGCGCCCGCGTTGACGTTGACCCCCAGTGCGCTCAAACCCATCATCCGCAGGAACACCGTCTCAACAGGGTGGTTCGCAGAGGCCGTAACCACCCGTTTGCCACCGGCGTCGACGACGTTCACTGAAAGGTTCAGCCCGGCAGTCTGGTAGTTCCGGGAGGCGATATAATCGAGAATCACCTGCTCGGCTTGCTCATTCAGGGTCAGCGTTCCGGATGTGTCAAACTCATGATAGTTGTTCGTCGCAGCCAGAACTCCGCGGTCCAAAGCATTCTGAAGATCGGCGCGAGCCAATTCCTGGCGCTGGAAATCGACGGCCATGCCACCAGCGACCAGCAGCAGCACAGACATAATCAAGACGAAGATAGTGATCCCGCCGGCTTCGTCCTGCGTGAACGAGCAGTGCGAATCTTTCGATTTTCCCAGATCGCATTGAATCGATTTGGATTGGGGGGAAAAGAACACTGAATGCGCCTTCCCGGCACTCAATCAGCGAAAATTCCCAACATCACAATCCATTTTGCCAGGCGAGCGAACGCTCGTCTTACCTGCTGTCTCGTAGTACATACTCATACCCTCGGTGCTACTTACTACTCACACACGTTATCAGCACAATATCCCGTCAAGAGCCAAAACCAAGGACTCGGCCTTGGGTCTCCCGAACAGGAGTCTTCAAACTGTTTCTCTCCGGTTGCAAAGACAACACGTGGCAATTATAAATGTTTCTAATGTTAATCACAAATTTCTAATAGTTATATCATTAGTAATATTAATGAATCTCTCTTCAATCTATGGTTGTAAAATTCCACAATTAATAACTCAGAGTTACGAGGTGGGCGCGCGGGTTGCCGCCGTTGCGCATCGCCATGGGATTGTGCCCTCGCAACTGTCGACCTGGCGCGGTGCGGCACGGGTTGGAAAATCCGGGGCTGGCAGCAGGCCTCAGTTTGTTGATGTGTCGGTCCTTGCCGACCCGGTCGCACGACCCCCTGCACCTCATGATGGTGTTGAGATCATGGTAGGGCCGGTTGTAAGACGACGCTCGCTTGATGTTGTTACGCCGTATATGCGATTGATTTTGGCCAATGGCACTGCGTTGCATGTGGTAGAGAGCGGGCCGGGCGACGGCCCGGCGCTGGTGTTCTCCAACTCGCTGGGGACGGATTTGCGAATCTGGGATGCGCTGCTGCCACATCTGCCACCGGGGCTGCGGACCATACGTTACGACCAACGTGGCCATGGGTTGAGCGACTGCCCGGAGCAGCCCTGGGGGATGGGCGATCATGTCGCCGATCTCGCCTGTGTTCTTGATACGCTCGAAGTGAAAGGCGCAACCGTCTGCGGCCTCTCGGTCGGCGGTATGATTGCCCAGGGGTTGGCGGCCGAGCGGCCTGATTTGGTGCGCGCCCTGATCCCGTGCGACACCGGCGCCAAGATCGGCTCGCCGGAGATGTGGGACGGCCGGATCGCAGCCATCGAGGAGGGCGGGATCGCCGGCCTGGCCGATGTGATCCTGGAGCGCTGGTTTACCAAGGCGTTTCGCGAGACAGACCCGGCCTTCCCGTTGTGGCGCAACATGCTGACGCGCACGCCCGTGCCGGGCTACACCGGTACCTGCGCGGCGGTCCGTGACACTGACCTGATTGAGAGCACCAGCCGGCTTCGCCTGCCCTGTTTGGCGGTGTGCGGGGCCGATGATGGCGCGACGCCGCCGGATCTGGTGCGCGAGACCGCCGAGCTGATCCCCGGCAGCCGGTTCGAGTTGATCCGCAATGCCGGGCACCTGCCATGCATCGAGCAGCCGGCGGTGATGGGCCGCCTGATCAGCGGTATTCTGAAGGAGACAGGTGATGTCTGAGGCGCTCAAAGCCGGCATGAAGACCCGCCGCGAAGTGTTGGGGGATGCCCATGAGATAAAAGTTACCCGCGCGGCTTACGCCGAGATCGGAGTTGAGGTTTAATGGCGGATAGGGTGAGGAGAAAGCCATGGCCCATCCATTGAACACGCCGTCCGTCGGTTTGGGTGAATTCCAGGCCCGCGACCACGCCTGGCATCCAGCTCCGCTGACGCCCGGCTACAAAACCAGCATCACGCGTTCGCGGGGGCAGCCGCTGTTGTCATTGCCGCAAACCCTGAGCGAGATCACCGGGCCGACGTTTGGGCATTCCGATATCGGGCCGCTGGATGACGACCTGATCCTGAACTACGGCCATGGCGGCGAGCCAGTTGGCGAGCGGATCATCGTCCATGGCCGGGTCACCGACGGTAATGGCCGCCCGGTGGCGGGGGCGTTGATCGAGGTCTGGCAGGCCAATGCGGGCGGGCGCTACCGCCATGTCAAGGACACCTATCTGGCAGCGATCGATCCCAACTTCGGCGGCTGCGGCCGGTGCCTGACCGGTGCCGACGGCAGCTATGCGTTCCGTACCATCAAGCCCGGCGCCTACCCATGGCCGAACGCCGCCAACAGCTGGCGCCCGGCGCATGTCCATTTCTCGCTGTTCGGCACCGCCTTCTGCCAGCGGCTGATCACCCAGATGTATTTCGAGGGCGACCCGCTGATTGCGCGCTGCGCCATTGTCCAGACCGTTCCCGACCCGGAGGGGATGGCCCGCCTGACAGCCCCCCTGGACATGGCGGCGGCAAAGCCGTTCGATGCGCTGGCCTACCGCTTCGATATCGTGTTGCGCGGGCGGCGCTCGACCATCTTCGAGAACCGGCTGGAGGGGAACTGATGGTCTCGCGCGCGAAGGAGACGCCGTCGCAGACCGCCGGGCCTTTTGTCCATATCGGGCTGGCGCCGGGTGTCGCTGGGCTGGCGCCGTCTCCGCCGGAACTGGGGCAGGTGATCGCCGGGCGGCAAGCGCTGGGCGAGCGCATTCGCGTCGAGGGCCGGGTGCTGGACGGCGCCGGGGCGCCGGTGACCGATGTGCTGATCGAGATCTGGCAGGCCAACGCGGCAGGCCGCTATAACCACCCCGAGGATGACCGCGAGCTGGAGGTTGAGCCGGGCTTTACCGGCTTTGGCCGGGTGGTGCCGGATTTCGCGACTGGCGTCTTTTCATTTGAGACGATCAAGCCGGGTCCAGTGCCTGGGCCAGATGGCCGCAGTCAAGCGCCGCATCTGAACCTGTGGCTGGTGGCGCGCGGGATCAATCTCGGCCTGAATACGCGAATGTATTTCGGCGACGAGGAGGCGGCCAATGCGACCGACCCGGTGTTGGGCCTGATCGACAGCGACACGCGGCGCCAGAGTTTGGTCGCTGAGCGGGGCGGCAGCGCGCCGGTTTATTGTTTTGACATCCACCTGCAAGGCGCGTCCGAGACCGTCTTTCTGGACATCTGAGAGGATCCACATGACCAATCCCTGCATTCTCTGCGTCGCCATCACCGGATCGGTGCCGCGCAAGGAGCATAACCCGGCGGTGCCGATCACTGTTGCCGAGCAGGTCGAATCGACCCATGCGGCGTTCGAGGCCGGGGCCAGTATCGCGCATTGCCATGTGCGGCTGGATGACGGTACCCCGACCTCCGATCCCGAGCGCTTCGCCCGCCTGAAGGAGGGGCTGGAGAAGCACTGCCCTGGCATGATCATCCAGCTCTCGACCGGCGGGCGTTCGGGCAACGGGCGCGAGCGCGGCGCCATGCTGCCGCTCTGCCCTGACATGGCGTCGCTCAGCGTCGGGTCGAACAATTTCCCGAACAGGGTGTATGAGAACACGCCCGAACTGGTCGACTGGCTGGCCTCGGAGATGATGGCATACGACGTCAAGCCGGAGATCGAGGCGTTTGACCTCAGCCACATCTTCCAGGCGGTGGCCATGCACCGCGCGGGCAAGCTGAAGGCTCCGCTGCATATTCAGTTCGTCATGGGGGTGAAAAACGCCATGCCGGTTGACCGGGAGGTGTTTGATTTCTATGTGAAAACCGTGCAACGGATCGCGCCGGATGCGACCTGGTGCGGGGCCGGGATCGCCCGTGATCAGATCACCCTGAATGAATGGTCGATTGCCGCTGGTGGGCATACCCGCACCGGGCTCGAGGACAATATCCGCTGGGATGCCAATACCCTGGCCCCGTCCAACGCCGCCTTGGTCCGCCGTGCCGCCGAGATCTGCGAAAAACACCAGCGCCCGGTCGCTACCTGGCAGCAGGCTAGGCAAATCCTCGGGCTGCGCGCCGCCTGAAATGAACAGGGTTTTGCCGACGAGTGCGTTCCTTCAGGTCTCGGACCGATGTAGAAATTGATCGCCAGCGGCGATACCTCACATGACGGCGCCGATCTGCCAGGGCACGAACTCGTAGTCACCAAGCCCCTGCGCCTCCGACAGGGATTGTTTGCCGGAGGCCACTTCGAGCAAAAGATCAAAAATCTCGCGCCCGACTTCCTCGATGGTGGCGCCTTGGTCGATGATGCGCCCGGCATTGACGTCCATGTCATCGGACATCCGGTGGTACATCGTGGCGTTGGTGGCGATCTTGATGCAGGGCGCAGGCTTCGAGCCAAACACCGACCCCCGCCCGGTGGTAAACGCCGCAATATTGCAGCCCGACGCGATCTCGCCGGTGATCGAGACCGGGTCGTAGCCGGGGCTGTCCATGAAGACAAAGCCCTTGCGGTCGATCGGCTCGGCATAGCGATAGACCCCCTCCAGCCGCTGCGTGCCGCTTTTCGCAACCGCCCCCAACGACTTCTCCAGGATGGTGGTCAGCCCACCCTCCTTGTTGCCGGGCGAGGGGTTGTTGTCCATCGACCCGCCATGGGTCTGCGTGTACTCCTCCCACCAGGCGATCCGCTGCATCAGCTTTTCGGCGGTCTGGACGTCGCGGGCGCGTGAGGTCAGCAGGTGTTCGGCGCCGTAGATCTCAGGTGTCTCGGCCAGCACGGCGGTACCGCCATTGCGCACCAGCAGATCGGCGGCGTAGCCAAGTGCTGGATTTGCCGTCACCCCGGACCACGCATCGGACCCACCGCATTGCAGCGCAAGGGTCAGGTTCAAGGCATCGCAAGTTACCCGGTGAAGCGCGTTCGCAGCGCCAAGCATTTCCTCGACAATCTTCGCCCCGGCCTCGACCGTTCGGCGCAGCCCGCCCATGTCTTGGATGTTCATGGTGCGAAACAGGGGACTGCGCTTGATGCCGTATGCATCCAGCAAGAAGTCGATCTGGTTGCTCTCGCAGCCCAACCCGACCATCAGAACACCGGCGCAGTTCGGGTTGCGTGCATACCCCCACATCACCCGTTGCAGGTTGGCAAAACCCTCGGAGTTTGCGGCCATGGCGCAGCCGGTGCCATGCACGAACGCCGCCACCCCATCAACATTCGGATAGGGCGCAAGCTCACGCGGCGTGAAGTGCTGCGCGATCAACCGGCCTGCGGTCGCCGAGCAGTTCACGCTGGTAATGACGGCGATGTAGTTGCGGGTGCCGACGCGGCCATCACCGCGTACATAGCCTTGGAACGTCGCGCGATCAGCCTCGGCCAGGAAATCCGTCTCACGCGCTGTCGAGCAGAAGGCGTGATCAACGCGCGAGGCTCGAAATTCAAGGTTGTGCAGATGGACATGCGCGCCCGGCGCGATGACCTGCGAAGCGTAGCCGATGATCTGGGCGTATTTGAGCACCGGCTCGCCCTCGGCAATCGCCGTGAGGGCAAATTTGTGGCCGCGTGGTATGGCATCGCGAAGCGTGACGCCGCTCGCCTCGGCACCTGCATCCAGCCTGCGGACGCTGACCGCGACATTGTCCGCCGGATTGAGCCGGATGCCGGCATCAAGCGACGGCGTGTCCAGGACTTCATTCATGGTTTGCTCCACAGTGATCAACGCGCGTGCGCGCTACAGGAACAACGTCGTGATCTCAGGCACCAACAGGATCAGCATCAGGATCAAAAGCTGGATGCCGATGAAGGGCAGGAAACCCCGGAAGATATCCGGCAATGTGATATGCGGCGGTGCCACAGATTTCAGATAGAACGCCGCCGGACCGAAGGGTGGCGACAGGAAGCTGACCTGCATGTTCACGCAGAACAGGACCCCGAACCAGACCCGCACCATGGCATCGCTGGTGAGGCCGCCGGTCAGACCGATCTCATTCATCGGCAGTTTCAGCACGATCGGCAGGAATACCGGCATCACCAACAGAACAATCCCGGTCCAGTCCATGAAGGCGCCCAGGACCAGGAATATCACCATCATCACCAACAGCACACCCATGGTCGGCAGGTCGTAGCCGACAATCAGATTGGCCACATAGGTCGGGCCGCCGGCGATCGTGTAGGCGCCCGCCAAGGCGGTGGCGCCAAAGGTGACCCAGATGATCGTGCCGGTCGATTTGAAGGTCCGCATCGAGGCTTCACGCAGAAGGTTGAACGAGAACTCGCCGCGGATGACGATCAGGAACAACACCGCAATCGAGCCCATCGCCGCCGCTTCGGTGATCCCGGTGATCCCACCATAGATCGATCCGAGAACCACAAAGACCACCATCAGGGGCGCCACCAGCCCCTTGCCCTGTTGCCAGGCATCCCAGGTTGTCTTCAGACCGATAATCAATCCCAGGAACGCGGCACAGGCCGCAGCGATTGCAAGGCAAACATAAAGGCTTTTGGCGTCGATCAGCGAGGTATCTTCCTCGATCCCGTCAAACGCATGCAGGAAAAACCAGCGCGCTGTGACCGCCAGTGCCGCCGCGCCGACCACCAGTGCTATCAGCGCCATGCCATATTGGCGTTTTTGCGCGGGCAACATATCGTCGGCCGTCGGCTCCGGTAGGGGGGCCTGTTCCGGGTGCAACCGCGTCCGGATCAGGATGTAGATGATGTAGCAGCCGGCCAGCATGAAGCCTGGCACAAAGGACGCCTTGAACAGCGCATGGATCGAGGTCTCGGTGATCAGGCCATAGAAGATCAGCACGATCGACGGCGGGATCATCGTCCCCAACGAGCCCGAGGCGCAGATCGTGCCGATGGCAAGGTTCTGGTCATAGCCAAGGCGCAGCATCTGGGGCAGCGCTATCAGGCCCAGCAGCACAACCTCGCCGCCGATGATGCCGGACATCGCCGCCATGACGATGGCCATGACCGCCGTAACAACCGCGATGCCGCCGCGCGTCCGCGACAGCCACATGTTCAGCGTGGAATACATGTCGCGGGCGATCCCGGATCGCTCCAGCAATGTCGCCATGAATATGAACAACGGCACCGATACCAGGACATAATTCGTCGTGATTCCATACAGCCGTTGCGCCAGGATGTTCATCGGGCCGGTACCGAATTCACGGAACAACAGATCAGGTCCGAACCTCAGCACCAGGACGACGACCGCCAGAAAGCCGGAGGCAAAGCCCAGCGGCATCCCGATCGCCAACAGGATCAGCATGCCGAGCAGCAGTATTAGTGAGATCGTACCGATATCCATGATGCCGAATTCCCCCTCAGGCCGTCGGTTTGTCGTCGGAAGGCGGCGCATGGTCGAGCGAAGTGGCGTCGATCAGCACATCGATCTCGTCAGCGGGGTCGTGTTTTTCCGGCTCGCGGTTCCAGTCATAATACAGGTTCGAGATCGACTGGATCGCCAGCAGCAATAGTGTCAACAGGATCAACGGCTTGATCGTCGCCGGGATCGGTGGATCGAAGGCGGTGCCGAAGGTCTCCCAGCGCAGCAGCTTCGCTTTCGCTTCGCCAAAACCGCCCCAGATCACCGCGAACGCGAAGACGCAGACACAAAACACCGACAGCGAGTCGCAGGCCTTCCGAAGCCAGCGCGGCGCCAGGTCGTAGATGATGAAGATCCTGATGTGGCTGCGCTGCTGCAGGGCGTACAGACCGGCCGTTAGATAGATGCCGCCCGCAACCCAAAGCGACAGTTCGTTGACCCACAGGGTCGGGCTTAAAAACACATAGCGCACGACAACTTCATAGAAAATTATCGCGACGATGAAGGCAATTGCCCACATCGCAACCCGGCTCATGCTCCAGATCACAAAGTCTACCCAGCCGGTGCGCTCATGCTCGACCATAGCCGCCCCCCGGTGTTGCTTGAATATTGTGGAGAAGATGGGGAGCGGCTCCGGTTGGAGCCGCTCCAGACGCGCTTACTTCACAAGGCCAAGTTGCTTCAGGTAGGTCAGATGGCTTTCGACCAGGGCCTTGGCTTCCGGCGTGGTGGCGAATTCCGGCCAGGCAGCCTGGGCTGCGTCACGGAATGTCTGACGGTCCGCCGCCGACCACTCATGAAGGGTTACACCCTTTGCCCTCAGCGCCGCCGCGGACTCCGCATTCTTCTTCTCGAAGGTCAGTGCCGTGCGCAGTGCCAGCGCCATCATCGCGGTCGACATGATCCGGCGATTCTGTTCGGACAACCCGTCCCAGACCGCCTTATTGCACGCCAGATGGTCCGAGGGCATCGAGTGGAAGCCGGGGAAGTTGGCGTGTCCAGCGATGTCATACAGGCCAAGGCCCACATTGTTGGCCAGGCCCGATGCGTCGGCGCCGTCGATGATGCCGGACTCAAGGGCTGTGAAGATCTCGGTGAAATCCATCACAATCGGTTTGGCGCCGAGGGCCGCGAAGATCTTCGTCTCCATGCCCGGAGGCGAGCGGAACTTCCAGTCCTTCAGATCGGCGACGCCGCGGATCGGCTTGGTCGAGGCCAGTGATTCCTGCCCAGGCACCCACCACCCAACAAGCTGCATGTCATAGGTGTTATAAAGCTTTTGCGCAGCCTCGAGACCGCCACCATAATAC
>DATLAW010000180.1:0-11406 GCA_035527255.1 Thermohalobaculum sp. | reverse complement strand
TGCCAGCGCAGATAACCACCATGCCGCCACGCTTGACCACGAACAGGCTGACCGGAAAGGTCGCCTCGCCGGGGTGCTCGAACACCATCTCGACATTGTTGCCCTTGCCGGTGATGTCCCAGATCGCCTTGCCGAACTTGCGGACCCCGGCAAACCAGGCCTTGTATTCATCCGTGTTGACAGTCGGCATCTGGCCCCAGCAATCAAAATCCTTGCGGTTGATCACCCCTTTGGCGCCGAGCTCCAGCACGAACTCGCGCTTGCTCTCGTCCGAGATCACCCCGATGGCGTTGGCCCCGGCGGTATTGATCAGCTGGATGGCAAACGAGCCGAGGCCACCCGAGGCGCCCCACACCAGCACATTGTGACCCGGCCGCAGGATATGCGGGCGGTGGCCGAACAGCATCCGGTAGGCGGTCGCCAGCGTCAGGGTATAGCAGGCGCTCTCCTCCCAGGTCAGGTGCTGGGGGCGCTTCATCAGCTGCTGGGCCTGGACCCGGGTGAACTGGGCAAAGCTGCCATCCGGTGTCTCATAGCCCCAGATCCGCTGGCTCGGCGAGAACATCGGGTCGCCACCGTTGCACTCCTCGTCGTCGCCGTCATCCTGATTGCAGTGGATCACCACCTCGTCGCCGACCTTCCAGCGCTTGACCTTGTCGCCAACCTTCCAGACGATGCCGGAGGCGTCGGACCCGGCGATATGGTAGGGCGCCTTATGAACATCAAAGGTCGAGATAGGGGTGCCGAGGCAGGCCCAGACGCCGTTGTAGTTGACCCCCGCCGCCATCACCAGAACCAGCACCTCGTTGCTGTCGATAGCGGGTGTCTCGACCACCTCGACCTGCATCGCCTGATCCGGCTCGCCCTCACGCTCACGCCGGATCGCCCAGGCACACATCTGGCCCGGCACATGGCCCAGCGGCGGGATTTCGCCGACCTCGTACAGGTCCTTGATCGGGGCGTCGGTGGCGGCGTCCATCAGGCTCTCCATCATTCAGTTGCGTGTAGAAACCACGCAACAATAGTTCAAAAACTGGCTCAAACGGTTACTGACATTTCAAACATGGTCGCGCAAGGAAATTGTGCAGTGCGGCAGGAAAATCTTCTGAAAGCGCCTGAGCCCAGGCAAATTTGACACCACATCGGCGCGTGGTGCCCAATTTTCGTCGTAAAGTTACCGTCTGATTTCGCCCAGAGAAACAATATTACAATCGTTTTTGCGCTGCGCCGCAAAATCACCTATAGGGTTGCGCGAACGAACCCCGATTCGAGAGCGCAGCCATCACGAGGCGTCGATGACCCAGCCCAAAGACCACCCCTGGCTGTTCCGCACCTACGCCGGGCACTCCACAGCACAAGCGTCGAACGCGCTCTACCGCGCCAACCTCGCCAGCGGCCAAACCGGCCTCAGCGTTGCCTTCGATCTGCCGACCCAGACCGGCTATGACAGCGACCATCTGCTGGCCAAGGGCGAGGTCGGCAAGGTTGGCGTGCCGATCGGCCATCTCGGCGACATGCGGGCCTTGTTCGCCGATATCCCGCTCGAGCGGATGAACACCTCGATGACCATCAACGCCACCGCCGCATGGCTGCTGGCGCTGTATATTGCCGTGGCCGAGGAGCAGGGCGCCGACCCCGCCACCCTGCAGGGCACGGTGCAGAACGACATCATCAAGGAATACCTGTCGCGCGGCACCTACGTGTTCCCGCCCAAACCCTCGCTCAAGCTGATCGGCGATGTGGCGGAATACTGCTACAGCCATGTGCCGAAATGGAACCCGATGAACGTCTGTTCCTACCATCTACAGGAGGCTGGTGCGACGCCCGAGCAGGAGCTGGCCTTCGCGCTCGCCACCGCCACCGCCGTGCTCGATCAGGTCAAAGGGCAGGTCTCGGCGCAAGATTTCCCCCAGGTCGTCGGCCGCATCTCGTTCTTCGTCAACGCCGGCATCCGCTTTGTCACCGAGATGTGCAAGATGCGCGCCTTCGTCGACCTGTGGGACGAGATCTGCCAGCACCGCTACGGCGTGACCGACTCCAAAATGCGCCGCTTTCGCTATGGCGTGCAGGTCAACAGCCTGGGCCTGACCGAACAGCAGCCCGAGAACAACGTCTCGCGCATCCTGCTCGAAATGCTGGCGGTGACGCTCAGCAAAAACGCCCGCGCCCGCGCCGTCCAGCTACCTGCCTGGAACGAGGCGCTGGGCCTGCCCCGCCCGTGGGACCAGCAGTGGTCGCTAAGGATGCAGCAGATCCTGGCCTACGAGACCGACCTGCTGGAGTTCGATGACCTGTTCGACGGCAACCCGGCCGTCGAGACCAAGGTCGAGGCCCTGAAGGCAGATGCGCGTGATGAACTCGCCCGGATCGACCAGATGGGCGGCGCCGTCGCCGCCATCGACTACATGAAGGGCCAGCTGGTCGACAGCAATTCGGCCCGTCTGCGCCGGATCGAGGCTGGCGAGACCACGGTCGTCGGCGTCAACCGCTATACCGGTACCGAACCCAGCCCGCTGACTGCTGGCGAGGGCGACATCCTGATCGTCGACCCGGCAGCCGAGGCGGACCAGATCGCCCGGCTCCAGGCCTGGCGCTCAGGTCGCGACAAGGGGGCCGTTGAGGCCGCCCTCGCCGCGTTGCGCGACGCCGCGCGCGACGGCACCAACATCATGCCGGCCTCGGTGGATGCTGCCAAAGCCGGGGTGACCACCGGCGAATGGGGGGCTGCCATCCGCAGTGTCTTCGGCGAATACCGGGCGCCCACCGGGGTTGGCAAGGCAATCAGCAATTCGGCCGAGGGGCTGGATGACATCAGGGCGGCGGTCGAGGCGGTCTCGTCGCGGCTGGGGCAGCGGATCAAGTTCCTGGTCGGAAAGCCGGGCCTCGACGGCCACTCCAACGGCGCCGAGCAGATCGCGGTCCGGGCGCGCGACTGCGGCATCGATGTGGTCTATGAGGGCATCCGCCTGACGCCTGCGCAGATCGTCAGTGCCGCCGAGGCCGAGGGCGCCCATGTGGTCGGCCTGTCGGTGCTGTCGGGCTCACACATGGAGCTGATCGGCGAGATCATCAATCGCATGCGCGCCGCCGGGCTGGAGCACGTGCCGGTGGTGGCCGGCGGCATAATTCCCGAGGACGACGCGGCGGCGCTGAAAGCTATGGGCGTCGCGCGGATCTACACGCCGAAGGACTTCGAGCTGAACCGGATCATGATGGATATCGTGACGCTGGTGGGGGAGCGGGACAGGGAGGCGGCGTGAGCAGGGCCTTCACCAAGGAAGACGACGGCTCGGGCGCCGAGGTGCTGCCGGACCTGCCGCAAAGCGATCATCCCAACTACGTGACCCTTGGCGGGCTGGCGGCGCTTCAGGCGCGGTTGCACGATTCCCGCCTGTCGCTGGCCGGGCTGCGCGCTGGTGCGGATGATATCGAGACCCGCACCCCCATCGCCATGGCCGAGCGCGATATCCGGTTTCTCGAGGAGCGGATCAGGCGGGCCATCCCGGTCGATCCGCGCGACCAACCGCCGGGCGTTGTCGCCTTCGGGGCCGAGGTCGATGTGATAGACGAGGACGGGGCGCTCCACACTTACCGCATCGTCGGCGAGGATGAAGCCGACCCGGCGCGCGGCCTGATCACCCCGTTCTCACCTCTCGGCCGGGCACTGATCGGCGCGAGGTTGGGCGACGTGGTGGTGTGGGAGCGGCCGGTCGGGGCGGTTGAGCTGGAGGTTATTGCGGTTCGGTTTGGTTAAGTGGGTGCGGGGCGGTCACCCATCACATTCCAAAACAATTCTGGTCGTCATCACGACAAGATTACATTCTGTATCTAACTGAATTCCGGCCTGGTTCCACCGGTGGATTTGATCCCAAAAGTGGACGTGTTCCCAATCATCATTCTCCGCCATCTCATCAGCGCATTTGATCAAGAATTCTCCGATCAAACGTGCAGAATTTTGATTGACGCAGAGGGTGACATTCGCTAGGCGCCCAGGGCTGTCTGGGTTACCAAACACAACCAGATCGTCTTTGGTCATCGCTCGGGTACTGCCGCGTTTCTCGTTTGTCATGATCCATCCAGAATGATGCGTTGGCCCGGATACTTAACCCAAACGAACGCGTCCGGCGAGTGTAGGGCGGGATTAATCCCACCACGCCTCGGGCGGATGGCATGGCGGGGTCAACCCCGCCCTACATCCGCCACTCACCCACATTGCAAAACCACATCCCGGTCAAACCTGTAGGCAAAATACGCCTCACTACCGCCATGCGGCGCGAAGCTCATCGGCTCGTATCCCCACTCCAGTGCCACCGGCAGCGTGACCGTCTCGCAGCCCTTCGCGGTAATCTCCACCGTCGCCGCCCGCTTCGCGTCTTCAGGCCCTAGCGGGCTGGTCGTATGCTGGCTGTGGCTCCACCAATGCAGTTGGTTGTCCCAGGACGACGGTGTCTCGAAGGTGATGGTGACAATCGGCGCGCCATCGGCGTCGCGGTAGGTCGCCGCCGCGTCGGCCTCGATCTTGGCGCCGGTCTGGTCGGACAATGTGAGCGTCAGAACCGCGACCGAGCTCAGCGGCAGGCTGCAATAGGCCATCGAGGCCAGGGGCAACAGGATCACGGCCAGCAGGATTTTCCGCATTTCACGCCGCCTCATCCGAATTTCCGCTCAAACTAAAGTCGAGTCGGGAGCACTCCCATAACACTCCCATAACACCCCTAAAACACCCCCGTTGGAATCCCAGCCCATCAGCCCGGTCTGAGTGTTCGTAACCACCCCTCGACCTTACCCAAAAACGCCTCCGGCTGTTCGGCGTGCAGCCAGTGGCCAGCCCCCGGCAGCGCCTCGATTTCGGCCGCCGGGAACAGGGCGCGGATGCGGGGGTGGGTCTCGGGCGCGACATAGGGCGAGGCCCCGCCATGGATGAAATAGGCCGGGCCGTCGAACGCCGGCTCCGGCAGGTCGGTCGGGAAATCCAGTAGTGTCGCCATGTTCTCCCCCAGCGCCGCAAGGTTGATCCGCCACTCGGCGCGGCCATTCTCAACCGTCAGGTTCTGCAGCAGAAAACTGCGCAGCATCGGCTCGGGAACAGCATCGGCCAGCATCGGGTCGGCCTCCGCGCGCCGGGTGATTTGCGCCAGGTCCACCGCCTGCATCGCCTTGATAAAATGCAGATGGGTATGCGTGTGCGGCACCGGTGCGATGTCGGCAACGATCAGCCCGGCCAGCAGTTCGGGCCGCGAGAGCGCCAGCACCATTGCTGCCTTGCCTCCCATCGAATGACCCATAACCACGGCGTTGCCGCCGCACAGGCGCTGCACCGCATCGGCGAGGTCTTCTGCCATGGAGAAATAAGAGTTGTCTTTATCCCAAGGGCTTAGGCCATGGTTGCGCATATCGACCATCACCACCCGGCGCGTTACCGCCAGCCGCTTACCCAGCGTATTGAAGTTCCGGGCCGAACCGAAAAGCCCATGGGCGATGAGCAGCGGGGGGCTGCTTTCGCCTGCCGAGGCGGGGTGTTCCAGGTGGGCTAGTGTAACCGACATGCGCTCTCCTTTGCGTCGAAGTAGCGGGGGTGGGGGCAGGGTGCAAGGTGGGTTGGCTGCTTAGCGGGGCGAGAGTGTAGTGTTGCGCGCCGCGGCGAGAGAAGGCAGATTGTCGGCATGTCAAAGATCCTTCTTACCGGGTTCGAGCCGTTCCGGCACTGGCCGGTCAACTCCAGCTGGGAAGCGGTGCGCCATCTCGCCGGGCGGCGGAGCGATCTGTCGGCCCAGTGCTTGCCTGTTGACCACGAACATGCGGCCGTGGCGGTTCGGGGCCTGATCGAAAGGATGCGTCCTGAGATCGTGCTGCTGACCGGGCTTGCGGATGATCCGGAGCCGCGGTTGGAGCAGATCGGGCGCCCAGGCCCGCTGGCCGATCATGGCGAACCGGAGGTCCGGCTGGGCCGGTGGCCGTGGGAAGCAGCACTACAACGCGCCGCTGAGCGGATGCTGCCGATCCGGCTGTCCAGCGATGCTGGGGGCTATGTCTGCGACACGACATATTGGGCGGCGCTGGGGATGGATGCGCCGATGGTGGTGTTTCTGCATCTTCCGCCGCCGGGACCGGTCTGGACCCCCGAGCGCAGCGCGCAGGTGGTCGAGGCGGTGCTGGATGCGGCGCTGGGGTGAGGGACGGGCCACGCGGGCGTTATCCGCGTTTCGGGATCACCTCATAGCCCGGCTCCTCCGGCTCGTCATCGACCATTTCGGCAGGGAAACCGGGGGCACGGATGTCGGCCCCGGTGGCTTCTTCCAACCGTTTGATGATATCGTCGGACTGGGCCCGCGCGCCATACCGGGCGATGCCGTCCTTGAAGATCTGGATCATCAGTGGGCTGATTTCCAAGGGCACATTGGCGCGGTCGGCGATGGTCTGGAACAGGCCAATATCTTTCAGTACCAGATCCATGGTGAAGCTGATATCGCGCGAGCCGTTCAGGATCACCTGGCTCTCGGTCTCGTGGACAAATGAGGTGCCGGACGAAATTTTGATTGCTTCATAAGTCGTTGCGAGGTCGAGCCCGGCGCGCTCCATGGTCACCAGCGCCTCGCACAACGTCAGAAGGTTGGCGGTGGCGAGGTAGTTGGTCATGACCTTCAGGGTCGAAGCCGAACCCAGCGGGCCGGTGTGCAAGATGCGCCGCCCCAGGGTGGTCAGCGTCGGCAGCATCCGCTCGAAGGTTGCACGCTCGCAGCCGGCGAAGATCGAGATGTTGCCGGTTGCAGCCCGGTGGCAGCCACCGGAGACCGGGCAGTCGACTGGCTCGGCGCCCTTGGCCTGGACCATGGCGCCCAGGCGCTTGACCTCGGCCTCGTCGGTGGTCGACATTTCGGCCCAGATCTTGCCAGGGGTCAGGGCGCTGAGGATACCGTCCGGCGCCTCCATTACAGCGGCTGAGGCGGCGGGTGAGGGCAGGCAGGTGATGATCAGGTCGCAGCTGGCGGCCATCTCGGCCGGGCTGTCGGCCCATTTGGCCCCCTGGTCAATAAAGCCTTGCGCCGCCTTGCGGTCGAGGTCGCGCACGGTCAGGTCAAGCCCGTTACGCAGGATCGAGCCGGCCAGCTTGCCGCCGACATTGCCCAGCCCGATGAAGCCGATTTTCATGGTGGTGGATTTCCTTTGTTGTGTGTTGTCAGAGAGATGGGGGAAGTTTTTCTGTTACGTCCGCACGTATTGCTTCGACGGATCTGTCTCGACCCTGTAGTCCCAGCTGGTGCCGGTACGGGCCATCGCGGCATTGACGACCTGTTTTTACGGCAACCGGGCCCAGACGTCCGCCTCGATGAAGTCGAGGTCGAACCCGCCGGTGATAATCTCGCGAAGTTCGTTCTCGATCTCGGCAACCGAGGCCTGGCCGGCAAGGTTGTCCCACTCGCCGGGATCGCGCTCGATGTTGAAAAGCTGCGGCGTGGAGCGGTGGATGTAGGTGTATTTTCACGGCCCTTTGCGGACCATGAAGCAGGGCCGCATGACCGCCTCACCGTGATATTCGGAAATCACCGGTACGGTCTCAAGTGTGCCGCCATGGAGCGCGGGCATAAGGCTGCGGCCGTCGAGTTCGCGAACCGGCACGGCGCCGGCGATGTCGATCAGAGTTGCTGGCAGATCGATCAATGAAACGGGTGTATCGATCTTACCCGGCGCAGCACCGGGATAGTCGATTATCAGCGGAATCCGCGACGACCATTCGTAGAAGCTGCGCTTCTGGATCAGGCCCTTTTCGCCCAGCATCTCGCCATGGTCGGAGGTGAAAACGACGACCGTGTTGTCACGCAGCCCGGTCTCGTCGAGCAAGTCCAGCAGTTCACCCAGCTTATCGTCGACATAATGCGACAGCGCCGCAAAGCCGCGCCGCATCGCCAGCAGGTGTTCGGGTTCACGGATGCTTTTGCGGTCAAGGCCATACCAGCGCAGGAAGGCACGATCGAAGTCGGAATATCGCTCATCCATATCGTTCGGATAATGGGGCAGGGGCATGTCGGCGTCGCGGTACATTTCCCAATACTTGCCGGGCACTTTGTAGGGCGGGTGCGGGTTCGTATACGAGGCCAGCAGCATGAACGGATTTGCCGGCGCGTTGCGAAGGTACTCAACGGCGCGGAAATGGGTTTCCTCGTCGTATTGCAGCTCGGTGCTCCAGCCGGCGCCGATATTCTGCGCCTGGTATTGCGGCGCGAAGTCAAAGGCCATTGCCTCGGGGTCATTCTCGTCGAGCAGCGGGTACGACCAAATGAAGCCGGACGGGTAGACGTCAGTATTCAGTCGGCGCTGGAAGCCGTGCAGTTGGTCCGGCCCGACAAAGTGCATCTTGCCCGACAGCACCACCTCGTAACCCACGTTGGTCATGTAGTGCGCAAAACTGGGGATGAAGCTGGGGTAGGGGTCGCCATTGTCGTAGCAGCCGGTGCGCGAGACATGGAGCCCGGTCATCAACGACGATCGGGCCGGCACACATATCGGACAAGGGGTGTAGGCGGTGGTGAACTGCACGCCGCGCCGGGCCAGTGTCGTAAGGTTTGCCATCGGCGCGCCGGTGCCGCCACAGGCGCCGAGCATGAACGGTGTCATCTGGTCGGCCATGACGAACAGGATATTGGGCTGCTTTGCGGTGTTGTCGGTCATTTTGGTATTCCCGAGGCACGGGGGTTGATCCCGCAAGCATGTTGCGATCTTGCAAGGGGCCTTTGCAAAACGAAAACGAATAATTATGGTGATTAGACATCGAAATATTTGTGGCTAAGGTGATTTCAAAATGGTTTACCGTTTGCCGAATCTTGTCTGGCTGCGGGCGTTCGAGGCGGCTGCACGGCTCGGCAGTTTTACCGCGGCGGCGGGTGAACTGGGGCTGACCCAGGCCGCGGTCAGCCATCAGGTGCGTTCGCTGGAAGACAAGCTGGGGTTCAGGCTGTTCCTCCGCCAGGCGCGGCGGCTGGATCTGACCGACATGGGGAAAGCCTACCTGCCCTCGGTCAGCAAGGCGATGGAGGATCTGTCGCTGTCGACTCAGGGTCTGTTCGGCCCACGTGGGCGCCGGACGGTCACGCTGCGGGCGCCGATCTCGACGGCGGTGCTGTGGCTGTCGCCGCGCCTGCGGAAGTTTCGCGAACAGCATCCGCATATCCAGTTCAGGATGATCTCGGCAATCTGGGCCGACGCGATTGCCGACGAGGATGTCGATATCGATATCCGATTGGGTACCGGCGCTTGGCCCGCCATGCAGGCCGAACTTCTGTCGCCCGAGACCATCGTTCCGATTTGTGCCCCAACAGCCAGGATTTGCTCGCTGTCGGATATCAGCGAGGCGCGCATCATCCATATCATCGGCTTTCAGGATGACTGGGCACGATTGTTCCAACGCAATGGTGCCCGCTACGATCCCGCCAAGATTGGCATTGCGGTCGATACGACGCTGGCCGCGGTCGAGTTGGTATCTTGCGACGCTGGTGTTGCGCTGGTTCTGAAGCGCTTTGCCGTCGATCTGGTGCGTGCCGGCAAGGCCGCGGTTCCGCTTGACGAGGAGATCGCGATTCCGCAGGCGCACTATATTGTCTCAGACCCGGGACGAACTGCGGTGAATCCCGAGGTCGAGATCGTCAGGCGCTGGCTGCGCGACGAGTTTACGCAGCAAGAATGCCCGGCCTGACGCAAAGGGGCGCTTTCCCAATCAGAAATCCGTCGGCGCGCCGCCTTCGGATTTGCGCCGGGCGACAAACGCATCCAGTTCCTCGACGATGGCGGGGTCGAGCGGCGGGGCCTCGAATTCCTCAAGAATTGCCTTCCAGATCTTGTTGGCCCGCTCGGGTGTCTGCTGGGCGCCGTCGTCCTCCCAGGTCTCGAAGTTGCGCCAATCTGACAGGAATGGGCTGTAGAAGGCGGTCTCGTAGCGGTCCTGGGTGTGTTGGATGCCGAAGAAATGGCGGGCGTCGTTACCGTCCGAGATGGCCTGGATCGAAATGTCGTCGTCAGTGATGCCGATCGGCTTGTTGTAGGCCATCATCTGCTGCAGCGTCTCGCAATCCATGACGAATTTCTCGTAGCTGGCGCACAGGCCACCTTCCAGCCAACCCGCCGCATGGTAGACCATGTTGGCGTGGCCCGAGGTGCAGGCCCACAGCGAGAAGGCGCTTTCCCATGCCGCCTGCGCATCGGGGGCATTGGCGGCGCAGGCGTTTGTGGCGCGCAGCGGCAGATTGTACAGCCGCGCAATCTGGCCCGACATCTGGGTCGCACGCATGTATTCCGGGGTGCCGAATGCGGGCGCACCGGTTTTCATGTCGACGTTCGACGTGAACGAGCCCATCACCACCGGCACACCGGGGTTGATCTGCTGCAACAGCACAATGGCTGCCAGCGACTCGGCGGTTTGCTGCGCGACAGCGCCAGCCAGAGTTACCGGCGCCATGGCGCCCGCCAGCGTAAACGGGGTGACCGTGACCATCTGGCCGCGCTTGGCCAGCCGCATGGCGCCGTCCAGCATCGGCCAGTCGTGGATCAGCGGGCTGGTCGAATTGATGTTGGTGTACATCCGCGGCTTGGCGTCGAATTCCTCGTGGCTGAGGCCACCGGCGATGCGCACCATCTCCATAGCATCGACGACCCGTTCCTTGCCAAGGCTGTAGCAGTGCATGACCTTGTCGGTCAGGATCAGCTTGTCGCGCAGGCAATCGAGGTGGCGGACCGAGGGGTGTATGTCGACCGGCTCGACCGGGTAACCGCCGACCATGTGGATGCAGTTGAAATACTGGCTGAGCTTCACCAGGTCGCGAAAGCTTTCGCGTGTGCCGGGACGGCGGCCGCGGTCGAGGTCGGAACAGTTGGGCGGGCTGGAGACATTGATGTAAACTTGGTTGCGGCCGCCGATAGGCAGCGCACGGTCGGTGTTGCGGGGGGTGATTGTAAAACTGGACGGGGATTTCGCCACCATCTCGCGCACCATGTCGCGGTCGAAGCGGACCCGGTTGCTGTTCGGATCAACATCGGCGCCCGCCGCCTTCAGATGCATTTTGGCTTCTTCGTGCAGGAAATCGATACCGATCTCCTCGAGAATGCGCATCGCACCGTTATTTACAGCGGCCACGCCCTCGGCGGTCAATGGCTCTGTCGGGGCGTCAAGAAGTTGCGGGATTTGCCACGGAAGCTGGGTGATCGCGGTGCCGGTGTCGCGCCGCACGTTGCCGGACCTGCCGCCGCCACGCTTGCGCCGGGCCGGGCCTTCCGCGGTTTCGGTCGTCAGATCATCCATCATCGCCTCGCTGAATCCGCCTGTTTAACTTGCGCGAGCGTTATCCCGCGCTGGCCCCGAGTCCAGCCGGTATGCGTCAGATCGTGTCGTATTCGGGCAAGTTTGCCTTCAGATCACCG
>DATLAW010000179.1:0-24391 GCA_035527255.1 Thermohalobaculum sp. | reverse complement strand
GGCCAGCGCCACGAACACCACCGGCAGCTCGAACCAGGTCAACAGCACGCCGTAGACCAGTGTCGGGAAGATTTCGCTGGCGTCGGCGTAGGTCCGGTAGACCGCGGTCATCTCGGGCCGTTCCGATATGTGTACGGCGCGGTAGAATGGCACCGCACCGATGGCGTCAAGCCCGGTCGCGGCGATGCAGCCACCCAGCAGGAATCCCGCCACCACCCAGCCGTTGTCGAGCCCGGCCGCCCAGGCGCCGACCAGCGTAACGGCAAGCGCCAGAAAACTGATGGCGATAGCCCAACGCGCGCCGTGCGTTTCGGCAATTTTCGGCCAGACCAGCGTCAACACCAGAACGGCGTTGCCGGCGGAGATGACCAAGGCCCCCGCCTCGGATGTCTTGCCGCTGGCGACCATCATGATCGGGGTGTAGACGAAAAATGTCACCCAGAAGCATGAACGCGCGAAGGCGACCATCCAGGCCATCCGCAACCGGGGCTGGCGCATGAACCGGCCGATATTGGCGAACGGGCTTGCCGCCACCAGTGTGCCAGGCCGGATCAGCGACGTCTCCGACATCCGCAGATGCCAAAACAGCGCCAGCAGGACCAGCGCCCAACCGATTGCCCAACCGTAGCTGGCCGTCAGACCGTAATTGGTATAGAGCCAGACCCCGATATAGGGCGATAGTGTCCAGCCGATGGTCGAGGAAGCCAGCCGCTTCGCATCGTTCTTGACGTAGTCCTTCTTGCGAATGTGCTCCATGATATAAAGGTTGATGGTGATGTTCATGCAGGCGGTGCCAAAGACCCGCAGGAACATGCCCGCAGCTTGTCCCGGCAGGGTGTAGGTCCACAGTGACAGCGCCGCGCCGATCAGGCAACTGGCGCCGATGGTATAGGTCCAGCGCCGGCTGAAACGGCGCACCAACCCGGGGACCAGAAAGCTGGCCGCGAGCGTCACCATGGCAATGACAGTATAAAGGAAGCTGACGTGCTGCTCGTCCTTCAGGATGGCATAGGCTTGCAGTGGCACCACTGTGGCCAGCGAGGCACGTGCGATCGACTCGATCATGAACAGCAGGCTGAACACCCCCATTCCGGGAGCGGGTGCGGCGGGAAGCCACAGCGGGTGACGTACATGCATGGCCATTGCAAGCGACCGATATGCGGATGGGCCGCGGGCGCGACCGTGATTGGGGTTCGCGGTAGAAAGCGCCGGTTATCACGGCTTAGCAAGCGCCAAAATGCCGCTGAACCGAATTGCCTGAGATGATGTGTGCAATCGGCGCCAGGCGTGGCGGGAAATTAGCGCTGGATGCCGATTTTGACGCGTTGATGCGGCTCGCCCAGTGACAGGATGACCCGGCCCGGAAATGCCGGGAACTATCCGCGAGCCCTAAATGACCCCAGCCTCAATTACTTGTAACGCAGTCGTGCGCCTCGGCGCCTTCATCGCGACGGCGGCGCGCAATCACAGTCCGTTGGCGATGGAGCGGGCGCGGACTGCGTTTTTGGACACGATCGGTTGCATGCTGCTTGGCGCTGCGTCTGAGCCCGCCCGGATAGCCCGGCAGACTGTCGCTGCATGGGGGCAGGGCGGATCTGTGATCGTTGGCACTTCCCAAACCACAACCCCGCCCTGGGCGGCATTGGTCAACGGCGTGGCCGCACATGCCTACGACCTCGATGATTACGAGGACCCCGGCTACACCCATCCCAGTGCGGTGCTGGTACCGGCGCTGCTGGCGTCCGGCGCCGATCTGAATTGTACTGGAGCCGACCTGCTCGACGCCTATATTGTCGGGCTTGAGGTCATCATGTGCATCGGCGAGGCGACGAACCCGAGCCACTACAACATGGGCTGGCACTCGACCCGGTCCCTCGGCACCATCGGCGCGGCGGCGGCGGTGGCCCGGCTGGTGCGGCTGGATGGCGTGAAAGCCGCCAATGCAGTTTTGCTTGCGACGTCGATGGGCGGCGGTTTTGTCAGCCAGTTCGGCACCACGGCAAAACCGCTCCACGCCGGGCTGGCAGCACAGGGCGGCATCATGGCGGCTAGCCTCGCCGCGCATGGCGCAACCGCCGGGGCAGGGGTGCTGGACGGTCCGGCTAGCTTCGGCAGTTTGATGATGGCCCGTGGCGCGGCGAAGTTTCAGGCGCTCGACCGGCTGGGAGCGCCTTGGGGGATCGAGGAGCATGGGTTGGCGATCAAGATCCACTCCAGCTGCGGCTACACCCACCGCGCCATCGACGGGGCGTTGCGATTGTGGGCGCAGAATCGGATCGACCTTTCCGCGATCACAGCGATCCGGGTCAGCCTCATCGACCCGCACCGGGCAATCGTTCCATTCGATGATCCACAAACCCCCGCCGAGGCGCTGTTCTCGGAGCCCTACACCGTGGCACTGGCATTGACGACGGGCGCTGTGACGCCGTCGGATTTCACCACCGCGGCCATCGCCAACCCGGCCATCCGCAGTCTTGCCGCCAAGGTGACCGTTGATCGGCGCGAGCCGCTGCGGCCCGATATCGGCATGGACCCCGATGATCCAGATCCGATTGCGATCACTTTCGCCGATGGCTCGGTACTCAGAGACGAGGTTGCCGTCCCAAAAGGCAATCCCCCCGATCCACTGAGCATGGACGAGGTGCTGGCGAAGTTCCACCGCTGCGCCGCTGCATCATTGGATACCGACCGGGCAGCGGCGATTGCGGGCATCTGCGCCCGGCTGGACCAGATTGCAGATGTGCGGGAGTTGACGGCGTTGCTGGCCGCTCGGTAGCCAGCAAGTCTGGTCATTCTCAAAGGGGCTATTATGCCGACACTGGGCGAAAGATTGGTCGAGTGGCTGGAGGCTTACGGCGTCGATACCGTCTTCGGCATTCCTGGCGTCCATACGGTCGAGATGTATCGCGGCCTCGCTGCCAGCGATATCCACCATGTCACCCCGCGCCACGAGCAGGGCGCTGGCTTCATGGCCGATGGCTATGCGCGGGTGTCTGGCCGCCCCGGCGTTGCTTTCGTCATCACCGGGCCGGGCCTGACCAACATCGCTACCGCAATGGCGCAGGCTTACGGCGATAGCGTGCCGATGCTGGTGGTCTCGGCGGTCAACGCGCGCGGTGCGCTGGGAATGGAAGCTGGCGACCTCCACGAGGTCCGTCGGCAGAGCCTGATCGCGGGCCAATGCGCGGCGTTCTCGCACACTATCATGACTCCGGGCGAGCTTCCTGCAGTCCTGGCCCGCGCCTGGGCGGTGTTCGAAGGCGCGCGGCCCCGACCGGTGCATATCGAGATCCCGCGCGATCTTTTCTCGATCGAGGCGGGGCAGGTTCCCTTCAATCGCCCGCAGCGCCTGACCCCGCCAGCCCCCGGCGCCGCCGGATTGGCCGAGGCGGCGCGATGGCTGGGGTCGGCCCGCAAGCCCCTGATCCTGACCGGAGGTGGTGCGCGTTGGGCGGCCGATGGGATTACAGTGTTGGCCGAACGGTTGGGTGCGCCGGTGGTGATGACCACCAATGCACGGGGCATCCTGTCCGGTGATCACCCTTTGGCCGTTCCCGCCAGTCCGTCGCTGGAGGCGATCCGCGACCTGATCGGGACTTCCGACGTGGTGCTGGCGCTGGGAACCGAGATCGGCCGCACTGACTACGACATGTATGACCGAAGCGAGATGATCGTCCAGGGCCGCCTGATCCGCGTCGACATCGACCCGGAGCAGATTGGCCGTGGGGCTGTGCCGGACTTGGCCCTGGTGGCGGACGTGGGTGAGGCTGTGCCAGCGCTGCGGTTAGCGTTGGGCGACGCTGTGCCCGCGCGTGACGGCGCCACGCGGGCGAGGGTGGCGCGGGAGGTTGCTTTCGAGGAGCTTGGTGCTGCCTACCGCGCATCGGTCGGGTTTCTGGATATGATCCGCGATACCTTGCCCAATGCACCAATCGTCGGCGACTCAACCCAAGCCGTCTATGCCGGGAACTTGTACTATGCGGCCCCGGCGCCGAGCCGCTGGTTCAACGCCGCCACCGGCTATGGTGCGCTTGGCTATGGCCTGCCCGCCGCCATCGGCGCCGCGCGGGCGATCGGTGGGCCGGTGGTCTGCATTGCCGGCGACGGCGGGCTGCAGTTCACGCTGACCGAAATTGGCGCGGCGATCGAGGAAGGGCTTCGTGTAATCCTGCTAGTCTGGAACAATCAGGGCTACGGCGAGATCAAGAGCTATATGGTCGCCCGCCAGATCACACCCGTCGGCGTCGACCTGCACACCCCGGATTTCGTCGCCATCGCCAAGGCGTACTGCATGGCAGGCGTGCGGATGGACACGCTGGAGGTGCTGCCGACACTGTTGCGTGAGGCCGCAGCCCGCCCCGGCCCGACGCTGATCGAATTCGACGAGAGCGTGGTGCAGGGGCGGTAAGGCGCCATGCCCGCCCCAACTTCGTCGGGCTTGACCCGGGGCCTCAAGTCGTTATGCCTTGGGCCATGAGGGTGACGGACCGCCCGACTGGCAGTAATGCTTATCATTAGGCTACGACCGTCATGATTGATCTGGATGAATGGCTGAATAGTCTCGGCCTCGCGGAATATATTGATCTGTTCGCCGAGAACAAAATCGACGGCGACGTTCTTGGCGCGCTTGATGAGCAGGATCTGAAGGATCTTGGGATACCGCTTGGTCATCGCAAGCGCTTGATGCGGGCGATTGCGGACATCGCCAGGAATGATGAACAGGCGCCGAATCTGACAACGGCAGAAACTGTGGCTGAGCCCAATGCCGGCTTTGTGGCGCAGATCGGCCAGCCGGAACGCCGTCATCTGACGGTCATGTTCACCGATTTGGCGGGTTCCACTGCCCTTTCGGTGAAATTTGACCCGGAAGATATGCGCGAAATTATCATGCGCTATCAAACCTGCTGCGAAACTATAGTGAAGCGTTACAATGGATATATCGCCAACTATCTCGGCGATGGGATTCTGGTCTATTTCGGTTATCCGAGCGCCGACGAACATGACCCGGAACGCGCCGTGCGAACGGCGCTGGAAATCGTTGATACCATCCGCACACTCGTTGCCCATCCTGACGTCGTCTTGCATTCCCGCGTCGGGATCGCCACTGGCGACGTGGTTGTGGGCGACTTGATCAGCAGCGGCACCGCTCAACAGCATTCTGTTGTCGGAGAGACACCAAATCTGGCGGCCCGGCTGCAGGCCATTGCCGATCTTGATGCCGTGGTGATTTCCAATGAGACGCGGCGATTGGTTGGCGGGCTGTTCGAATTGAAGGATCTGGGCAGGCACGATCTGAAGGGCTTTGAGGACCACGTGCAGGCTTGGCAGGTGGTGTCCGATCAGGCCCTGGACAGCCGCTTTGCGGCGACGCGGCAAGGTCTTGAACTGACGCCGCTGACCGGACGGGATGAGGAAATCGACATCCTCAAACGGCGTTGGCAGGAGGCGTCGAGCGGCGCTGGCCAGGTGGTCTTGTTGTCCGGCGAGGCGGGCATCGGCAAATCGCGGCTCCTGCAGGAACTCCAGGACTATGCCAGCGGTGGCCAGGCGCGCTGCATGCGCAGCTTTTGCTCGCCATATCACGCCAACAGCGCTCTATTTCCGGTCATCATCGGACTTCAGCGCGGCGCTGGCATCCGGCGCGACATGTCGGCGGCGGAAAAACTCGACCGGCTGAATGCGCTGGTCGAAACAGCGGGGCTCGATACGGCCAGCGTGACACCGCTTTATGCCAAGTTGCTGTCGGTGCCGACCGATAAACGATTTGGAGCACTGGAAATCAGTCCGCAAAAGATCAAGGACAAAACCCTCGAGGCATTGGTCAACCAAATCAAGGTGCAGTCCAGCACTGAGCCGCTGCTGCTGCTGATGGAGGATCTGCATTGGATCGACCCGACAACGCTGGAATATCTCGATCTGCTGATTGATGAGATCAAGGACCATCGGATTCTGCTGCTGGCAAGCTACAGGCCGACGTTCGAGCCATCCTGTACGCATTTGCCGCATGTGACCACACTGCCGCTTAGTCGGCTTTCACGCAAAACGGTAGAAGAAGCTGTGATCAATGTGGCCGGCAAACCGTTGCCGGCCGAGATCATGCACCAGATTATCGACAAAAGTGATGGCGTGCCCCTGTTCATCGAGGAGTTGACAAAGACGCTTCTGGAAAGTGGTTATCTGACCGATGTTGGCGATCACTATGAGGCCGCCGGGCCGCTACCGTCTTTTGCAATCCCCACAACATTGCAGGATTCCTTGATGGCCCGTCTCGACAGACTGGCGCCGATAAAAGAGGTGGCATTGATCGGGGCGGTGATCGGGCGTCAGTTTTCCTACGAATTGCTGTTGGCAGTTTCGCTGATGAACGAGCAAGACCTTGAAGACGCGTTGCGACTACTGATCGAGGCGCAGCTGATCTATCGGCGCGGCACCATTCCGGATGCCGTATTTACCTTCAAGCATGGCCTCATTCAGGACGCCGCCTATAACAGCCTGGTGCGGACAAAACGCCAGAGGCTGCACGCAGGTGTCGCGGCAGCGATGGAGACCAAATATGCCTCCCAGTTCGTTGATCAGCCGGAAATACTGGCCCGTCATTATGAAGCCGCCGGGTTGACGCGAAAGGCAATTGCCTATCTTCGAGCAGCTGGCGAGCGTTGCATTCAGCGCTCGGAAAATACCGAAGCCCTCAACCATCTGGAACACGCTCGCGAACTGCTCGGTAACTTGCCGAAGTCGGCGGAACGTGACGGGGAGGAGCTGCCGATCCTGTTGCTGTTGGGGGCCGGTTATACAATGTCAAAAGGCTGGGCGACGGTCGATGCTGAAACCGTCTACCGCCGGGCGCAATTGATATGCGATCGTGCTGAGGAAACCCTTGAACACTTTCCTGTTTATCTGGCGCTGCACAGGTTTCATGCCCTTCGCGGCGAACTGCGCGAGGCTGACAGGGTGGGCGAGCGTCTGTTGGCGCAAGCCGGAATGAGCGACGACAAGGACTACCAACTGCCGGCCAATGTCGCACACGGCTACAACTCCTTGTTCCTCGGCGAGCTGAAACGCGCTGAGGAATATCTCACCAAGGGCGTTTCATATTATCACCCTGATCAGCATCAATATTGGATTTCTCGTTGGGGCGAGGACCCGGGAATTGTCGGCCTGGGTTTCGGGGCTTTGACCCAGTCTATTCTCGGCCATTCGGAAAAGGCGGTCGAGTTGAATGCCGCGAGCCTGAATGCAGCCCAGGCATCGTCGCATCAGTTCAGTATTGGGTTTTCACTTTGGATCGCAACCCGGGTTGAGCATGTTCTCGGCAACGTGGAACGGGTGCGGGAGATTGCTGAAGATCTTCTGGGATTGTCACGAGAACAAGGTTTTCCCGCCTGGCTGGGCCATGCATTGATCATGCGGGGCTGGGCGCTTTGCATGGCCGGAAATGGCGCGGAAGGCCTACAGTCGATGCACGATGGTTTGGCCGGGGAATTGGGTGCCGGCGCTCTGGCGCATCGCACCCAGTATCTGGCTTTGCTCGGCGAAGCGCTCGGGGTTCTTGGCAAGCCCGAAGAAGGACTGAAAGAAATTGCCGGCGCCGAAGAATTCATGGCCAGGACTTCAGAAGGTTATGCGGAATCGGAAATATACCGGATCAAGGGCGAGTTGCTGGCCCAATCCGGTGGCGATCCTTCAACGGTCAGGCAGTGCTTTGCAGACGCCACAGCAGCAGCTAAGCGCCAGAAGGCGAAAGCCTGGGAATTGCGAGTCCAGCACAGCCTGAAAAATCATCGTTGAATCGGCACGGTAACCTGGAATGGGTAGATCGGGCCAAGGGTTAGTCTGATGTCGTGATCCACACGCTCAAATTCAGCCGCGATGTGTGCGCCAAGTCAAGCCCAGGGAAGTATAGGTCGGCTCGTCTCACCCCGCCAGCATCCGCTCAACCATTTCGCGGGTGTTTTTCGACAAGCCCTCCACCGCCGCGATCCGCTCCAGCTCGGCCCGCATCAGCGCTTGGCGCGCAGTGTCGTAGCGGCGGTAGGTCTCGAATGTGCCAACAACCCGGGCCGCGGTCTGCGGGTTGATCGCGTCGAGCCGGATCAACCAGTCAGCGAGGAACTTGTAACCCGCACCATCGGCGCGATGGAAAACCACCGAGTTTGCCGCCGCCATCACCCCGATCAGCGAACGGAACTTGTTCGGGTTTTTCCAATCGAACGAGGCGTGGCCAGTCAATGCCTGGACCCGGTCGAGAGTGCCCGGCAACGGCGCGGACGCCTGTATGGCAAGCCACTTGTCGACCACCAACGGGTCATGTCGCCAGCGGGTATGGAAATCCGCCAGCAAAGCATCAGCAACCGGTGCGCCCTCGTGGACCAGTACGGTTAGCGCCGGCAGAGCGTCGGACATGTTGTCAGCGCTTCGAAACTGAGCCTCAGCCACTGCAAAGGCGTCTGCCGAGCCGGGCGCAGTGCGCAGGGCCAGGCAACGGTTCTTCAACGCCCGCCGTCCAGCCGAGGCGGCATCCGGGCTGTAGGGGCCTTCGGATTTCAATGTTTCATATGACCGAGATAGCTGCCCCGACAGCTTTTTCCCGAGTGTCTGGCGCATTTCGCGCAGCGCCGCATGGATGGCATCCGGGTCGGACAACCCGCCACCCGCCCAGATCTCGCCAGTGATCTCATCGATCCCCGGAATTTCCAGCGCCATCGCCCGGAACGCCGGGTCGAGGCTCTCATCCGTCAGTACCGCACCGATACCCTCGACCCAGGCGGTGGGCACCCCACTGTCCCCCGCGATCAGCCCCAGCGCGATGCGAACGGCGTAGCGGCGCCCGGCTTCCCACCGGTTGAAGGGGTCGGTATCATGGGCCAGCAGGAAGGCGGATTCCGCGTCCGTGGTTTCACGCTCGACGATCACCGGCGCCGAAAATCCACGCAGGATCGAGGGGATCGGACGCGACCCCAGCCCCTCGAAAGTAAAGCTCTGTTCGGTGTCGCTCAGCTCCAGCACCTGGGTCGGCAATACCTCATCGCCGTTCGCGCCAAGGAGACCCACAGCGACCGGGATGACCAACGGCTGTTTTCCATCCTGCCCCGCTGTCGGTGGCGTGGTCTGTCGCAGGGTCAGGGTGTAGCGGCCGTCTGCCCATTCTTCCTTGACGGCGATCCTTGGTGTGCCCGCCTGGCTCCACCACCGGGCGAACTGCGAGAGGTCTTGGCCGGTTGCATCCTCGAAACACTGCCGGAACTGCTCGATGGTGCAGGCCTGTCCGTCGTGGCGCTCGAAATACAGATCCAGCGCCTTGCGGTAGCCATCCGCGCCGACCAGCGTCTCGAGCATGCCGATCACCTCGGCGCCTTTTTCATAGATCGTGGCGGTGTAGAAGTTATTGATCTCGACGTATTCCTCCGGTCGGACGGCATGCGCCAGCGGCCCCTGATCCTCGCGAAACTGGCGCGAGCGCAGCATTTTCACATCGCCAATCCGCTTGACCGCATGGCTGCGCTGGTCGCCCGAGAACTGCTGGTCGCGGTAAACCGTCAGACCCTCTTTCAGGCACAGCTGAAACCAGTCGCGGCAGGTGATGCGGTTACCGGTCCAGTTGTGGAAATACTCATGGGCAATGATGCCCTCGATCAACTCGTAGTCACGGTCGGTCGCGGTCTCCGGGCTGGCGAGGACGTATTTCGAGTTGAAGACGTTCAGCCCCTTGTTCTCCATCGCCCCCATGTTGAAGTCGTCGACGGCAACGATCATGAACAGGTCGAGGTCGTATTCGCGGCCATAGGCTTCCTCGTCCCAGCGCATCGAGCGTACCAGGCTGTCCATCGCATAGGCGCATTTGCCCTCGTCGCCAGGGCGGACATATATCTTCAGTGCCACGTCGCGGCCGCTGGCCGTGGTAAAGCTGTCGTCATGCGAGACCAGATCACCGGCCACCAGCGCGAACAGATAGGCGGGCTTCGGGTGCGGGTCCTCCCACTCTGCAAAGTGCCGGCCCTTGGGCAAGTCTCCCGAGGCGACCGGGTTGCCATTCGACAACAGCACCGGGCAGGTGGCGCGGTCAGCCTCGATCCGCACTCGGAATGTGGCCATTACGTCAGGGCGATCCTGGTAGAAGGTGATCTTGCGGAAACCCTCTGCCTCGCACTGGGTACAGAACATGCCTTTGGAGATGTACAACCCCTCCAGCGAGGTATTGGCCTCGGGGTCGATCTCGGTCTCGCAGGTCCAGGTGAATTTCTCGCCCGGAAGTTTGTCGGCGGGCACCCGCAGGCCTTCGCGGGTCAACTCGGGCTCGACCGGTTGGCCGTTCACCGCCGCCGACACCAAGGCAACCATTCGGCCATCGAGTCGCAAATCGGCCGGGCCCTCGCCAGCACGCTCCGGATTGCGGCGAAAAGCGATGCGGGCGACTACCCGGGTCGCCGAGGGGGCAAGGTCGAAATCCAGCGCGACGCTGTCGATCAGCCAGTCCGGTGCACGATAATCGGCCAGCCGGGTCGATTGTTGCGGGCTCGGTGCTTCATCGGTGCGCATGGCGGGGTCTCCCTCATTGTCTCCGATTGCACACATAACGGCTCCGACGCGCCCTTCCTAGGCCCCATGCAATCGGTTAGAAGGGCGACCGGTTAGGGCAGGCGAAGCGGAAAACAGATGGCGCCGAAAGCGCGTGGGAAAGGCAACCGAGGCAAGGCCAAGCCGGCGCCAGCCCGGCGGCGGCGCAAACCCGTCAAGCCCCAGGGGCCGTGGGGCGCCCTGACCCTGGCGATTTTGCTGGTGGTGTTGTCGCTGCGGCTGGCGGTGAATGCCACCGAGCCGATGCCGGTACATTTCGACGAAGCTCAGTATTGGGCCTACGGACAGGAGCTCGACTGGGGCTACTTCTCGAAACCGCCACTGGTCGCCTGGTTGATTCGGGCGATCACCGACGTTGCCGGTGACACGCTGTTCGCTCTGCGGCTGGCGAGCCCAATTGCCCATGGGCTGATCGCCTGGCTGATTTTTCTGACCGGGCGGCGCTTGTGGGACGGCAAGACCGGTTTCTGGGCCGCCACCGGTTACACAGCGGCACCAGGCGTTGGGTTGTCGGCGATGATAATGTCAACTGATCCGGTGCTGATGGTGCTTTGGGCGGCGGCTCTCTACGTCCTGGTTCGCGCCGCCGAGACTGAGGCTGAGGCTGGAGTCGGGGCTGGGGGTCAGGTTTGGTGGGGCGCGCTGGGCGCACTGATTGGCGCCGGGATGATGGCAAAATACTCCATGGTGGCCTTTGCCGTTGGGGCGCTCGGTTATGGGCTGTTCGCGGCGCGTGCGCGAAATTGGTCCGGGACAGCGACTGCAATGGTCGCGGTGATCGCGTTGGTGTCACCGAACATCGTCTGGAACGCCGATAATTCTTTCGTCACCGTAGCGCATGTGATGGGCGACGCCGACCCCGGTCACGGCTATTTCAATATTGGCGCATTGGTCGAATTCACCGCCGCCCAGTTTGCGGTGATCGGGCCGGTGTTTCTGATCGCCATCTATCTGGCACTGCGCAATCGCAGCGATTGGCGCGACGATTGGGGAATGCGTTTGATGGCCTGGCAGACCGTACCTTTGTTGGCCGGGATGATCGGGCTTTCGTTCCTGACCCGGGCGCAGGCGAACTGGGCAGCCCCGGCCTATGTCGCGGGGTCGTTGTTGGCGGCGCGCTGGTTGGTCACGGCTGGCGGAGCGCGGGCATTGCAGGCGCAGCTGGCAGTTGGCGTCGCCGCGTCGCTGGGGCTGTGGACCGTCGCGGGGTTGTACGCCGGGCAAGCCGAGGGTCTTACCAGTCGGCTCGATCCGTTCCGGCAGATGCGCATCAGCGAGCCGTTTTGCGAGCTGGTGCTGGGCGCCATGTCCGAGGAAGGCGCGGGGGTGTTGCTTTCGGACAACCGGCGGCGGCTGTCGGAATGTATGTACTACGGTGGCCTCGGCTGGGATGAGGTGGCGATCTGGAACCCGGACGCGGCCCCGGCCAATCACCACGAGCTGGTCGCTACCCTGTATCCTGGGGATCAGCGTGAGATGCTGCTAGTGGTCCAATCGGGGGCAGCGTCGATGGCTGGCAAGTTTGAGGAGGCGCGCGAGGTGGAAAGCGGCTCGCTTGAGACCCATATCGATCGGTCGGTTCCGTTTTCGATGTGGGTCGTACGCGGTTTCAAGGGCTATTGAGGCGTCTAACGCGGGGTGGAAACGCGAGACCTGATCCTTTTCCCGGCCCGCCGCTTGCACGCCCACAGCCCAACGTTTATATGCCCCTGATCTGGGGTTAGCCGCTTTGTTTGGCCCCTGCCACAAACACGGTCGCGACGCAAGATCGGGACGCAAGTAAAGGAACCGCCATGTTCACGACACCCGCTTATGCCCAGGCCGCCGGGGCTGCCGGAGGCTCCGGGGGGTTCCTCGCCTCGATGTTGCCGCTGATCGCAATCTTTGTGATCTTCTATTTCCTGTTGATCCGGCCGCAGCAGAAGCGGGCCAAGGAACATAAGTTGATGGTCGAGAACCTGCGCCGGGGCGACCAGATCGTCACCTCGGGCGGCATGTTGGCCAAGGTGACCAAGGTGGCCGAGGGCGACGAGGTCGAGGTCGAGATTGCCACGGGCGTCAAGGTCAAGCTGATCCGGTCGACAATTACGGCGGTGCTGTCGAAGACCGAGCCTGCCAACGACAAATGATCCCGGCGGCTTTGCCGAACGACCGCGCGTGCGGTTGGAGGCTGGCCTGCGTGAAACGAGACCAATAGAGACAAGGCGGGGCGATGCTGTTCTTCCCACTATGGAAACGGGTGCTGATCATCGGCATCTGTCTGGCTGGCCTCGTGTTCTCGATGCCGAACCTGTTCTACGAGCGCGCCGACAGCGCGGCCCGGGCATGGACCGAGATTGCCAAGCTGCAAAAGGACGAAAAGCCGGTGCCGGCCGAATTGCAGGCCAAGGCCGATGAATGGCCAAGCTACCTGCCGCCGGATGTGGTCAATCTGGGTCTGGATCTGCGCGGCGGTGTGCATTTGCTGGTCGAGGTGCAGATATCCGAAGTTATCGCCGAGCGGATGGAGACCCTGCGCGCCGATGTGCGCAAGGCGCTGACCGACGGCGGCGTGCGCCGGTTCACCGGGCTGCGGGCGGCAGAAGACCATGTGGCGGTGCAAATCACCAATCCAGAGGATGTGGTCCGCGCCAAGGAGTTGCTTGAGGGCTTGGCCCAACCGCTGGGCGGGTTCCTGGCCGGCGGTTTTGGCATGGGCGGTGGCGGCGGTGGCGGGGTCGATCTGGCGGTGACTGATGCCGGTAACCAGACCTATACGATTGCCCTGACCGAACTGGCCGTCTCGCAGCTTACCGACCGCACCATGGCGCAGTCGCTGGAGATTATCCGGCGGCGTATCGACGAGGCCGGTACCCGCGAGCCGTCGATCCAGCGCCAGGGCGACGACCGGGTGCTGATACAGGTGCCAGGCCTGGGGTCTGTCGATGAATTGCTGAGCCTGATTGGCAAAACCGCCAAGCTGACTTTCCACATGGTCGATGGCTATGGCCCGCAGGCGGCGAACCCCGGCCCCGGCCAGATCGTGTTGCCGGATGCCGAGGATGGCACCAATTACCTGTTGCAGCGCGCGCCGATCCTGACCGGCGAGCATCTCGACGACAGCCAGATGGGCTTTCACCCGCAAAACGGCCTGCCGGTAGTGAACTTTCGCTTCAATGGCGCCGGGGCGCGGATTTTCGGCAACTACACTGCGGCCCATGTCGGCCAATTGTTCGCCACCGTGTTGGACGGCAAGGTGATCACGGCGCCGCGGATCAATAGTCCGATCCTGGGCGGGTCCGGGTATATCGAGGGTAATTTCACCGTCGAGAGCGCCACCGAGTTGTCGATCCTGTTGCGCGCCGGTGCGTTGCCCGCCTCGATCAAGGTGCTGGAGCAGCGCACGGTCGGACCGGATCTGGGGGCGGATTCGATCGCCAAGGGGCAGACGGCGACGCTGATCGCCTTTGGCGCCGTGCTGATCTTCATGGGGGTTTACTACGGGCTGTTCGGGCTGTTCGCCAACATTGCGCTGCTGTTGAACGTGGGGTTGATCTTCGGCCTGCTGTCGCTGATCGGGGCGACGCTGACGCTGCCGGGTATCGCCGGGATCGCGCTGACCATCGGTATGGCGGTTGACGCCAATGTCCTGATCTTCGAGCGGATCAAGGAGGAACTGAAATCCGCCAAGGCGGTGAACCGGGCGATCGAGCGCGGCTATGAGCAGGCCTACAGCGCCATCTTCGACGCCAATATCACCACGATGATAGCGGTGGTGATTCTGTTCGCCATGGGCTCCGGCCCGGTCAAGGGGTTTGCCATCACGCTGGGGGTCGGCATCGTCACGTCGGTTTTCACCGCCGTGATGGTGACCCGGCTGATGATCGCGATCTATGTGCAGCGGCGCCAGCCGAAGACGCTGAGCATCAACCGCCTGCGGATGGTGCCGGACGAGACCCATATCGACTTCATGCGGCCGCGGCGGCTGTTCGCCGGGCTGTCGGTCAGCGCGATTGTCGGCTCGATCCTGTTGGTGGCGGTGATGGGGCTGAACTTCGGCATCGATTTTCGCGGCGGCACCATGGTCGAGATCCGCACCGAGGCGGCGGCGGATCTGGGGCAGATCCGCGGTTTGGTCACCGGGCTGAACCTGGGTGACGTGTCGGTGCAGAATTTCGGCGACGAGAGCGAGGTGTTGATCCGGGTCGGCGGCGGGGCCGGTGACAGCGATGTGCAAAGTGCGGTCGCCAGCGCCATCCAGAAGGCGCTGACCGACGCGATCCCGGGCACCAAGATCCAGCGGGTCGAGTTTGTCGGGCCGAACGTATCGAGCGAGCTGTTGCAGGCCGGCATTCTGGCCATCGTTTTGGCGGTGGCAGCGATCTCGGTCTATATCTGGCTGCGGTTCGAGTGGCAGTTCGGGGTCGGCGCGGTGTTGTCGCTGGTGCATGACGTGGCGCTGACGATGGGGGTGTTCGCGCTGTTCAAGATCGAGTTCAACCTGTCGATTGTCGCCGCAATCCTTACCATCATCGGCTATTCGCTGAACGACACCGTGGTGGTGTATGACCGGGTGCGCGAGAACCTGCGTAAATACAAGCAGCTGTCGCTGTTGGACCTGCTGAACCTCTCGGTCAACGAGACGTTAAGCCGGACGCTGATGACCTCGCTGACCACGCTGGTGGCGCTGGGAGCGATGTTCGTGCTGGGGCCGGCGGTGATCAAGGGTTTCACCTTCGCGATGATCTGGGGCATCCTCATCGGCACCTACTCGTCGATCTTCGTCGCCGCACCACTGCTGCTGTGGTTCAAGGTCAAGCGCGACTGGTCGACCGGCGACGAGCAGGCGGCCGGGGTCCAGTTTGGTGGCGCGCAGGTCTGAGCCCGGGAGACGATCTCCATGCGGATGGTCGAGATCAATCTCGAAGGGAGGCGGCCGGTGGACGCCTACGGCCCCGGCGGGTTCCGGATCGACGGCGTGTGGCACACAGGCTCGGTGATCCTGACGCCGGGTGGGCTGCATGGCTTCGAGGGGCCGGTCGATCTGGAGAGCCTGGGGCCGGTGATCGCGCAGGCGGGCGGACTGGATGTGGTGCTGATCGGGCAGGGGGCCGAGATAGCGGCCCTGGCCAGGCCGCTGCGGGTGGCGCTCGAGGAGGCCGGGATCGGGGTCGAGATCATGTCCACCGCCTCGGCCTGCCGCACCTACAACGTGTTGCTGGCCGAGGATCGGCGGGTTGCTGCGGTGCTGGTGGCGGTTTGAAGGGTTTCGGTCGGCAAAGCGCCGATTTCCCTTCCAAGCGGAGCCATTCCCACTATATTCCGCCCGGAGGGGTTCTGACCCCGCGAAATTTCAATCCACTCATCAAGGGAGAATGACCCATGGCTTTTGAACTTCCAGACCTTCCGTATGCCCATAACGCGCTGGCCGATGGTGGCATGTCGGAGGAGACGCTAAAGTTCCATCACGACCTGCACCACAACGCCTATGTCGACAACGGCAACAAGCTGCTGGCGGGCTCCGGGCTCGAGGGCAAAAGCCTGGAGGAGGTCATCGTCGCCACCTACAACAGCGCCGACAAGGCTGGGCTGTTCAACAATGCATCCCAGCATTGGAACCACAATCAGTTCTGGCAGATGATGGGGCCGTCGGGCCGCAATATGCCGTCGAAGCTGGAGGCCCGGATCAAGGACGCGTTCGGCTCGACCGATGCGTTCAAGGAGCAGTTCATTGCCGCCGGTGTCGGTCAGTTCGGCTCGGGCTGGTGCTGGCTGGTCAAGGAGGGCGATGCCCTGAAGATCACCAAGACCCCGAATGGCGTCAACCCGCTGTGCTTCGGGCAGACGGCGCTGCTGGGCTGCGATGTGTGGGAGCATTCCTACTATATCGATTTCCGCAACAAGCGGCCGGTCTACCTGGCGAATTTCCTCGACAAGCTGGTGAACTGGGAGAACGTGGCTGAGCGGCTGGCGAACGCCGGCGGCTGATCGCGGCACCATGGATAATCGGGACCCCGGGCGCGCAGCCCGGGGTTTTTTCGTTGGGGCGGGTTAAATGGCAGGTTTTTTCGCGGCACTGACCGCCTCGGTGATCTGGGGTTTCTCGCCGGCCTTCTTCAGCCTGCTGAACGCGGTTCCGCGCGACGAACTGCTGGCCCACCGGATCGCCTGGGCTTGTGTATTCGTGCTGGCCTATTGCGTCGCGACCGGACGGATCGGGCGGGTGCGCGCGGCGCTGGGCGACCGTCGCCTGATGCGGCCGCTGATGCTGTCGGCAACCTTTATGACGGTCAACTGGTTCATCTTCCTGTTGGCGGTCGGCGCCGGGCGGGTGTTCGAATCCGGCATCGGCTACTACATGATGCCGCTGATGTCGGTCGGGCTGGGGGTGGCGCTGCTGGGCGAGCGGCTAAACCGGCGCCAGTGGCTGGCGGTGGCGCTGGCGGCGGTCGCGGTTGCGGTGCTGAGTTTCGGGGTTGGTGTGGCGCCCTGGCTGGCGTTGGCGCTGGGCGGCACTTTTGCCTCCTATGGCTTCATCCGCAAACGCACCGATGTCGGCTCGATCGTCGGCTTCCAGGTCGAGATCCTGCTGGTGACGCCGGCGGCGTTGATCTGGCTCGCCGGGGTCCATTGGCTCGGCTGGCACGGGATTGGCGGCGGGGTGCCGGCGCTGTTTGGCGCTGACGGGTTCATCAGCCTGATGCTGGTCGCTTCCGGGATCATGACCGGGCTACCGCTGATCCTGTTCGCCGAGGCCACCCGGCGGATGGAATATTCGACTGTCGGGCTGATGCAATACGTCAACCCCTCGATCCAGGTCGCCACGGCGGGGGTCCTGCTGGGCGAGCATTTCAGCCGATGGCACTGGTGGGCGTTGGCACTGATCTGGTGCGCGCTGGCAATCTACGGGCGCGAGTTGCTGCGGCAGGGCCGCGAGCGGCGGCGGGTTGCGGCGCCGTAGGGGGGGTAGGCGGGTTGGCGAGCATGAACCGGCTGGATGGCAGCAATCAAAGGCGGAATCGACGATCAGTGCAGGCGAAGGGGTGTCTCATTTGTGCTAAGAACCGTCGTTCATCTCTTCGGCTGCATAGGCATAGGTTGGCCTAAACCGCGCAAAAAGAGCGTGAAGATTTGCCCCGGTCGAAGGCAGGTAGTACCGTGACAGCCAGCCTGTTCGTTTCTGGTAGGGGGAGAGTTGGATGAGTTTTCAGGTGGCAACGGCCATTTCGGAAATACTCGCTGCGGGCGCGGTCGTGCTTTCCGTCGTCTACTTGGCGGTCCAGATCCGCAGGAACACCACCGCCACGCATTCCCAAACCCATTACATGACTACTATTGCGCTATCGGAGACCGCAGCGACCATTGCGTCCAGCATTGAACTGAGCCGCGTGTACCGGCTCGGGCTATCCAACCCGGACGAGCTTGATGAGGAGGAATATTTTCGCTTCGCCCTCATTGGTACCAGTCAATTCCGAACTTTCGAGAACCTGTACTTCCAATACCGCGCGGGGCTCGTGAGCGCAGGTTTCTGGGACGGTCATCGGGAGAATATCCTCTGGTTCTATCACCGCCCCGGAATGCAGATCTGGTGGAAGGAGAAAAGGCTCGGGTTCAGCAAGGACTTCCGCGAATTCCTTGAAAGCTCGGTAGCGTCTGAGATTAAATCTCCGGATAACCGGCGCGTGTGACACCGGGATTGGCCTTGCTCGAGGCCTACTCGTCCCGGTTCACCGGAGTCGCGGAGCGGGGCTGTGAAACGAGGAGACCACCCGATGCAGCGCATTATCAAAACGGGGTTAACCAAACCGGCGGCGCCGCACGAATGGGCGGTTGCTGCGGGTGGCACGCTATACTCGGTGCATGTGCCAATTCGCCCGGACGGATCCATCGAGGATGGTGATGCACAGCGGCAGACCGAAGTGACACTGACTGACCTCAAGCTGACCGTGCAGGCGGCGGGGGGCAGTCTCGACAACGTTGTGCTCGTTCAAATCTATCTGACCTCCCTCAAACACAAAACGGTCGTCGACGAGGTTTACAAACGTTTCTTTGAAACGCCATATCCAGTACGGGCCTGTCTTGCGGTCTCGGAGCTGCCGACGCCCGGAACAATGATTGAGGTCGTCGCGACAACCGCCTTGTCGGAGTGAGCCTGCGGAGGAACCTGCGCCCCGTAGGGGCACTAGCGATGAATCGTTAGCCAGTGGACGTGGAAATGACACGAGATTCGCTGAAGCTATCTTTGCAAATTCCGTAGCGGGTCAAACTGAGACTATCCTCCGTTTGCGATTCAGGTCCGATATGTGCAGGATTGCTGACATGCTCGGGTCGGCGCCTTCTGCCGATCGGTTTCCGGCATGGGCCATTGGCGCCGCCATGTCGGGGGGTGGGATACTGACTGACCCTCGAAAGGCAGATCGAAAATTACGATCGATCTTTGCTAGGCCTCTTCTAACGGGAACGCTTCTCGAGCGAACCTCTACTGTGCATGCTTGTGCACACACCCGTTAACCTTTAAATCACGCGATATCAAATACTTAACTACCTGCTCAACCTTGAGCACTATCGCGGGGCGCGTGCACACACGCACCCCGCAGCCCCTTACCCCTTCAGCGCCTTGCCCAGATTCTCGTCCACCTTGTCGAGGAAGCCGATGGTGGTCAGCCACTTCTGGTTAGGCCCGACCAGCAGGGCCAGGTCCTTGGTCATGAAACCAGCCTCGACGGTATCGACGCAGACCTTCTCAAGCGTCTCCGCAAACTTCGTCAGCGCCGCGTTGCCGTCGAGCTTGCCGCGGTGCTTCAGGCCGCCGGTCCAAGCGTAGATCGAGGCGATCGAGTTGGTCGAGGTCTCCTTGCCGGCCTGGTGCTGGCGATAGTGGCGGGTCACGGTGCCGTGCGCCGCTTCGGCCTCGACGGTGTTGCCGTCGGGGGTCATCAGCACCGAGGTCATCAGCCCGAGCGAGCCGAAACCCTGGGCCACAGTATCCGACTGCACGTCGCCGTCGTAGTTCTTGCAGGCCCAGACATAGCCGCCGTTCCACTTCATCGCGCAGGCGACCATGTCGTCGATCAGGCGGTGCTCGTAGGTGATCTTGGCGGCTTTGAACTTGTCCTCGAATTCGGCCTCGAAGATTTCCTGGAACAGGTCCTTGAAACGGCCGTCATAGACCTTGAGGATGGTGTTCTTGGTGCTCAGATACACCGGCCAACCCAGCGACAGGCCGTAGTTCAACGAGGCGCGGGCGAAGTCGCGGATCGAATCGTCGAGGTTGTACATTGCCATGGCGACGCCGGAGCCGGGCGACTGGAACACCTCGCGCTCGATCACCGTGCCGTCATCGCCGGTGAAGGTAATGGTCAGTTTGCCAGCGCCCGGGAAGCGGAAATCGGTGGCGCGGTACTGGTCGCCAAAGGCATGGCGGCCGACGACGATGGGCTTGGTCCAGCCCGGCACCAAGCGCGGCACGTTCTGGCAGATGATCGGCTGGCGGAAGATCACCCCGCCGAGGATATTGCGCAGCGTGCCGTTGGGGCTGCGCCACATCTGCTTCAGGCCGAACTCCTCGACCCGGTCCTCGTCCGGCGTGATGGTCGCGCATTTGACCCCGGCGCCATATTTCTTGATCGCATGGGCGGCGTCGATTGTGATCTGGTCGTTGGTGCGGTCACGCTCCTCGATGCCCAGATCGTAGTATTTCAGGTCGACGTCGAGATAGGGCAGGATCAGTTTCTTCTTGATGAAATCCCAGATGATGCGGGTCATCTCGTCGCCGTCGAGCTCGACGACGGGGTTGGCTACCTTGATCTTCGACATATGCTGGTCTCCCGGAGATGGCTGGATGCGGTGTTCGGGCGGCTTATAGCCGGAGTGGTGCGGGGCAGCAATGTGGAGCATTGGATTGATCGAGAGACATTGCTAGGCAGTTAAGAAGGGGGGCTAGGCAATTAAGATGGATAGCTGGCGGATCAGGGCGAGACGGTTGCGGATGGGCTTGGCGACGCTGCTAGGCGCGCGGGCGCAGGGGTTTTTCACGCCCTACCGCTATGCCGGGCAGGTGACGCCGCCGGGGCCGTACCCGGCGATCGAGGCGGTATTCAGGACCGCCGAGCCGGGGTTCGCCGAGGTGTTGGACCAGATTGATCTGCATGGCGAACGGCTCGCAAGCTTAGACGGTCCCCCGCCGGAGCCGCGCTGGGGGCAGAGCTGGTTCCCGCGCCTCGACGGTGCGGCGGCCTATGCGCTGGTGCGGTTGAATGCGCCCCGGCGGATCGTCGAGGTCGGGTCGGGGCATTCGACGCGGATGCTGGCGCGCGCGGCGTTGGATGCCGGGGCCGGGACCCGGATCACCTGCATCGATCCGGCCCCACGCGCGGCGCTGAACGGGCTGGAGATCGACTGGCGCAAGCGGGTTCTGGGCGAGCCCGATCTGCCCTTGTTCGAGGCGCTTGAGCCCGGCGACATCGCGTTTTTCGATTCCTCGCATATTCTTTGGCCCGGAACCGATGTCGACATGATGCTGAACCGCATCCTGCCGGTGCTGGCGCCCGGCGTGCTGGTGCATATTCACGACATCCTGCTGCCCGACCCCTATCCGCCGGAATGGGAGTGGCGCGGCTATACCGAGCAGAACGGGCTGGCCGGGTGGATCCTCGGCGGCGGCTATGCGCCGGTGTTCTCGAGCCACTATGCGTTGACCCGGATGGCGGCGGCGACGCGGCCTGGCGTTGCCCGTCTGCCGTTGCCCGAGGGGGCGTTCGAGACCAGCCTGTGGTTACGGCGAGCCTGAAGCAGCTACTTTGACGGCATTGGTCCAACGAATTCGCGGGCTAGAGTTAGCTAGCGGGCGACCGCGTCGGCGTCGCCCATGGCATCGTCCGAGACGTCGATCATGCCGCCCATGCGCCGGCCGGTGAAGGTCATCTCGCGCGCACCTGGGATCGCGAGGGCGGCGGCTTCACGCTGCTTTCCGACCCGGAACATGGCGCCGTCCTTGTGGACCCCGCACAGCATGTTGCCGTTCAGCAGGAGGCAAACCCGACCGAACATGCGTTTCTCGGTGATTCCGGGAACATCTCTCAGCGCATCCCGAAGGATTTCGGCGTGACCCTCATCATAGGCCATCTTATGGTGCTGGTGGCGGCATTGCTTCGAAGGTCTGCAACGCCGCGCCCGCATTGTCCCAAGGCGCCCGCTTGGCATGATAGACGAAGACGCTGGGTTGGACCTGCGAGATGTCGTCGAGCGTGCCGATCGGGAACGCGCGCATATGCGGCATGCTGCCGGGCTGGTTCCAGGCGATGCTTCCGCAGGTCGGGCAGAAGTGCCGGGTTACCGTGGCGCCGCTGTCGGCGGTATAGGAATACTGGCTAGTCTTGCCAGTGACGCTGACAGCCTCCGCCGGCACCGCGAAAATCGTTGCGTGCTCAGCACCGCTTGACTTGCGGCAGTTGTCGCAGGCGCAGTGGCCGGAAAACAAAGCCTGCGAGGTGAGCGAATAACGCACGGCGCCGCAGTTGCAGCCACCAACTAAAACTGAATTGCTGGTCATCGAGATCTCCTCATTGGCAAAATATCACTACCCGAAAGCTAAGTTCAGGATCGCCGATTCGCAATTACGATACCGCGAGCGGGGCGCGCCAGGCAAAAACCTTGCGCACTCCGCCGCCCGCTAATAAACGGCCCGGCGAGGAGGCAACGATGTCCGGTACCGATTTTAGCAAAGCTCCCGACTGGTCGCCTGATGGCCCGGTCTCGATCCTGGTCGAGCCGCAGATGGGCGAGAACATCGGTGCTGCCGCCCGGGCGATGTGGAATTTTGGGCTGCGGGGCATGCGGATCGTGAACCCGCGCGACGGCTGGCCCAATCCGGCTGCGGTGGCGATGGCGAGCGGGGCTGGCGGGCTGCTGGACGAGGCGCGGATATTCACCTCGACTGCCGAGGCGGTGGCCGACCTGCATATGGTCTTTGCCACGACCGCCCGCCCGCGTGAGCTGGCCAAGAACGTGATGACGCCGGAGCGCGCGATGGCTCATGCCCGGGCGCTGATCGGCGAGGGCAAGCGGGTCGGTATCCTGTATGGCCGCGAGCGGACCGGGCTGGAGCGCGACGATGTGGTGCAGGCCGATACGGTGGTCACGGTGCCGGTGAACCCGGCCTTTGCCTCGCTGAACCTGGCGCAATGCGTGTTGTTGATGAGCTACGAATGGCGCCGCCAGATTGACGAGACGCCGCCGGAGGTGCTGGTCAGCCCTAAGTCGGACCTGGCGCTGGCCGGCGATGTCGAGCGGATGCTGGATCATTTGCAGGCGGAGTTGGAGACGGCGAATTTCTTCTGGCCTGCCGAGGCCAAGGCATCGATGGTGGCAAACCTGCGCAATCTGTTCCATCGCACGCCGCTGACCGAGAGCGATGTGCGGACGATGCGCGGTGTGATTCGGGCGCTGGCCGAGGGGCCGAGGAAACGCGGGTGAGCCGTGGAATAGTTCGTAGATTATAGGCTTATCAAGGTTGATAAGGGGGTTAAGTAATTGGGCTTAAATGATTTTTAAAATATAGGCCGCGCAGGGGGGTGCTTGATCGGTCGCGGCGGGCGAGGTAGTCTCGGCGCAAGGGAGCGGGCCGATGGATTTTCGCGATTACTTTATCAGTCATAGTTCCGCCGATATGGCCCATGCCGAGGCGATCAATACTGCGTTGCGTAACGCCGGATACTCGACCCATTTTGCTGGCACCGATTGCCCACCGGGGGCCAATATCCCGATCTGGATGAACCGGGCGCTGGCGGGCAGCCGCCAGGTGCTGGCGTTGTGTTCGACGGACTACTTCAAAGATACCGCAGTGTTTTCGCTGATGGAGCGGATGGCGGCGCTGTGGGGTGACCCGGATGGCAGCCTGGCTCGGCTGATCCCAGTCGAGATCGCGCCTTGCAAGTACGAGCCTTTGTTCGCGCCACTGAGACGAATTTTGGTCTCCGGCATGGTGCCCAACGCGGCGGCGGCTGCGCTGGTTGCAACGCTCACCCAGAGCGACCAAATCGAGCAGAACGATGTACTGCGCACGGCGGAGGCCGTGCCGGAGGTGTTTCATGTGCCGCGTGGGCGCAACACCGAATTCTCCGGGCATTTTGAGGCTTTGGGAAAGATACATAAGATACTTTCTCAAGGCCACAACGCGGCCGTCACCCAGGCCATCGCCGGGCTGTGCGGCATCGGCAAGACTACGCTGGCCGCCGAATATGCGCATCGGTTTGGCACCAAGGAGCGCTATGGCGGGGTCTGGTGGGTGGCGGCGGAGTCCGCTGCCGGCATTATCGACGGGCTGGCAGAACTGGCCCGCAAGATCGGAAAACCCGAGCGACAGAACCTGCCCGAGATGGCCCGCGAGGCGCGCGACTTCCTGCAAACAGCGAACCCACCCTGGCTGGTGATCTTCGACAATGCGCCCGATGCCGATGCGGTGCGCGAGTGGCTGCCCGCAGGCTCGGCGCGAGTGCTGATCACCTCTCGCGCGACCGACTTTACCGGGCTGGCCGAGGTGACCCGCCTGGACGAGTGGGACACCACCACCACCGCTGAGTATCTGCTGGGGATCACCGGCCGGGCCGACCGGGCGGGGGCGGAGGCGCTGGCCAAGGCGCTGGGTGGCCTACCGCTGGCAGCGAACCAGGCGGCGGCATTCCTGAAGTACCGGACTGGGATTAGGCGGTGTTGACAAATGGGATTCCCAAGAGGGTGAGTATCTGATTCAAGATAACTTTGGCTCTGGAGGTTATCTTGGCGCGGAACTTGATGCCGGACGACGAATGGACGTTCTTCGAGGCTTTCATCACTGCAA
>DATLAW010000178.1:0-4997 GCA_035527255.1 Thermohalobaculum sp. | reverse complement strand
GATACGGCGGAGGTCCAACCGTTGGCCTTCCCGCTGCACGCAGGCGGCGCCGAGGCGGTGTCGAAATATGGTAGCGAGGGCACGGTCAAGCTGCCGGGCACGATCATCCTGGTTGGAATCTTCTTCGCCGCCTTCGTGCTGTATTACTTCGTCAACTGGAAGTACCTGAGCGACCTCTGGCTGTTCCGTTGAGACGCGAGGAGGGATAACCATGCTCGCCGCGGGCCGCATAACCACCACGCTGCTCAAGCTGCCGATCGGCTTTGCCATCGCCCTGAGCGCGCTGGCCGGGATGGTGGCGGCGGAGGGCGCCTTCTCTCCGCTCCGGGCGCTGGTCTTCGCCCTCGCCGTGCTTGGTGCGTCCGGCGCGGCGGGGGCATTCAACCACTATTACGAGCGAGCCGATGATCGCCTGATGCGGCGCACCCGTGGGCGGCCCTTCGCTCGCGGAACGCTGAAGCCGGGTGTGATCTGGCCGGTCAGCTTCCTGGGTCTGCTGGCTGCTTCTTTGCTCATGGCCTATGCGGTCGGTGGATCGTTGGCGGCGGTGTTCGTGTTCCTCGGCGCTTTCACTTACGGCGTGGTCTACACCGTTTGGCTTAAGCGCCGCAGTGTCTGGAACATCGTCGTCGGTGGGGCAGCGGGCAGCTTTGCCATTCTGGCCGGTGCGGCGGCGGTCGATCCGGCGTTGCAGCCAACCCCGGTCATACTGGCCATCGCCATGTTCCTGTGGACGCCGCCGCATTTTTGGAGCCTGGCGGCGGCCAAGGGTGACGACTACCGGCAGGCTGGCGTGCCGATGTTGCCGATCATGGTGCCCGAGCGCGCCTGGACCTCGGCGATCCTCGGTCACTCGGCGGCGCTGGCGGCGATATCGCTGGTGCCGTTGGCTTACGGCATGGGGCCGGTCTATGGCGTCTGTGCCGGGCTTGGCGGCGGGTTGTTCCTGTGGCGGAGCTGGCAATTGTTCCTTGCTCCCAGCCGCCAGACGGCGATGACCAACTTCAAGGCGTCGCTGATTCAGTTCTGCCTGCTGACCACGGGCGTGTTCCTCGACGCCGCGATAAAATGGGCGGTTTGAGGCATTTGGTCTTTGCAGCGCTTCTGGCGGTCGCGGCGACCGTTGCGCCGTGTCTGGCGCATACCGAAGCCGAGTCGCGGTTGGACCCAGAGGCGGTGATCGAGCGCAGCGAAGCGGCGCTCGGGCGGCTTGTCGGTTCGCATGTCCTGACCGATTCCAACGGTGCTCCGTTGGCGTTGAATGCGCTGCGCGGCCGCCCTCTGGTGATCAGCCTGATCTACACCAGTTGTTCCTCGGTCTGCCCGGCCACCACCCAGCATGTGCTGCAGGCCGTCCGCAAGGCGCGCCAGGTGGTTGGCGAGGATGCATTTGCTGTCCTGACACTTGGCTTCGACGCCCGGCGCGACACGCCCAGGCAGCTTGACGCCTTTGCCCGCATCCAGGGTATCGACCTGCACGACTGGCAACTGGCCAGCGCTGACGCGGAAACTATCCATGCGCTGCTCGATGATCTCGGGTTCAGCTACAGCGCGGCGGCAGGCGGCTTTGAGCACATTACCCAGACCACCATCCTCGACGCCGACGGACGGGTCTACCGGCAGGTCTATGGCGACAGCTTTCCGGACCAGATCCTGATCGAACCCCTGAAGGAACTGGTCTTCGGCACCACCACGAAATCGCTGTCGTTGGGCGATCTGGTGAACCGGATCAAGTTCATCTGCACCGTCTACAATCCCAGCTCCGGTGCCTACGAGTTCGACTACGCCATCGGCTATGGCGTCGTCATCGGCGGGTTGTCGCTGATCCTGTCAGGGTTGGTGATTTTTCGGTTGTGGCGGAGCAACCGGCGGATCCTCGAAGCGCGCCGCGCCGAAGGGCGGGGGTAATTCGGTGGCAGGAGTTCTCAGACGCAGCCTGCGGCGCGGGTTCGATCGTGCCGAGCGCGGCGTCGATGCGATCTTCGGGCCGGAGTGGAACCCCATCGGCCAGCTTGGCGCGCTCGGTTGGTTCCTGTTCTGGATCGTCGCGGCGACCGGCATCTATCTGTTCATTTTCTTCGACACCGGGGTCGTCAACGCGTACGCCTCGGTCGAGTGGCTGTCGAGCGACCACTGGTTCCATGCCGGGGTGGCGCGTAGCTTCCACCGCTATGCCTCGGACCTGTTGGTGGCGGTGATGCTGCTGCATATGGTGCGCGAATTCGCACAAGACCGCTATCGCGGGGTGCGCTGGTTCTCATGGTTTACCGGGGTGCCGCTGATCTGGTTCGTCTATATCTCCGGCATCACCGGCTACTGGCTGGTATGGGACATGCTGGCGCAATATGTCGCCGTCGTCAGCACCGAGCTGTTGGACTGGCTGCCTATATTTGGCGAGCCGATTGCACGGAATTTTCTCACGCCGGAAAGCCTTAGCGGACGCTTTTTCACCTTGATGGTGTTCCTGCATATTGCGATTCCGCTGATCCTGCTTCTGGTGATGTGGATCCATATCGCGCGGTTATCGCGGGCCCGGGTGAACCCGTCGCGGGCACTGGGCTGGATGGTGCTGGGCGGCCTGCTGGTGGTCTCGCTGGTGCTGCCCGCCACATCGCAAGGGTCGGCCGATTTGGCAAAGGTTCCAGCAGTGGTCGGGATCGACTGGTTTTTCCTGCCGCTCTATCCCATCATCGACATCGTTCCCAAAGGCATCATCTGGGGTGGCGTCGCGTTGTTCACGCTGGTGCTCTGCGCCATGCCATGGATGCCGCCCATTCGCCAGGCACGGGCGGCGGAAGTGTTCCTCGACCACTGCAACGGCTGTGCGCGTTGTGTCGAGGATTGCCCCTATTCGGCGATTGAGCTGGTCCCGCGCACCGATGGCGCGCCGTTCCCGCAGCAGGTCGCGGTTGACGCCGGCCGCTGCGTTTCTTGCGGCATCTGTATGGGTGCCTGCCCATCCTCAACGCCGTTCCGCCGTAGCGAGGAATTGTTCACCGGAATAGACTTACCAGACTTTCCTCTGAAAGAACTTCGCCAGCAGGTGATCAGCGCTGCGGCGGCGCTGGAAGGACCGGCTCGGGTATTGACATTGGCCTGCGAGCACGGCGCCGCGCCGCCAGCCGCCGGGACAGTCTATGTGCCCTGTGTCGCCATGGCGCCGCCCTCGCTGATCGACTTCATCCTCAGTCGCGATTATGCCGATGGCGTCTGCATTGCCGGTTGTGCCGAGCGTGGTTGCCAGAACCGGTCGGGCATTGAGTGGACCAAGCAACGTTTCGCCGGCGAACGTGATCCCTATCTGCGCGCCCGTGTCCCGCGCGAGAGGATTGAGACGATCTGGTCCGGGCCGACCGAATTGTCGCGGTTCGCGCTTGAATTCGAGGCGTTCCAAAACCGGCTCGCAACTCTGCCGCCGGATGCCCCGCGGTTCGTGCGGGCGGCACCCGCGTTCGGTCGGGTACTCGAGGGCGCACAGCCATGAGCCGCTCATCCCGCCTGATCTTCGGGACCATCGCGACGACGGCGATCATAGCGGGGGTGGCCTTGCTTTCCGCCTGGCCGTCCTACCGCGCCATCCCCGAGGGAGTCGGCGTCGTGAAGCTCAGCTTCAGTCATGGCGGCGCGCGCAACTGCCGCCAATTGACCCCGACGGAGCTTGCGAAACTGCCGCCAAACATGCGCCGCAAGGAAGTCTGCGACCGCCGGCGCCTGCCGGTCTATGTCGAGATGGACCTTGACGGCCATGCGGTCTACCGCGCCTCACTGCCGTCCAGTGGCATTGCTGGAGACGGGCCGTCGCGAGTATACCAGCGGTTCCAGCTGCCCGCGGGCGAGCACGACATCACCATCCGCCTGCGCGACACGGCCCGTGCCGAGGGCTTCGATTACGCCACTGAGCGGCGTGTCGCGCTTGCGCCCGAGCAGAGCTTCGCCATCGACTTCAACCTGGTCGCCGGTGGCTTTATCTTTAACTGATCGCGGAGGAGGCAATGGCCCCGCTCGAATGGAAAGACAGCTACAGCGTCGGCGTCCCGGCGGTGGACCACGAGCATCAGGAGTTGATCGGCCTGGTCAACCAACTCCAGAGGGCGCTGGCATCGCAGCAACCCGAAGACGCGGTCGCCGATATCTTCGGTGATCTGTTTCGGGCCATCTCGGCCCATTTTGCGCTGGAGGAACGTTTCATGCGTGAGCATGGTTACGACCAGACCACCCAGCACAAGGCGGACCACGAACGCTTGCTGGACGAGCTGCGCGACATCATGGACGACTACCGTGACTGCGAGGATCATTCTGGGGAAAACCTGATCGCCAGCATCGAGGCCTGGTTCGCGAACCATTTCAAAACCCACGACGCACGGCTCCATTCGCGGCTTGGGGAGCATCCACACTGAGCGCCTTCAGAGCGATTTCCGATCTGATGCAATCAAGCCGGGCGCAATAAGCGTTTCGTTTTCACTAAAATGCTCCAAACGACAGATGAGAGGCCCAAACGATCCGAGGGGAATGTGTGCGTAGACAAAAAATAGACGGTGCAGAGCTCCATGCCGAAGCCTGTCGATAGAATTACTCGTATCTGAATGCCGCCCTACCCCCCGGAATGCAGACAATAGGCTTTCCCCCAAAGCAGCCGACGACATCGTTGATCTTTACATCAGGGGTGTGGAACTCTTCGGGGTGGTGCAAGCTGAAACCTATCACTCAGGCTTGGAAAAGTCCTTGGAGCTATTAGCTCATTCACCTCATATCGCACGCGAGCGCTTGGAGTTGGTACCGCCAGTGCGGGTGCATCCTTTCAAATCACATATGATCATCTATCACATTGAGGGCGACGATGTTCTGATCCGACATTGCCCATGTGTGGATGCCCCCGTTTATGCAAGTGGTTTTTTGAACGGTTCGAGCATGTGATCGGGTGCTTCCATGTGTCAGGCCTTCAAGGTGCGGCGTTGATATTGGCCGCTGGCCGGTATGGTGATGCGCGGATCTGGAGC
>DATLAW010000177.1:0-5108 GCA_035527255.1 Thermohalobaculum sp. | reverse complement strand
TCGGGACGCTCAGCCCGGCGGACAAATTTATCGTATGACCGCCTGATTTGAAGATGTCGTAGCCACCGATGAGCCGCAGATCGCCGATGCCTTCCGATTGGGTGGTGAAACCGACGCCCATCCGGGTCACGTGGTCCATCGACTTCCACACATAGGGAACCATCGCCATGACCGAGATGTCATCGGTAATACCGTACATGACGCCGCCCATCAGCATATCGACGTCCATGCTGAGCGGTGCAACCGGATACTGTGCCAACACCTCGGCGGTGCTAACGCTGCCGGTGCCATCCCGATTGCCGTCCATGGACATGTGCATGTACTGAAGCACCGGCATGATCGCACCTTGCTTCGGGCTCATGCCGCCGACGATGCCTTGTGGGGGCGCCATATCCGGACGCATCATCGATCCCATGCCTTTCATGGGCATGCCGGTCATACCGTCCGACGAGGTATCCGCCGTCGCTATGATCGGGCCGGAGGCGATTCCCGCCGACGCGTGCGCATTTGCTTGGTTCGGTGTTGCGAGGCTGGACGAAACGGCCGTGGCGAAGGCCACACCAAGAGCCAAACGCCATAACATTTTCATCGGGACAAGCGCCCCGTCAGTATAGTTTGCGCTGTGTGCATTGGCAGATGTCATTACCTTCTCCTTTTTTTCTGGAAGGGTCTTTCGGATTGGCGGCTGAGCCGCGGGATGAACCGTGGGGTGGTTTCGGCATAGCGCCGGTAGCGCTCGCCGAATGCTGCCTCGGAGTCGCGTTCCTCGGTCAGGGACAAGCGCCAATACATGGCGACGAGGACCGGAAACATCGCGAGCGTCAGCAGGGTCGGCCACTGGACCAGGAACCCCAGCATGATCAACACGAAGCCGACATATTGTGGATGCCTGACGCGGGCGTAAGGGCCATCGACCGCGAGTTGGCCGCTCTTCTGGGCGGCGTAGAGCACGCGCCAGGCGGCCGAGAGCAGAAGGAAGCCGCCACCAATCAGGCCAAAACTCAACAGATGGAACGGCCCGAAATGCGGGTTGGTCTTCCAGCCGAACATCATCTCCAGCAGATGGCCGGAATCATGGGCGAACCAGTCTACCCCTGGATAGGCGCGCTGCAGCCAGCCCGAGACCAGATAGATGGTCAGGGGAAATCCGTACATCTCGGCAAAGAGTGCGACCAGAAAGGCACTGAAGGCCCCGAAACTCCGCCAGTCCCGGAGTGTCTTCGGCTTGAAGAAACTGAAGGCGAACAGGATGAAGATCGCCGCATTCAGAACCGCGACCGACCAAAGACCATATTGGGTTACCTCGGGACCCATCAGTGGCCTCCCTTACCGGGACCGCCGTGCCCGCCATGGCCGCCATGCATGAACAGATGCATGACAACGCAGACGAGCAGCAGGCTACCCAGGAAAAAGGTATTCCCGGCGATATGCGCACGATGGTCAAAGATCAGCAGCACCGCTCCGACGCCGAGGAACACCAGAACGCCGATGCCCCAGCGCGAGCGGAGAAAGCTGCGAAGATCCGTAGATTGGTCCGACATTTTTGACCTCGATTGCCGTGTATGGATGCGAACGTTCAGGTCGTTCAGTTTCCCAGGGCTTGGGCGAACTGGTGACCGATCCCTGGGATCGCAATTTCGGCCAGGGTATCAAGCGTTGCCATATCGATGACCCAGACAACGGACTCCTCTGCACTGGAGACGTAAAGAACCCCGGTGCCGCTGATGACCTTCAGGTGGTAGGGGGCCGGTGACAGCGCAACGGTCCGCCGCGAGCCGTCCCGAAGATCGATGGCCAAAAGCCGGTCGCCGCCGCGCTCTGCAACGAAAAGCGTCTCGCCATCTTCCGAGACGTCGATGCCATGCAGGTCGGCGCCGATCGGCAGGGTTTCTGTCACTTGCTCGTCGGACAGATTGACCACTGAGACCGAGCCATCGGCGACGTTGTTGACAAAAAGCTTGCTTCCATCGGGCGACAGGACGAGATGCTCCGGGCTTGCGCCAGCGGGGATCTTGCCCGTCACCGACCAGGTCGATGTGTCGACAACGGCGACCGTGTCTTCGCCCGAATTGCTGACATACAGCTTCTCGCCGTCTGCGGAGAAGACCGCGTAGTTCGGCAGCGCACCCGTCGGCACGGTCTTGATCACCGCCAGCGCTTCGAGGTCGATCACGGTTACGGCATCCGCGTAGGGATGGGTGACCACAGCCACCTGCCCATCCGGGCTCACCGCTACATGATGGACGGCTCCTGGAACGTCGATCCGGCGCAGGACGGACTTCGTCGTAGTATCGACGATGGAAACCGAGCTCACCATTGGCTGCGTTTCGGTCGCTGGTTTCGCCGCGTGGTGGGCGGCATGATCGGCCGCCGAAACGCCCGCAGGCTTCTCGGGTAGGGCGGAGCTGAGATCGCGCTCGTCAAAACTACCGGCAATCAGGCGGCCGCCATCGGGGGTCACCGCCAGGCCATGAGCCGCCGGAAGGCCCGTGATCTCGCCGATCACGGCGTTGGTGTTTGCATCGATGATCAGCACTTCGGCGCCGTCGCCGGTTGGGATATACACCCTCGGGCCAGGCTCAGCTTGAGCGAGACTTGCACCAAGTAGTGCAACGCCAAAGACGGCGGCCTTGAGTACGATAAAGCGGGCGGGGGTCATGATCGGTATCCTTGTGCATTCCTGAATTTCTGGCGATCTCAGATCCGACGAGGGCCCGGTTGCGGCGGCGTTGATGGCGCTACACGCCGTTCAGCCAAAGGGATCGCTTCGGATCAGATGAGATTTCCGGGCCGCCCGACGCCCATCACGAGGCACGGCGACAACGCCGGTCCATGAGGCAGCGGCGGCCGTTCAGGCGATGGGGGGTTTGCGGTCAGGCGCGACCTGACGCGTGATCCATGTAGTCGGCCCAAGGCGGTGATGTATCTGCCTGCGACCGGTCCGGCGCGCCTCAACGGCGTCCGGAAGCATCGCTACGGCCGAACATCCCCCCACCGGATGGCATGATTGGCCAGCCGGGTGCGTCGGCTGCCCATCAAGGTCGATCGAGGCCTGGTCGGCATTCAAGATAGCGGTAGCGGTGGTTTGGTCGAATTGGTCTGCCGGATGGTCGTGCAAGACAGGTGCGAATGCAATCATAAGGCCCAGCAGAAGTGCGGCCAGAAACGACATTCTGGCCAAGCCGGCAGGGTTTCCCCAAAATCTATGATTGGCACTCGACATCAGATTGCCTTTTCATCCTCCGTGGGCTGACTTTAACCAGGCTAGGAAAATGCTCCTTGATATGAATCAACCGTCTCGTCCGTTTAACCATCCGGATTATGCCGATGTGCGTTCATCGACCGGTATGACGACGCCGGGTCATCCGATGCGCAATATCGTATCATCAAGGAATGCATAGGGCGGGAGATCGAGATTGCGCGGTGCAGGCCCTTTCCGAATCCGTCCCGATAGGTCGTAATGCGAGCCGTGGCACGGGCAGAACCACCCGCCCCAATTGCCCACGTTCTGCTCGTCCTGACCCAATGGGACGCAGCCGAGATGCGTGCAGATACCGATCACGATCAGCCATTCCGGGCGCTGCACGCGAGCGGAATCAGGCTCCGGGTCGCGCAGATCCGCAAGATCGTCGGCGCGGGCCGCGGCGATCTCGTCCTCGGAGCGCCGATGTATGAAGACCGGTCGTCCTCGCCATTTGACGGTGATCCTTTGCCCGATCGGAACCCCGGACAAATCGATCTCGATCGATGCCTGGCTCAACACATCCGCTGAAGGGTTGAGAGCATCGATCAGGGGCCAGATGCTGGCGCCAACCATCACGGCACCCATCGCGCCGGTGGCAACGTGCAAGAAATCTCGGCGAGGTTCATCGTCTGGCGCGGCGGAGATTTGGGATGTTATCGAATTCATCGCATCCTCCCATGTGCATCAATCCCCCCACAGGTTTCTTCAGCGGTTTCCCCGTTGACTCAGTTGTCGTTCTCAGTAATGGCGCGCTGATATTCCATGGCGCGCTCCGGCCAGTGTGACTTGATGAAGGCCAGCACATCCCAGATGTCTTGATCTGCGAGTGTATCGCTGAATCCCAGCATCGCGCTCTTGATCCCGGGCACGTCCTTGAACGCCTCCTGCCCGCCGAGTTTGATGTAGCGGAACAACAGCTTGTCGGAGTGATGCCAGGTGTGCCCGTCGGCATCGTGCGGCGGGGCTGGGTAGGTGCCATCGGGGTTCGGGGATCGCCAGTCACCCTGACCCTCCAGACGCGCGCCATGGCAGGATGCGCAGGCCCCGGCGTAGAGGGTAGCGCCACGCGCAACTTGCTCAACGTCGGCGGGATCGGCGGGCGATGCTGACCCAGCGAGCGATGGCAAATGCGCAAGAAGCGCAGCGGACACCAGGATCAATAGCTGCGGTTTCATCTTACTTGTCTCCCGGTTTGGATATGCGTGGCTGTCCTACCATTCGTCCTGTCGCAGGTATTGGCACTTGCTCTCCGTTAATTGATCCCGTTCGCCTGCTGCATCTCGCGAACGTATTTCGCAATCCACTCGACCTGCTTTTCGGTTACGCCAGGAACCGGCTGCATGTCGCCAAATTGCCAGTGATGCGCGCGGACGCCGTTCTTTGCAGCCGCCAGGAAGGCGAAATCGCCATGGTGCGAAGGCTCGTAGATCTTGTGTATCAGCGGTGGCCCTTTGTCCGATCCCGCGGCCTTCGTGCCGTGGCACCCAGCGCAGTTCTCATCGAAGGCGATTTGCCCCATTTGGGCCGCGGCGCTTAGCTGCGGCACGATTATCTGGTCCGCAGGCCGGGCCGGTGCGGCGGCGTCCGCGCCGTGCATTTGGGTGTTGACTGTCGGGGTCGCGAGGTTGCTGTCGGTCGTGGACCCCTTCCAGACCATCACGGCAACGCCGCCAACCAGCACCAGTCCGATTGTCGCGAGCAAGGCTTTGTTCATTTGCGGCTCCTATTCCCCACGATCATAAAATGGGCTTTCTTCGACGTCTCCACGGTGATCATCTCCGACCAGATTGCTTTGGGCCCTCGCTTAATCCTGCCCTTGACGCCGTTCATGCGAGCTTCCTTCGGGGTCCGACACGGTCCCTTG
>DATLAW010000176.1:0-20402 GCA_035527255.1 Thermohalobaculum sp. | reverse complement strand
ACCATCAGCACCATGATCAGGAACATCGGCAGGGCGGTTTTGGCGATGTAGCTCATCGGATGGCGGGTCATACCCTGGAGCACGAACAGGTTGAAGCCGATCGGTGGGGTGATCTGGGCCATCTCGACCACCACCACGACGAAGATGCCGAACCAGATCATCGAGAATCCGAGCTCGCGGAAGGCCGGGATGTTCACCATCGGCTCGATCACCGCCATGGTCAGCACGACCGACGAGATGCCATCGAGGAACATGCCGATGACGATGTAGAAAATCGTCAGCGCCCCGATCAGCACGAACACCGAAAGGTGCATCGACGCGATCCATTCCGCCAGCGCCCGGGGCAACCCGGTGAAACCCATGCTGAGCGACAGGAAGGCCGCACCCATCAGGATCATCGCGATCATCGCTGAGGTCGCGGTGGCGCCCATCAGGCTTTCGGTGAAGCTTTGCCAGTTGAGCGACCCTTGTATCAGCGCCAGCACCATGGCGCCGATCACCCCGATAGCGGCAGCCTCGGTCGGCGTCGCGACGCCGGTATACATCGAGCCGATCACCGACATGATCAGGACAACCACCGGCACCAGAAAGCGCGAGTTCCACAGTTTTTCGCGTAACGGCATATGCGGTTCCGGCTCAGGCCGCTGGTCGGGCCGCAGATAGTGCCAGGCGGCGACATAGCCCATGAACATCAGCGCCAGCACCAGGCCGGGAATGATGCCGGCGATGAACAGCTTGGTGATCGATTCGTTGATGGTGACGCCATAGACGATCAGCGTCAGCGAGGGCGGGATCATCAGCCCCAGGGTGGCCGAGCCGGCCAGGGTGCCGATGGTCATGAACTCCGGGTAGTTACGCTTGCGCAATTCCGGGATCGACATCTTGCCGACCGTGGTCAGGGTGGCGGCGGACGAGCCGGAGACCGCGGCGAAAATGGTGCAGCCGACCACGTTGGTGTGCAGCAGCCCCCCCGGCAGCCGCGCCATCCACGGGGCGAGGCCGCGGAACATGTCCTCCGATAGCCGGGATCGGAACAGCACCTCGCCCATCCAGATGAACAGCGGCAGCGCCGTCAGGGTCCAGCTCGACGATGAGGTCCAGATGGTGGTGATCATCGCGTCGCCAGCCGGGCGCGAGGTAAAACCGGAGACGCCGAAATAGGCGACGCCGATCAGCGCCAACCCGACCCAGACGCCCGACCCGAGCAGGAAGAAAAGGATAAACAGGAACAGGCTGGTCTTGACGATCACGTCCGCGTCCAGGCCCTTGAAATAGGCGATGGGGACGAAGGCGATCAGCACGAATGCAGCACAGGCGGCCAGCCTGATCCAGCGCCGCTCGGTGGGGCTGTCGGACCACTCCCGCTCGCCCTCAATGCCCTTGTGGTCCGAGAACAACAGCCTGATGAAATGGTCGATCATGGTCAGCGCCAGCAGGCAGGTGCCGATCGACATCACCAGTTGCGGGATCCAAACTGGCGTGGCGTCGAGGCCTTGGCTGACATCGCGCAGCTTGTGCGAGATATAGGTGCCCTTGATCGCGTAGCGGGCGAAGAACACCGCGATCAGCGCGCCGATCCCATAGCACCAAAGCTCGCCGTGGCGGCGCCAGCGGCCGAGATGCGACAGCGTCAGGTTAACGCGGATGTGGGTACCACGGTTCATCGCATAGGCCAACGCCATGAAGCTGGCCCCGGCCATCGAATAGCCGGCGTAGTCGGTCGCGCCAGGGAAGACATGCCCGGTCCATCGCGCCGTCATTTGCGCCACGATCAGAGCCAGAATGGCAATCAGGAACAGCGAGCCAAGAATGCCGCCGGCAAGATAGACCGCATCGAGACTTCGCCGGACGGTTCGCAGCATCAAGCCTGGCCTCTCGCCGGATGGAGGAGTTCTAAGGGGGTGCCCCCTCCCGAGAACCGGGAGGGGGAATTGGCTGGACTACTGCGCCATGAAGGCGTCGATGATCGCCTTGCCCTCGGCGCCCGCAGCCTCGGTCCATTCGGCGGACATGGTCTTGCCGATCTCGTTCATGTCAGCCGTCAGCTTCTCGCCCGCCTTCTGCACGGTCATGCCGCCGTCACGCAGGCCTTTCAGCGTAAAGTCGGTGTACTGCACCGCGCGCCAATGGCCGGCATAGGCGGCCAGCTCGGCGCAGCCCTGGATCGCGGCCTTGTTCTTGTCGGAGACGCCGCCCCAAGTGTCCTTGTTCACGAACACTGTATTGCGCGGCATCCAGGCATCGACTTCGTAGAAGTGGGTCAGATGCTCCCAGACCTTGCGGTCATAGCCGGTGGCGCCCGACGAGATCATTGATTCAGCGACACCCGTTGCGAAGGCCTGGCTGATCTCGGCGGCCTCGATCTGCACCGGCAACATGCCGGTCAGCTCGGCAAGCCGTGCCGTCGCGGTGTTGTACGAGCGGAACTTAACCCCCGCCATGTCGGCGACCGAGTTCACTTCCTTCTTGAAATACAGACCCTGCGGCGGCCACGGCGTCGCATAAAGCAGCACCAGGTTCTGCTCGTCGAGGATCTTGGTGATCGCCGGTTTTGCGGCTTCCCACAGTTTTGCCGAGTCATCGAAATTGGTGGCGAGGAACGGCACCGAGTCGAAGCCGAAGATCGCGTTCTCGTTCTGGTGTGCCGACAACAGCCGCTCACCGATCGGGGCCTGGCCGGTTTGCACCGCGCGTTTGATGTCATTGCCCTTGAACAGCGATCCACCGCCATGAACGGTAATGGTAATCTCGCCGCTGGTCGCGGTGCCGACGCATTGCCCGAAGACCTTGCCGACCGCAGTGTGGTAGTTCGAATCCGCATAGGCCATGGGCATGTCCCAGTTCTCCGCCTGGGCCGCACCTGCGGCGAGGACCAGGCCGGTGGCCAGTCCGAACAGCTTTCTCATTTTATTCTCTCCCTATTTTGGAACACGTTGATTTTAGCTCCGGTCGAAACGGTCCACCCTGTAGGCGGCGATGTCAATGTTCGGTTTGCGCCCGGCGATCATATCGGCGGTAATCCGGCCAACGCGAGGCCCCATGGTTAGCCCCAGATGCTGGCCACCGAAGGCGAAATGGATACATGGCGATTTCGGCGATGGTCCGATCAGCGGCAAGCTGTCGACGGTCGAGGGTCGTTGCCCCATCCAGGTTGTTTCACCGTCCCATCGGAGATTGGGGTACAATTGCTTGACCCGCTTGCGGATACCCTCCAGCGGCGCCTTCTGCGGTGGCGCGTCGAGGCCGCCGAAATCCACCGTCCCGGCAAAGCGCAGCCCGTCGTCCATCGGTGTCACCGCCATCTTGGCATCGCCGACCATGTAGGGCCCCGGCGGTTTGTGCGAAACGCCGGACAGCATCAGGTGATAACCGCGCTCGGCCTCCATCGCCGCGTTGTGACCCAGTTTGGCCGCCAGCTTGCCTGACCAGACCCCGGCGGCCAAAACCACCCGGTCGGCCTCGCGCTGCGCGCCGCCGGCCATTGTGACCACGGCGTGGCCACCGTCGCTTTGGGCAATATCGGCGACTTCACCTTGCAGGAATATGCCGCCCTCACGCTCGAAATGCTCGGCCAGCGCCGCCACATAGCCGGATGGCGAAGTGATAAAGCCGTGATCCTTCAGCGCAGCCGCGAAGCCATAGTTCTGCGATAGTTCCGGGTCGTACTCATGCAGCCTCGCGCTGTCCCACTCCTCCCATTCGAAACCATGCTCCTTGCGCAGCGCAAAGCCGAACCCATCACCCTCGAACGCCGCTCGGTCGCGGTAGATCGCGGTGTAGTAGCCATGCTGAATGAACCGCTCCGCCGGGGTGCCCTTGGCCAGCGACACATGCTGGTCGACCGAATCTCCGACCAGCGCCGCCAGGCTCCGCGCGATCTCCTTGACCCGGTGGCGGCGGCCATTGCGCAGATAGGGGATCAACCAGGGCAGCAGCCGGGGCAGGTAGGACCAGCGCAGATACAGCGGTGAGTCCGGGTTCAGCAGCATCCCCGGCGCCTTCCAGATCAGCCCCGGAACCGGCACTGGCACCACCGCGGCCCGGGCCAGGATGCCGGCGTTGCCAAACGAGGTTTGCTCCGGGTCGCCGGGTCGCACCCGGTCGATCAACGTCACCGCATGGCCGTCGCGGCGCAGCCATTCGGCTGCCGAGACGCCGGTGATGCCGGCACCAACAACAATAACCTTCATCATGCCACCCATTCGCTGACCGGAGCCGCCGCATCCTGCAACGGTTGTGCGATCACGTCCACCAATGTCGGTCCGTCATGGGCGATGGCGGCCTTGAGCGCGCCTTCAAGGTCGCCCGGCTGTTCGACCCGCCAGCTTTTCACCCCATAGGCAGCGGCCACCGCCGCGTGGTCGGTGCGGGTAAAGTCGACCGAGAAATAGCGCGCATCGAAGCCGGTTTTCTGCCCGGCCTTGATCCATCCATAGACGCTGTTCGAGAACACCACCACGGTTATCGGCAGGCCGAGGCGAACAATGGTCTCGAGTTCGCCAACGCACATGCCGAAGCTGCCGTCGCCCATGGCGGCCACCACCTTCGCGTTGGGCCGCCCAATCTGCGCCCCAACCGAAGCGGCCAGCGCATAACCCAGCGCGCCGTGGGCCCGGTTGGTGATGAAATGCCGCCCTGGCTTGCGGATGGTGTAATAGGCCGAAAAGTAAGGGCACGGCGTGCCCGGATCGGCGCAAATCACCGCGTCATCGGGCAGCAACCGATTCAGGGTTGCGATGACGCGCTCGGGCAGGATCGGGGTCGCCATGCTGTCGGCCAGCGGTTGGAAATGGGCGCGTTTGGCTGCCCATGCCATGGCGACCGTAGCCTCAGCACCATCGAACGCTGGCAGTGCGGCGGCGTCCACCAGCACCTCCAGTGCCAGCCGAGCATCGGCGCAGATTGCGGCATCGGTGCGGTAACTGGCACCGATGACGCTGGAGTCGCTGTCGATGTGGATGATCCGCGCGTCGGTCCCCGGCGAGCGCCAGCGCTCGGTGGTGACCGACCCGGCGCGGCAACCGACGAACACCACGCAGTCGGCGGCATCGACCACTGCCCGGGTCTCCGGCCGACCGCCATTGGAGCCGACGACGCCGAGGCATAACGGATGGGTCTCGGCCATGCTGCCTTGCCCGCTGACGGTGGTCGCGACAGCAATCCCCAGCCCCTCGGCAAGGCGTTGCAAAGCCGCCTCGGCGCCAGCCAACACCACGCCGCCACCGCAGATGATCACCGGCCGTCGCGCCGCAGCCAAAACCGCGACGGCGCGCTCGACGTCGGTCGGGTCGGGCGCCGTTCGCAGCGCCGGAAAATTGCCAAAGCGCCCATCAGCCCAGATTTCGTCCTCCGGCACAGGCGCCTTCTGCACGTCGAACGGCAGAGATAAATGCGCCGCCCCCGGCCGCCCGGTGGTCATCTCGCGAAACGCCCGGCGGACCATGCGGGGCAGGGCGCCGGCGTCGCGCAACACGCCATTCCATTTGGTCAGCGGCCGGAACAATGCCTCCTGATCCAGCTCGGTCAGCGGGAACCGGCCGGCCGAGGTGGTAGCCACATCGGTGGTGATCGCCAGCACCGGCACCGAGCTTTCATTGGCCTCGATCAGCCCCGGCAGAATGTAGGTCGCCCCGCCGCCGGATGGCCCCTCGCAGATGCCAACGCGGCCGGTTACCCGCGCATAGGCATCCGCCATATACCCCGCGTGGCGTTCGTCGCGGGTCAGGATATGGGTCATGCCGTGGTCGAGCCGGGCCAGAGCATCGTAGAACGGCAGCGAGGTATCGCCGCAGAGGCCGAAGATGTGCTTAACGCCGTGTCCGGCGAGCATCCACACCATGGCTTCCGCGCCGTTGGATTGGTTTGCGCCGCCTCTCATGGCATTCCCTCGATTGGTCTCTTGTGTTTCGCCGACGCTCGACGGAATGATAGCCCTAGTCAATAGCATGATCGAGCGAACAATGATCGCCGAGGGCGGAAAGACAGTTTACGGCGCAACCATCGGTATCCTGATGCTGGAGACCCGCTTTCCGCGTATCCCCGGCGACATGGGCAACGCGCTTACCTGGCCTTTCCCTGTGCTCTACAGAACCGCCCGTGGGGCGACGCCCGACCTGGTCGTGCGCCGCAAGGCTGAGGGTCTGCTGGATGCGTTCATCGCCGCCGGGCGCGAGATGGTGGCGGACGGGGCGGACGGGATCACCACCACTTGCGGGTTCCTCTCCTTGATGCAGGCGGAACTGGCAGAAGCGCTGGGCGTGCCGGTCGCCACTTCCTCGCTGATGCAGGCGCCGATGATCCAGCGCCTGTTGCCTCCCGGCCGCAGGGTCGGCGTGCTGACGATCTCAAAAGAATCGCTGGTGCCCGAGCATCTGTCACGCATCGGCGTGGCGGCAGACACGCCGGTTTGGGGCACCGAGGGAGGCACCGAATTCACCCGGGTCATCCTCGACGATGAGCCACGGCTGGACGTCGAGGCCGCGCGGGCCGACCTTGCGGGCGCCGCACGGGACTTTCAGGCGGCGCATCCGGACCTCGGGGCGATCCTGTTGGAGTGCACCAACATGATGCCCTATGCGGCCGATGTTCGCCGCGTCACCGGCCTGCCGGTATTCTCGATCCGCAGCTTTGTGTGCTGGTTCCAGTCGGCGCTGGCCCCGGCGCGGTTTCCTGACCCCTGATGCGGTTCAGACCCGGGACCTCGCGCCGCTGAGTGCTGACCGTCGGGATCCCGGATCAGCAGCGCAACATCGCATGTTGCGCGGCGTCCGGGAAAGTCGCGGGCGGGGATGTTCGAACTTGAAGCCATCGCGCGCGACTGGGTTGGTTTGAAGGCCACCGTCGAAATCAAACGTTTGGCTCCCATCAGATTAGTTAAGCGACGTTGACCCAAATTGTTGGCTGTGAGCCCTTTGCGGACCTGCGCATCCACGCCCCTGGCCCGGAACCAAGGGCGAAGCCCGCCGGGCCGCGCCCTTCCTCCCCCCGGGAGGGCGCATTTGCAACCTCGCACAAAGCTCAGGGGTTACAAGGTGCTGCCGCCATAAAGTGACAAGCACAAAGGCCGTATGCGCCCACCCGAGGAAGGGCGCGGCCCTCCTTTGCGCTTAGATGGCCAAAGCCAGCTCAACCCCGCTTACTGGCTCTCCATGTCGTACGAAGTCGATAACCTCTTTGGGTCAACTGCGGACCAATGGCAAAGTCGAGCGCGTGTTTGCGCCATGGGTGCCGAGCGTCGGGTTCTATCCACTAACCCACCCGCAACCAGGTCATCATCCCGGCCGCCGCATGCTCGACCATATGGCAATGCAGCAGCCAGTTGCCGGGATTGTCGGCGACAAAGGCGACCTCGACGGTTTCGCCGCGCTGGACCAGCAAGGTGTCGCGCAGCGGGCCGGTGGCGTGGTCGCCCGTGACGGTTTGGAAGTGGTGGCCGTGCAGGTGCATGGCGTGGGGCCAGGCGGTGTCGTTGACCATCCTCAGCCGCACCGTGCGCCCCCGATCGACCCGCAGCAGCGGCGCGTCCGGCATCCCGGCGACGCCGTTGAAAGCCCAGGCCATACCGTTCTGCGCCAATTCGCGGATCGGCATCTTCTGGCCACGCAGCGTTGCCCCGGCCATGCCGCCCATGGCGCCGCCCTCCATGATCAGATCGGCACTCTCGGCACCCACCAGATCACCGGGCAGGGCCACCGAGTTGGGCGACAGGGCCGTCGGTGGCGGCATCGGGGCAGGCCGCGCCATCCCGGAGACCGGAAACAGCACCGCCGCAAAGGCGCCCTCGCCCTCGACAATCGCCAGCGCCGCCTCGGCGCCCCCGTCAGCCGTGACATCGACGATCAGGTCGGCACGCTGTGCCGGACCCAATGTCAGCCGCTCGGGCACGGCCTCCGGCGGCACCGGCTGGCCGTCCAACGCCACCAGCCAACCCGCCAGCCCCTTCAGGGCCAGCTCGAATATCCGTGCGTTCGCCGTATTGCAAAGCCGCAGCCGCAGTCGCTCATGGCGCTGCACCGGCAGCACCGCCTCGCCTTCGCCGTTCACCGTGATCCAGTTGCCGATCCGCCCACCATGGGCCCAGTCGCGCATCGCGCCAAGGCTGGCCTCGTCGATCGCCGCCGCACCGGTCAGGCGCCAGTCGTCCAGCAGCATCGGCAAGTCGCGGTCAACCGCTGGCGGCTGCGCCTCCTCGACAATCAACGCGCCATACAGGCCGCGGGCCAGTTGTTCCCAGGTCCGGTTGTGCGGGTGATACCAGTAGGTCCCGGCGTCGGGCGCCACGAAATCGTAGAGGAAGTCCTCGCCCGGCGCGACCCGCTTCTGGGTTAGATCGGGCACTCCGTCCATGGCGTTATCGATACGCACGCCGTGCCAGTGGATGGTCGAGGGTTGGGCCAGCTGGTTGCGCAAAGTCACCCGCACGCGCTCGCCCTGCCGGACCCGCAAGGTCGGGCCGGGCACGCCGCCGCCATAACCCCAGATCGCGGTCTCCGGCATGTCCGGCGGCGCCAGTCGGGCCATGCCGGGGCGGGCGGTCAAGGTGATCGGAGTTGCGGCGGACAGTGTTTGGGTGGGCAGGACGACCCCCGCCCCGATCAGCCCCAGCACATCGCGGCGGCGCCACATACCTCAGGCCACCCGGTCGCCCGGTACCCGTCCGGCGAAGACCGCGTCGATGTTGTCGAGCGCCCGGAATCCCATGGCGTCGCGGGTCTCGGATGTCGCCGAGCCGATATGGGGCAGAAGAAACACGTTATCCAGCGCCGCCAGCTGCGGATTGCCGCCCGGTTCGGTGCAAAATACGTCCAGCCCGGCGGCGCACAGCCGGCCCGATGTAAGCGCCGCCACCAATGCATCCTCATCCACCAGCGCGCCACGCGCGGTATTCACCAGGATCGCACCCTGCGGCAACCGGGCGAAGGCGGCAGCGTTCATCATGCCGCGGGTTTCCGCGGTCGCCGGGCAATGCAGCGACAATACATCGGAGACCGCCAGCAGGCCCTCGATCGTGTCATGGAACACCGCACCCTTCTCAAGTTGCGGTGCCAGGCGGTGGCGGTTGTGGTAGTGGACCTCCATGCCGAAGCCGCGCGCCCGGTCGGCGGTGACCTGCCCGACCCGGCCCATCCCGGCGACACCGAAGCGTTTGCCGGTGACCTGACGCCCGACCATGAAGGCCGGCGACCAACTGTCCCAGCGCCCCTCGCGGACCATTCGGTCGCCCTCCGCGCCACGCCGCGCCGCGCCCAGCATGCACAGAATGGCGATCTCTGCGGTGGCGTCCGACAGCACATCGGGGGTGTTGGTGACAATCAGTCCCTTGGCCTTGGCAGCGGCCAGATCACAATGATCAACCCCGACCGAATGGTTGGCGACCACCCGAAGGCGCGACGGCAGGGCGCCAATCACCCCGGCATCGAATATCTCGGAATGACAGGGCAGCACCGCATCGACCGACTGGCATTTTGCGACCAGCTCGTCGCGCGAGAACACCCGGTCCTCGTTGTTGAAGATCGTCTCGTAGTCGCGCGCCGCACGCGCCTGCACCGCGTCGGTCAGCCGCCGGGTGATCAGGAGGACAGGCTTTGCGGCCATTGTCTTAAGGCTTCCGGATGCAATCTTCCCAGTAATTATAAATCACCAAGATCAACACAGAGATCGAAATGACCCAGAACGGCAGGCCACCCCAGAACCCGGCGAACCCGGTCGAGATGCTGTGTGCAAGGCCGATGATAAATGTAGCCATCATCACGGCGGCAATCAGCCCGACAATTATCTTGGTTGTGTTCGAAAACATCTCCAAACCTCCGGTTCGATCAGTTCATATCCGCGTTCAGCGCGTTTTGCATCCAGTTGGCGGTTCTCAACAGGCGATCATCCCGCTCGGCGGCGCCAACCAGTTGCACGCCAACCGGAAGGCCATTCTCGCCGACCAGCAGCGGCAAATTCAGCGATGGCAGGCCACACAATGTCCAGATTGTACAGAACACCGGGTCACCTGTACCAGTGCCAAATTTCGGGGCCTCACCGGCCGCACTCGGGGCAAGGATCGCGTCGAAATCCAGGAAGAACTCGGCGAAGAAACTGACGCCGGTGGCCATGACCTCCAGCGCTTCCTGATATTGCGCCTCGCTGATGGTGCGGCCGCGCTCGATGATCGGCTGCAGCGTGGCGCTTACCACGTCCCAATGCCCGGTGAACACGCTCTCCAAATGATGGCAGATCTCGTATTCGTGGATCACCCGCTGGACATCCACCAGCCCGATCAGATTCGGCGAGACTGGAAGGCGCTCGACCCTGGCCCCCAGCGCGACGATAACTTCTTCCATTCCGGCGCGGGCGTCGTCGGTAAGCCGGTCGTGATAGGGCAGGTCGAGCCATACCAAGTTCGGCTCGACCGGGACATCGGCGCGGCTGCCTTCAAGCATTTTCGGGCGCGGTCTGGCATAGCTCCAGGTGTCGAGGGCGTCGTAGCCGCCGATCACATCGGCCAGAAGCGCTACATCTTCCAGCGTGCGGCCGAAGACCCCGACCTGATCCAGTGATACCGAGGTTTGCAATAGTCCACGCCGCGAAATCACGCCACGGGTCGGCTTGAACCCGTAGACCCCGCAGAAGCTGGCCGGGCGGACAACCGATCCGTTGGTTTGGGTGCCGATTGCCAGAGGGACATGATAGGCGGCAACGGCGGCGGCGGAGCCACTGGAGGACCCTCCAGGCGAGTGGTCCGGGGCGTGTGGGTTGCGGGTCTCGGCGGCGTGCACGAAAGCCAGTTCGGTCGTGGCGGTCTTGCCTAAAATGACTGCGCCCGCTTCGCGCAGGCGTTCGACCAGGGCTGCATCCATATCGGGGCGACGGCCGGCGAATATCGGCGTCCCACGCTCGGTTGGGAAATCGCGGGTGTCGATGATGTCCTTCAGGCCGACCGGCACGCCATGCAGCGGCCCGACCGGGCGGCCGGCCCGGCGGATGGCGTCCAGCTCCGCGGCCTGGGCAAGCGCGTGCTCGGGGTCCAGATGGACCCACGCCTTCAGCTGGCCGTCGGTATCGGCGATCTTCGCAAGGCACGCCTTGACCAGAGCCACCGAGGTCAGGGACCCTTCCCGGATCTTCCGGGCAGCCTCGACGGCGGGCAACGCGTTGGCGGGCAGGGTATCGTGCATGGTCAAGGTCTTCAGCCCCGGATCAAGGCTGGTATGCGCCGAACAGATAGTCCGGCAGCCAAAGTGCGATACCCGGGAACCGGTACATCAGCGCCATACTGAAAATCACGATGGCCAGATACGGCATGATGCCCCTGAAGATCTGCATCAACTCGATCTGACTTCGCAGCACCCCCTTCAAATAATAGGCCGACATCGCCATCGGCGGAGTCAGGAACGAGGTTTGCAGGTTCAGTGCCACCAGCATCGCGAAGAAGTACGGATTGATCCCGAACACATCCAGCATCGGCAGGAAGATCGGCACGAAGATGATCAGGATCTCCGACCACTCCAGCGGCCAGCCCAGGAAGAAAATGATCAACTGCGCCATCACCAGGAACTGCCAGGGCTCCAACTCCATCCCCAGCACCCAGGCCGCAATCAGGTCGTGCCCGCCCAGGTAGGAAAACACCGATGCGAAGGTCCACGAGCCGACAAACAGCCAACAGACCATCGCCGTCGCCTTCGCCGTCAGGAACACGCTTTCCTTCAACATTCTCCAGTTCAGCGACCGATAAATCGCCGCCAGCACCAATCCGCCCATCGCACCCATCGCCGCTGCCTCGGCCGGTGTCGCCAGGCCGCCAAGAATGGAGCCAAGGACCAACGCGATCAACAGTGTCAGCGGCACGAAGGACACCAGCAGATCCATATAGATTTTTGCCGTCGGCGGAATGTCCTCCAGCTTGGGTTTCGGGGCCAGCGAGGGATTAATCAGAACCCGTGTGATCACGTAAACGATATACAGGCCCGCCAGCATCAGGCCCGGAAACACCGCCGCCGCATAAAGCCGCAAAGGCGAAAGCTCGGCGATCGCCGCATAGACGATCAGCATGATCGACGGCGGGATCAGGATGCCCAGCGTACCGCCGGCACAGATCACGCCCGAGGCAAAGCTTTTGTCGTAGTTCGCGTTGGCCATTGCCGGGAACGCCAGCAGTCCCATCAGGGTCACCACCGCGCCGACAATCCCTGACGCCGTGGAAAACACGGCGCAGGTAATCAAGGCAGCGATAGCCATAGACCCCGGCAGGTTGCGGGCGGCCATTTGCAAGGAGAAGAACAGCCGATTAACGATGTTGGCGCGCTCAACCACATACCCCATGAACAGGAACAGCGGCACAGCGACCAGCGTATCGTTTTCCATGACCGAGTAGGTATTCTGGTTCAGCAGATAGAAAATATTGTTATCAAATACATCCGCTAGCGTTTCGATGCCGCCTTTATAGTAAGCGTAATAGCCAAACGCGACGCCCATCGCCAACAGGGTAAAAGCGATCGGAAAGCCAAGCAGCACCAGGAAGATAAACAGGCACAGCATGAAGATGGCGACTTCGGGATTGGTCATTTTCGTCTCTCTATCGGAGCGTTCGTCGCGCTGTCAGGTCAGGAGCTGGCGTTGTCGGCGTGATACTTCAGCAAATCTTCGGTTTCTTTGACGTCGTCGAGACGCTGCATCCACACCCCGGTTTTCATCGCATTCCAACAGCGCATCAGCTCCGCCAGGCCTTGCAGCATCAGCAGGAAGCCGGCGATTGGGATCAGGGTTTTGAAAAAATAGATCTGGATTCTGGCCGGGCTGTTCCAGCTGACCTCTTTGTAGCGCCAGCTGTCCGAAGCGATCTCGGCGCCGTACCAGAACAGCGCCATCATCCCCGGAAAAAAGAACAGCAGATACAGGACAAAGTCCACTCGGGCCTGCCAGCGCACCGTGAACAGCCGGTACAGCACATCGCCGCGCACATGGCCGTCCTGGGCCAGTGCATAGGGTCCGGCCATCAGAAACAGCGCCCCGTACATCTGGACCATCATGTCAAAGGCCCAAACTGTCGGCGAATTCAGAACATATCGGACAAAGACTTCATAGCAGACCGATAGCGTCAGGATCAGGATGCACCAGCCAAAGGCTCGCCCGACCCGGATGCTCAGCCCCTCGACCGTGTAGATGAACTTCGTCACTTCTGCCTCCGCCGTGGCGTTTGCCACCGTCACGTTTGATAGTAACCGGGGGCCGATATACGGCCCCCGGTCATCATTCAGTATTTTCCGCGCCTACTCAGCCAAAGTAGTGCTTGTAGGCCAGCTTGTAGTCCGGCTGGTTCAGGTTCAGGTAGTTCATCACATCTTTCGCATAGGCCATCTGCGATGCGATGACCTTGGCGAAGAACGGGTCCTCGCCGGACAGCCGCTCGACAACCACATCCCAAGCCTCGAGCTGTGCGGCCATTACCGAGTCCGGCGTCCGATGGACATTCACGCCCTGCTCGTCGCGCAGTTTGATCAGATCGTCGGAATAGCGCTTCGTGTTGTGCCAATAGAAGTTTGAGTTCTCGGCTTCGGACGCATACTTCAGGATCGACTGCAACTCGGCCGGCAGTGCATCGTAGGTCTTCTTGTTGAAGGTGACCTCGAAGAACTCCTGTGACTGATGGAACGAGGCCAACATGTAGTGCTTCGAGACATCCTGCATACCGAAGTCACGATCCGAGGTCGGGTTGTTGAACTCGGCCGCATCGATCAGGCCGGACTTCATCGCCGGCTGAATTTCGCCGCCGGGAAGCTGAACAACAGACATCCCCATTTCCAGCATGACGTCGGCGGCCAGGCCAACGGTCCGGTATTTGAGGCCCTTCATCTGGGCCGCGTCTGTGATCTCTTCCTTGAACCAGCCCAGCGGCTGTGCCGGCATCGCGCTGTTGAAGAACGATACGACATTCAGGCCCAGCGAGGCCATCAGCTCGTCAAACAGCTCCTGGCCACCGCCATAGTGGACCCAGCCCAGAACTTCCTGGGACGACCAGCCAAAGCACGGGCCGGTGCCGAACAGCGATGCGGTCTTGGATTTCGAGTACCAGTAGGCCGGCACGTAGTGCGCCGCATCAAGAACACCGCGGTGAACAGCGTCCTGCATCTGGCTGGTCTTCACGACCGAGTCGACCGACAGAAGGTCGATCTGCAGATCCTTGCCGGCCATCGCATTGACGCGATTGACATAGGACTGTGCATTCTCGAGGAAAATTCCGCCGCCCCAGGCTGCTTGCATCTTCAGATTTACTGTCTGGGCGCGGGAAATGCTGGGTGCTGCGAGCGTCGCGGCGGCGGCGCCAGCCACCAGCCCGCCCTTGAGGAATTTGCGGCGTGATGCCACCTGGTCTGTTACGGATTTGGTCATGTGCTTCCTCCCTGGTCTGCACAATTGAACTTCACCCACGAGGCAGAGCCGAGTGGGCAGGCTAAGGTCCGGCCTGATACGAGGGATATGGGCTTCTAGCGACCCAGCCTCGCGGACGGAACCACATTGCCAGGTTGCCCGGCAATGAGGGTACTCATCGGATAGGATGCAACGGCAACAAGTCGCCAGTCCAGTCCTTCGTGCATTCAGCTATAACGATGCCAGCCTGAAAGGCGAGTGGTCAATTCACCAAACCGCCTGCGCGATAGCTGAAAATAGGGTGGTATTCCGAAGGGTGGAATAAGATTCGTGCGTTTCGCCAGCCTTTCCTGGCAGTTCAGCGACTCGGGCGGTCCGGCGCTTCATACGGCAATCCAACGTAATTCTCGGCCAAACCGGCCTGAGCGGTCGGCGATTGCGCCAGGTAGTCAAACTCCGCCTGCTGCAACCGGTGCTCGAACGGCGGGTCCTCGGGAAAGCGGTGCAACAGCCGCGTCATCCACCACGAAAACCGTTGCGCCTTCCAGACCCGTGCCATGGCCCGCTCCGAGTAGGTCTCCAGCCCGGCGGGATCGTTTTGGCGGTACCAGCCGATCAGCGCCTCGTTGAGATAGTGGATGTCCGAACCCGCCAGGTTCAGACCCTTGGCGCCGGTCGGTGGCACGATATGCGCGGCGTCTCCGGCCAGGAACAGCCGCCCGTGGCGCATCGGCCCGGCGACGAAACTGCGCAGTGGTGCGACCGACTTCTCGATCGACGGGCCGGTGATCAGGGAGCTGGCTACCGCATCCGGCAACCGCGCCCGCAACGCGTCCCAGAACCGATGGTCCGGCCAGTCCGCCGGGTCGGTTCCGGCCGGCACCTGCAGGTAGTAGCGACTGAGCCGCGCCGAGCGCATCGAGCACAGGGCGAATCCATGTGGGCTGCCCGCATAGATCAACTCGTGCGATACCGGCGGTGTCTCCGACAGGACACCGAGCCAGCCGAACGGATAGCCCCGCTCCCAGGTCTCCAGCCGGGACGGTGGGATCGAGCGGCGGCTGATGCCGTGGAAGCCGTCACATCCGGCGATGAAATCGCAGTCGATCCGCCCGCTGGCGCCGCCGCGCTGGAATGTGACCCAAGGGCGGTCGTCATCGATGCCATGCGGCATGACATCCGCCGCTTCGTCCAGCACCACCCCGCCCCGCGCCTCGCGGGCGGCGAACAGGTCACGGGTCAGCTCAGTCTGGCCCCAGATACGGACGCTGCGCCCACCGGTCAGCCCGGCCAGATCGATGCGCAGGCTTTGATCCTTCCCGGGTTCACTCCGCGCAATGGTCAAGCCGTCATGGGTCTGTCCGTCGGCGTCCATCCGGGCCGCGACGCCCGCCTTTCGCAACAGCGCCTGGAACTGGTCCTCCAGCACGCCCGCCCGGATCCGCGCCTCGACATGGGCACGGTTTTGGCGTTCGAGGACAACCGATTCGATTCCCGCCAGATCGAGCAGTTGCGACAGCAAAAGCCCGGAGGGCCCGGCCCCAATGATCACCACTTGCGTTCGCATGTCCCGCCTTTCCCCAGAACATACTGGAAACATCATGAAGTTGTGTCAAATCTGAACCGAATTGGGACAATATCAATATATTGTATTCACGTCTCATTAACTGTCGAGATCGATGCTGTGGTCATCAAAAACAAGCACTCACAAGAGTAAGCAAGACGAGGCAGAACATGGCGAGCAGCATACGGCGAGGCCCGGATTTCGACCAAATTGGTGAGGTTATGAGCAGGGTGCAGCTCCCACTCGAAAATGTCGAGTTCGCACTTGAGCAGTATTTGCTGGCAAATGGCCAGCGACTCGATACCGAAACGCGGATCCTGCTGGCCGGTGTGCGCGACTGCGTTGGCCGGGTGGTTGTGTCGGCCCGGCGTCTGTCGCGCAGCGAGTGGGCAGCCAACAGCGGCGCCAGCCACGCCGCATAATGGCCTTGTCGCAAACGGGCGGTTGATTCATCGGCGAATTCGGCTAATGAGCCGGGCGTGAACCCGGCCACGGAGCCCGCCCGATGACTGCGACTATCCGATGACTGCGCCTACCCGATGAGTCCGCCCCTAACGCCCAGCTTCGATCGGCGAGCCCTGCTCGGCGTCGACACCGGCGGCACCTATACCGATGCGGTCCTGCTGGACGAGGCCCTGATCGATCAGGGGCCGGTGGCATTCATTGCCAAGGCTAAACGGCTGACCACCCGGGACGATCTCTCGCGCGGCATCGGTGCCGCTATCGATGCGGCCATGCAGGCGGCCGCCATCGGGCCGGATCGGATTGCCATGGTCTCGCTCTCCACCACGCTTGCCACCAACGCGCTGGTCGAGGGCAATCGCGGGCGGGTCGGCCTGGTGATGATCGGCTTCGATGCCGCCGACGCGCTGCGCTCCGGGCTGGCCGAGGCGTTGGGCAGCGATCCGATGATCCTGATCAAGGGCGGCCACGGCCCGATGGGCGAGCAGGTCGCGCCGCCTGATCTCGCGGCGCTCGAGACCTGGCTGACCGAGACGGACGCCGAGGGCTACGCCATCTGCGGCTATTTCGCGGTGCGCAATCCGGCCCACGAGATCGCCGCCCGCGACCTGATCCGGGCAAAGACCGGCCGCCCCGTCACCTGCAGCTATGAGCTGTCGGCCAAGGTTGGCGGCCCGAAGCGCGGTCTGACGGCGCTGCTGAATGCCCGCCTGATCGGGCTGATCGACCGGCTGATCACGTCGGCGGGCCGGATCATGGCCGATCGCGGCATCGCGGCACCCCTGATGGTGGTGCGCGGTGACGGCGCGCTGGTCTCGGCCGAGTTTGCCCGGCTCAGGCCGATCGAGACCATCCTCTCCGGCCCTGCCGCCAGCCTGGTCGGCGCGTCATGGCTGACCGGGCGGCCCAATGCCGTGGTCTCCGACATCGGCGGCACCACCACCGATATCGCTATCCTTTCCGGCGGCAAGCCGCGCCTCGACCCACAGGGCGCCAGGGTTGGTGGCTGGCGCACGATGGTCGAGGCGGTCGGCATGACCACCCATGGCCTGGGCGGCGATTCGGAAGTTCACCTCGCCGCCGTTGGGCTGAAGACCCGCATCGAGCTTGGCCCACGCCGCGCCCTGCCGGTTTCGCTGTTGGCGTCCCAGCACCCAAGCGTGGTCCATACGACCCTCGACCGCCAGCTTGGCGCCGAACGGGTTGGCGACCTCGATGGGCGTTTTCTCGTCGTCCATGATCAGTCGCGCCCGGCCGGGCTTGCCGCCACCGACATCGAGATCCTCGACGCCCTTGCCGATGGCCCACAGGCCGCAGATGTGGTGCTGCGCAACCGGGTGCTGCGAACCGCCCTCAAACGGCTGATCTCGCGCGGGCTGGTGATTGTGTCGGGGCTGACCCCGTCGGATGCCGCCCATGTGCTGGGCATCCATGCCGAATGGGACGCCGACGCGGCGCAAAAGGCGGCGCGGCTGTTCGCCCGCCAGCGCGGCAATGACGGCAAGGTTGTGGCGACCGGGCCGGAGCAACTGGCGCAGCGCATTGTCGATACCCTGGTACGCCGATCCGCCGAGTTGGTGCTGGACGCAGCCTTCGCCGAGGACGGATTCGAGCAGGCCGAGCCGAGCCGCAGCTTCCTCGCCCAGGCCGCGCTCAATGGTCGTTCGCGCCTGCTGCGGCCACGGCTCGAGCTGACCGTGCCGCTGATCGGGCTTGGGGCGTCGGCTCCGACGTATTACCCGGCGGTGGCCGGTTTGCTCGGAGCCGAGAATGCGGTTCCCGAGCATGCCGATGTCGCCAACGCCGTTGGTGCCGTTGTTGGCCGGGTCCGTATTTCGCGCAGCGTCACGATCACTTGCCCGGCCGAGGGCCGCTTCCGTGCCCATCTGCTGGACGGCGCCGAGGATTTTCTCAGCTTCGCTGCGGCCCGCGCCGCCGCCGAGGCCGCCCTCGAGGTGACCACCCGCGTCGCTGCCGCCGAGGCGGGTGCGGCCGAGGTCCATGTGACGCTAGCCGCCGACATCCGCGACGCTACGGTCGAGGGCAAGAGCATGCTGGTCGAGGCGACGATCACCGCCACGGCCACCGGCCGGCCCCGCCTGGCCGAGATGGATGATGATGCCGCCCTGCCTCGCGGTTTCGCCGGGGTGTGAGGCTACAAAGGGATACGGGACAGGGGAAACGGCGAAGATGCTCTCCTACCAACACGCCTACCACGCTGGCAGCCCCGCCGATCTGCACAAGCATATCGCGCTGGCGGAGTTGCTGACGCTGCTGACCCGCAAGGCTCGCCCGATTTCGTATCTCGAGAGCCATGCGGGCCGTGCCGTCTATGACCTCGCCAGCCCCGAGGCGCTGAAAACTGGCGAGGCGGCGCGCGGCATCGGAAAGTTGCCGGAGACGGTTTTGGCATCGGAAGGCGCCTTCTGGAGCGCGCTCCGCTGGTGCCGCGCCCGTCATGGGCCAAACGCCTATCCCGGCTCGCCAATGATCGCCCAGGCGCTGCTGCGCCTGCAGGACCGGATCGCTCTGTGCGAGTTGCACCCCGCCGAGCACGCGGCACTGAAGGAGTGCCTCGCTGGTCCCGGCATCGCCGTCCATCGCCGCGACGGTCATGAGGGGTTGCCGGGGCTATGCCCGCCGCAGCCGCGCCGGGGGCTGGCGCTGATCGACCCGAGCTATGAGATCAAGGGCGAATATGCCCAAACCGCAGAGACGGCGCTGGCGACCTTGCGCAAATGGCCCGAGGGCGTGGTCATGGTCTGGTACCCGATCCTGCCGGAGGCCCGCCACACCGCCCTGACCGGGCCGATCGAGGCCGCCGGAATCGGCGGGATGCTGCGCCACGAAGTCACCTATCGCGAGGCCCCGGCGCGCGGCATGACCGGCTCGGGGCTGATCTTCCTCAATCTCCCGCACGGCGCGGACAAGCTGTTGCGGGATGCGTGGCAGGCGTGCTCGCCGGTTTTCTGACCGCCGAGATTCAGAAGGCTGGGCTCAGCCGATAACCGGCATCTCCCGCGGCGCCCGCACGGTCAGAAGTTCGGCGCCGTCTTCGCGGATGACGATGTTTTCCTCGTGGACCATCATTTTTCCGGGAGAGAACGCCATCCCGGGCTCCAGCGTCAACACGATGCCCGGCTCGAGCACCGTCTGGTCCCAGGGCGTGATCGAGGGAAACTCGGTCAGTTGCATCCCCAAGCCATGGCCGAGTCGCCCAACATTAGCGTCACCAGCCCCGCCGTCTGACATCGCCCCCTGCATGGCGTGAAACAGATCAGCGAAGGTCGCGCCCGGCCGTGCTGCCGCCAGCCCGGCCTCGGTCGCGCGCCACACCAGATCATGCGCGCGGCGGGCGTCGTCGGCGAATGAGCCCACACCGAAATTTCGATCAAAATCACAGTAATACCCGTCATGAACCCCGCCGATGTCCAGGATCAGCACGTCGCCCGGCGCCAGGACGCGTTCGGACGGCGGCGAGATGATATCGCCGTAACCGCCCGGCCCGGCGCCACCAACCAGATAGGCGACATCGTCGAGCCCGGACTCAAGTGCGGCGATCTTGAAGGCGCGAAAACAGGCGCTTTCGCTCATGCCAATCGACAGGATCTCCGGCACCCGGGCAAAGGCTCTCGAGGCGGCCTGTGCGGCGAACCGGATTTTTGCGACCTCGGCCTCAGACTTGAGCACTCGCAACCGGCGCATCAGCCCCGTCGCGTCGGCGAACTCGACGCCAGCCAACGCTGATTTCAACCGCTCGAAGTCGCTCAGCGGCATCCGCAGATGGGTCTCGGGGCCCATCGGCAATCCCACCGGCCCGCCGCCCGCGACCTCGCGCAGCGTTGCCGCCAGCAGGCTGACCCCGTCATCCTCGGGATCGGGCGAGGACCAGGTGCGGATATCCTCGATCCAGGTGCGCCCCATGCACTCCGCGCCGATACCGGGGATCACCGCCACCGGTTTGCCCCGCGCCGGGACCACCAGGAACCACGGCCGGGTCGGGCTTTGCCAGAACTGGGTCAGA